>NZ_CP026103.1:335222-670444 GCF_002902945.1 Paraburkholderia caribensis
CCTTGTGTACGTGAGCATCAGTCGGGCAGCTCGCCGTATTTCTCGCGATACATTTTCCTGAAGTAGCGTTGTGTCCATGTCGCGCGCACCTGCAGATGCGCGCGACGTGACCCGACACGAGCAATGCGGGTACTAGGGCTTGTAACCGTCCGTCAGCGTGTTCATGAACGCGATGATGTCCTGGATCTCATCGTCGGTCATAGCGGGCTTTTCGCCCAGTTTGCGGTCAAACGGCGCGTCGGCGACGTCGATATTCGCGTGGTACTTCTCGGGCAGATCATCGTACTTTTCCGGCTTGCCTGCTGCATCGAGCGGATAGATCTTTTCGGGACTCGTATTGCGCAGGTTATAGAAGTCCATCACCTGCTTCAGGTCGTGATAGACGCCGTTGTGGAAAAAGGTGTGCCGCGTGGCGACGTTGCGCAAGGTCGGCGTCAGGAACATGCCACAGTACTGCGTGAGCGTCGCGGCGTCGGCGCGGAAAGGACCGCATACGCCCATGTCGTAGAAATTCCGGTCCTTGTTGATGGCCAGATTGCGATTGCGCGGCACGCCCAGTGCCTCGTATTGCGTGTCGGTGAAAAGCGGCGGCAAATGGTCGGCCGTCGGCTTGCTCAGATGGCATCCTGCACAGTTGGCCTTGTCAGGATCGTTGAACAGACGCAAGCCGCGCAGCTCCGCTTGTGTCAGACGGGCCTTGCCCTGGAGCCAGTAGTCGTACTTGCTCGTGAAGCGATGAAAGGATGGGTCTTCGAACTCGTAGCGTCCCACCGCGAACATCGCTTCATCGACGAGCAGATCGGGCTGGTTGATGACCCCGTCGCCGAACAGCTGCTTGAACTGGTCGAGATACTTCGCATTCAGCAGCTTGTGCACGACCTCGCCCGTGCTCTTGTTGGCCATTTCGACGGGATTCAGCATCGGGCCGATTGCCTGATCCTGCAATGTGCTCGCGCGGCCGTCCCAGAACAGGCCGCCCTGCGGGACGAGCGCGGGTGCCGCGGGCGCAACGCCTGCCGTTTTCACCGCGCGTTGCGTGCCGCCTGCTGCCGTGGCCAATTGATCGAGCGTGACGGGCGCGGCGTCCATGTCGTTCTGGTCCGGGCCAATCGAGAACGGCGCCTGGCGGTACAGGTAAGCAAGCGACGGCGGCGGCCGGTAGCCCGCGTCGGTCAGATGCGGACCGCCGAGCTGCACGGACAGGTCGTTCGGCGGCCCGTACGCACGCTCGGGGCTGTGGCACGACGCGCATGATTGCTTGCCCGACGCCGAAAGCGACGGGTCATTGAAAATCTGCTTGCCGAGCAGGGCAACCGCGCTCAACGGCTGGCTCGGTGGCACGTGTAACGCGACTGGCTGCGGATTCGCGCCGGTGATGTCTTCGACGATGGCGCCGATCGCAACAGGCATCCGCTCCGGATAGATTGCCGCATAAGCGATAAAGGCGGCGCAGCCGGCCGCAATGACGGCGACGGCCCAGCCGAGCGCTCGCAGAAGCTGTCGTCTGGCGCTGGCTGGGCGCGAGGGCTCGCCGGCAGGCAGTGAGGGCGGCAAGGCGGAGTTTGGAGAGCTCATGGCGATGATGGCAAAAATGATCCGGAAAAGACGTCGAGCCAGCACGTTGCCGCGCTGGCTCGACCCACTTCGAGTTATCTGGCGTCCCGCTGCAATGGCGCCGTTATCCGGCCATATGTGAAACGGGGCGGGACGCGCGTCGGCTTAGTTGGTCGCCGGTGCAGCGGCGAGCTTCGTACCAACGGTCGGGTCGAGGAAGACGGCCGGGTTGTTGCCCGCGCCGGTCAGGTTCAGCATGCTGCGGATATCGCCCGCCGTTGCGTCGAACGAACCCGCGCCGAGGCGCTTGCCGCTGAGCCAGTTGTCTTCGATGAACTTGACGACGGACGCCTGCGTGATTGGCGTGTGGTCGACGTAGTTCTGTTTTGCCCACGGCGAAACCACGAGGAACGGCGTGCGCGTACCCGGACCGCAACGGCCGTTGACCACACCGCCGTTGATGCCGAGCGGCTGCGTCGCGCCCGCGCTGGTGCACTGGCCCTGGCCCGACAGCTGGTCGGCGCCCGTGAAGGTCGCCGTCCCGACGTGGGTGACGAGCGTGGTATCGAACGACGAGCTCTTGATGGTCGGCACGACGTGGTCGTACCAACCGTCGGAGTCGTCGTAGGCGATCACGACGAGCGTGTTCTTCCAGTCAGGCTGCTGCTGCAGGAAGTTCGTGACCTTCACGACGAATGCCTGCTCGTCGAGCGGGTCCGAATTGCCCGGATGGCCGTCGCCGATTGCCGGTGCCTTCAGGAAGCTGACCGACGGGAAGTTGCCCGCCTGCACAGCCGCGAAGAAGTCATCGCTGTCGTATTGGTGGTGAACCGGCGTGGCCGTGTTGTCGAGCGTCGGCTCGGTGTAGCCGATCATCGCCATCGAGCTCGGACGCTGGTGGGTCGGATTGGCCGTCGACGGGTAGTACTGGAACCACGCGTGGTGCTGGACATAGTCGACCGGCGCGCTGCCAAGCACGTCCGACCACGTCGAGCGCTGGCAGCCCGTCGTACCGTTCGCGTTGACGGTCTGCAGGTTGAAGCCGCCCATGAATCCGCCCCACGTGATGTTCGCAGCGTTGAGCAGATCGCCGATGTTCTTGCCGCCCATCATGCCCGTCGGGCCGGAAGTCGCGGTTTGCGCGGCGGCCGTGCAGGTGTCGGTGGTCGGGTCGAGGTCGCCGATCATCGTGACGCCTCCCTGTCCGTCAGGAATCGCGTTGTTGCTGGTCGTGACGGTCGGGTTCTTCGGATTCGGCGTGAGCGTCAAGCCCTGATTCTGGCCCGAGATCACTTCGATGGCGCCCGGTGTCGACGGACCAAACGTGTCCGTCCACGCGTTGTCGTTCATCGCGAAGTTCTGTGCGAGGTTCCAGTACGCGGTGACCGTGTTGCCGTCGAAGTAGCCGAGCACCTGCGCCGATGAACCAAACTGGCCTGTGCTGCCGGCAATGATCGAACTGGCCGACGTGAAGAGCGGGAACGCGTCCATATTCAGGTTGTCGTCGGCAAGCTGTTCGGGCGCATAGCTGTGATTCTGGCTCTTCGTGTTTGCCTGGGAACGGTCGAGGCGGAACGGCTGCGCGGTGGTCGTGGTCAGCGCGGCGCCCAGTGTCGGCGGCGTGGTCGTCTGGCCGTTCACCGTCGCGGCGACGATGTTGGGCGAAGTCGCCTGCGCGTTCGGGTTAGCCGAGCCCGTCAGCCCAGCGGCGGCGAGCGTTGCGATATCCGTTTGCGTGCCGGACGCTGCCGTGAACGCCGGCTCGCCCGCCACGTTCTTTGCGCTCGGATAGGTGGCGAAATAGTGGTCGAAGGAGACGTTCTCGCCGAAGATCACAACGAGGTGCTTGATGGGCGTCGCGGTCGCCAGGGCGTTTTGCGCAGAAACGGCGGGCGGCGTCGACGTCGTCGTGTTGCTGTGCGAACTGCTGCCGCACGCGGCGATGGTCAACAGCGCCGCGACAGCGATCGCGCTGGGGAGTATTTTTCTGTAAAGCATTTCTCGGGGGGCTCCAGATTGCCGTTCAGCGCTCCGTTATGCGTGGAGTTGCTGGGTTTTTTTAGGTGGAATTGCAAGCTCACTTCAAGATGGAGGAGAAGCAACGGCATTGAATCATTCCCATATTGCGTAATCGAGAAACATTCCTTACCGGCCTATTACATACGTTTGCATTGCTATTGCTTTCGTTCTTATTCGGCGTGAAGCGCAGCGTATAGCCGGATACGGCCGCGGCCCTGGTTGAACCCGAGCTTTGGCTATTGATTTGCAGTTCGCTTTTAAGTGAGATGATCGGGTTTTCCCAATTCAATGATTAGTGATCCAAACATTCTGAAATGACGGGGCGGCGCGATTACGCCGAGTGCATTCTCAGCGCCGGCTGCTTCAAGACCTTTCGACACATTCAGTTCCATCGGCAGGGGTAGCGCGCGAGGTTGGGTCCGCCACCGGGCGTGGCCTGCCGCGTGCCTTCGCAGGGCTGTCGTTTGCAGCCGTGCTTTTCACACAGTCGTGCGAATCATCAATTAAGTATATAAAGTCGTTTGCTGAATTTAAGGGAAAACCCTAGAGTAGAGGCTTCCCGTCCCGCCGAGCAAAACGCCGTCATGCCGTCTCCCATCACCCTCGACCGCAAATCACTGATCCGCCTTGCCGTCGTCACCGTACTGACGGGCGTTGGCGCGGGACTCGGCGGCATGCTGCTCGCGCTGCTGCTGCACGCCGTCCAGCACGTCGCGTACGGCTACAGCCTGAATGCGATCGTCGGCGGCGAAAGCTTTTTACAAGGGGTCGATGGCGCGTCGCCCGAACGGCGCGTGATCGTCATGGCCGTCTGCGGTCTGATCGCGGGATTCGGCTGGTGGGCCGTGCGCCGTTTCGGCCGTCCGCTCGTCAGCATCAAACAGGCGGTGAAATCGCCCGACACGCGCATGCCGATGCTCAGCACGCTCGCGCATGCGCTGCTGCAGATCGTGACGGTCGCGCTCGGCTCGCCGTTGGGCCGCGAGGTCGCGCCGCGCGAAGTCGGCTCGCTGGCGGCAGGTTGGCTGGCGCGCGTCGCTGGCCTGTCGGCGAACGAAACGCGCGTGATGATCGCCTGCGGCGCGGGCGCCGGGCTCGCCGCCGTGTACAACGTGCCGCTCGGCGGCGCGGTATTCGTGCTCGAAGTGCTGCTCGTCACATTCGATGCGACCACGGTTGCGATTGCGCTCGTGACGTCGGTGATCGCCGCTGTGGTCGCGTGGATGGGGCTTGGCGACGAGTCGCAATACGCGATTCCGTCGTTCGCGCTGAGCGGCAGCCTGATTGCGTGGTCGGTGGCGACAGGGCCAGTGTTCGGCATCGCCGCATACGCGTTCTCGCGCTTCATGGATCGTGCGCGCAATGCCGCGCCGGGTGCGGGCTGGCTGATGATTCCGCTCAACGTGCTGAACTTCGCCGTGATCGGTTTGCTCGCCGTGCACTTCCCGCAATTGCTTGGCAACGGCAAGGGCACTGCGCAGCTAGGCTTCGACGGTCAGTTGAGCATCGGGCTCGCGGCGGCGCTCCTTGCGTTGAAGGTTGCCGTGAGCGCGAGCAGCCTGCGCGTCGGCGCGCATGGCGGTCTGCTGACGCCGGGGCTGACGGTCGGCGCGCTACTGGCCGTCGTGCTCGGCGGCGCGTGGAATCTGATCGGCGCGAGCGTGCCCGCCGGCGCGTTTGCGCTGGTCGGGGCAGCGGCGTTTCTCGCTTCGTCGATGAACATGCCGATCACCGCGATCGTTCTGGTCGCCGAGTTCACCCACCTTGGCCACGACATGCTGTTCCCGGTGGTGTTCGCGGTTGCCGGCTCAGTTGGCGCGAGCCGCGTGTGCGCGATGCTGGCGAGCCGCGCGAGCGCCGGGGCGACGGCTATGCCGACGCATATGGCGGCAAGCGTGACGGCGAATGCGGCGCAAGAGCGGCCCGCTGCGATGAAGCTGTTGCCCGTCACGCACAAGTGAAGATCGAACGGCGCATCACGTGAGGCAAGCGGATGCGCCGCGATTCAGAAGGTCGCCCAATCGGTTTCGGCGCGGCTCGCGGCCGTTTTTTCGGCATTCGGCAACTGGGCGGCGAGCGGTTTTGCAGAAGCAGCGTCCGTCGTTTTCCTGGGTGCGGCCACGGCGGCACGCGCGACGGCTCGCGAAGGAGTCGGCGCAGCGTGCATTGCGTTTGCGTGCTGCCCGCCCGGCAACCTGAACACCGACACCAGTTCACGCAGCGTCGCCGCCTGCGACGCCATCGACTGCGTCGCCGCCGAAGCCTGCTCGACGAGTGCCGCATTCTGCTGCGTCACCTCGTCCATCTGCGAGATAGCGACATTGACCTGCTCGATGCCGCGATGCTGCTCGCCGGACGCCGCGCTGATCTCGCCCATCAGATCGGACACCTGGCGCACCGACTGCACGATTTCGCCCATCGTGCGGCCCGCCTCGTCGACGAGCGCGGTGCCGCTGTTCACGCGGCTCACCGATTCCCCGATCAGATCCTTGATCTCCTTCGCCGCCGCGGCGCTGCGCTGTGCGAGCGTGCGCACCTCGCCCGCGACGACCGCGAAGCCGCGTCCCTGTTCGCCCGCGCGTGCCGCTTCGACGGCCGCGTTAAGCGCAAGGATGTTGGTCTGAAACGCGATCCCTTCGATCACCGAGATGATCTGCGCCACCTGCTGCGAACTGGTCGAGATGCCGTGCATCGTATCGACCACGCGGCTCACGACCTCGCCGCCGCGCGCCGCCGTTTCCGACGCGCGCGCCGCCAGCGCATTGCCCTGGGTGGCGTTCTCCGCGTTCTGCCTGACGGTCGCCGTCAGCTCTTCCATGCTAGCGGCCGTTTCTTCTAGCGATGCGGCCTGTTCTTCCGTGCGCTGGCTCAGATCGGCGTTGCCCGCGGCGATTTGCGACGAGCCCGCTGCGATGCTTTCGCTGCTCGAACGCACGCGGCTGACCGTATCCTGCAGACGTTCGTTCATGTGGCGCAGCGCGCCGAGCAATTGGCTCAGTTCGTCCGTGCCATCGATGGCGATCGCCGCAGTCAGATCGCCGCGCGCGACGGTCTCGGCTACCTCGACGGAACCGCGCAGCGGCCCGATGATCGAGCGCGTGGTGACGACGGCGATGAACGCGCCCGCAAGCAACGCAAGCGCCGACAGCACGACGGTCCAGATGCGCGCACTGTGGAAGGCATCTCCCGCTTTCGCGACTTCCTCGACCGAGCCCTGATGGTTCAGCTTGATGTCGCTGTCGATCTGATCGAGCGTCGCCGTGAAGCGCGTCGACGCTTCGCCCGCCGCGACTTGCCGCGCTTCGGCCGCACTCGCTTCGCCCGCGTCGATCAGCTTTTCGATTTTCTGGTCGACTTCGAGATAGCTGGCCCACGACGACTTGATGCTGTCGTACAGCTGCTGTTCTTCGGGCGACGAGATCAGCGTCGAATAGGCGTTCAACGACTGCGCGAAAGCAGTCACGGCATCCGCGTGCTGAGCGCGCGTGGTGCGAATCTGGTCTGCGTCGGTGCTCAGCAATTCACGCAGCGACAGGCGGCGCACGTCGTCGGCATGACCGCGCATGGTGCCGAGCGTTTCGACGCTGGGCAGCCAGTCACTGCCGATACGATGCGTGCCCTCGTAGATGCGCGACGATTGCAGCAGGCCGACGCCGCCGACCGCGCAAAGCAGAAGCAGAACGATTGCAAAGCCCGCGCCGAGACGCGGACCAATCTTGAGAGTGTGGAGAAACGTCATTGCCCATTGAGATGAAGAGACGAACACGTTCTCTTAACGTCAAAGTGGTATGCGTTCTACAATTTAGTTTCAAATATGACGAATGGCCGACGGCGGCGCTACTGCGGCATTACGGCGAGGCCGTGCATGAAAGCTTGCGGAGGCAACGTTCGGGCAGCGTGTCGTCAGGCATCGGTCGACGTATTGCCGGGTGCGAACATCGACATCCTTCGCAAGATCCATTCGAGCAATTCATTCGCCGCTGCCGCGAGAGGCCGTCCCGACTTCACGAGCAAGCGCGCCTTCGCGCCCTGAAACAACGGATGATCGATCGGCACGATGGCGAGTTCTTCCGCCACCAGTTCGCGATACGCAGCGAACTCGCCGATCAGCGTGACGCCGTCGCCATGCGCGATGAAGCGCTTGAGCGCGGTCAGCGAATTGCTGGTGAGCGTCGCGCGGATCTCGATGTTCTCCGCGAACTCCAGCATTTTCGCGGCGTGGCCGATGCCGAAGGTGGCGGGCATCAGCGCGAGCGGCCATTCCAGCAGGTCCTTCACGCTGGCGGACGTGCCGCGCAACGCCAGCGGATGATCGCGTCTGACCAGCAAAACGACGGGCTGCGCCGAACTCGCGCGGTACTCGATGCGCGGATGCGGCGGCGGATTGTACGCAAGCCCGATATGCGCGCGGCTTTCGGCGACCTGGTTGAGCAGATCGTCGACGGCGAGACTTTCGATATTGATATCGAGCTGCGGATACTTCGCGCAAAACGGCGCGATCACTTCCTCGATCAGCGGATCGACATAGCCCTCGCTAACGGCCAGTTGCACCTGGCCTTGCTGAAGCCCCTTCAGCAAATGCAGCTGGTCTTCGAGCTTTTCCTGCTGCGAACGGTAGCCACGCCAGAACTCGAGCAGATGCATGGCGGCCTCGGTCGGCTTGACGCCGCGCGCCTCGCGCTCGAACAGCGTCGTATCGAGTTCCTCTTCGAGCAGTCTGATCTGGCGCGTAATCACGGAAGGCGACGTGTTCAGGCTGTCCGCCGCGCCGCGAATCGTGCCGTGCGAGAGCACCTCGTGAAAGTAGCGCAGCCGTTGCTGATTGATTTCGCGCATGTCGGCGGTCTCCAGAGCGTTAATGGGCTGTCGTTGCCTTGCAAGCAACGAAGTGTGAACTTAGTTGCTCTTGCTCGCGCATTTTTACCCCGACACCATGCTGGAACGCAAGCACGGAATCCAAACCCGACATACCGGAGACGAACATGACAGCACGACAGACCCTGCGGGAGAGCGACGCGGCTCGCGCCCTCTACAACCGGCTCAACTGGCGGTTGCTGCCGTTTCTTCTCGCCTGCTACATGTTTGCGTATCTGGACCGCGTGAATGTCGGCTTCGCCAAGTTCCAGATGCAGAGCGACCTCGGTTTCTCGGATGCGGCATATGGCGTCGGCGCGGGCATCTTCTTTCTGGGTTATGTGCTGTTCGAATTGCCGAGCAATCTGCTGCTGCCGAAAATCGGCGCACGCAAGACGTTCAGCCGCATTCTCGTGCTATGGGGCATCACGTCGGCGTGCATGCTGTTCGTGCGCAACGTGCCGATGTTCTACGGCATGCGCTTTCTGCTGGGCATTTTCGAAGCGGGCTTCGCGCCGGGCATGATCTATTACCTGTCGTGCTGGTACGGGCCGACGCGCATGGCGCGCGCCATCGCGATCGTGTTTCTCGCCGGGCCGCTGGGCGGGATCGTCGGCGGGCCGTTGTCGGCGTGGCTGATTTCGGCGCTCTCGGGTGTCCATGGGCTGGCGGGCTGGCAGTGGATGTTTCTCGTCGAAGGCCTGCCGTGCATCGTGCTAGGCGTGCTCACGCTGTTCGTGCTGTCGAACCGTCCCGCCGACGCGCGCTGGCTGAGCGCAGATGAAAAGCAGTTGCTGGAAAGCGAAACGGGCGTGGCGCACGCGCACAACCACTCGTTCAAGGCCGTGGCGCGCGATCCGCGCGTCTATCTGCTGGCCTTCGCGTACTTCTCGATCATTTTCCCGATCTACGCGATCAGCTTCTGGCTGCCGACGCTGATCAAGGAGCAGGGCGTGAGCGACACGCTGCGTCTTGGCTGGTATGTCGCGATTCCGTATGTCGCGGCGGGGATCGGCATGTACGTCGCGGGACGCAGTTCGGACCGTTCGGGCGAGCGGCGTCTGCACTGCGCGTTGCCTGCTCTGATTGGCGCGTTGTTGCTGATCGCATCGATTTTCACGCAAGGGCACCTGTTCGCGACGCTCGCACTGCTGACGGCGGCGACGGCGATGATGTGGATGGCCTACACGGTGTTCTGGGCAATGCCTGCCGAATACATCAAAGGCCCGGCGGCGGCGGGCGGCATTGCGCTGATCAATACGATCGGATTGTCGGGCGGTTTCTGGGGGCCGGCGGCAATCGGCTGGGCGCGCACGGCGACGGGCAATTCGCAACTCGCGCTGATCGTGATGGCGGTCATGCCGGTGATCGCAGGTCTGCTGATTCTCGCCAACCGGTCGACGCGCAAGCCCGTTCATGAAGCGGCCGAGTTGACGCTGAGCCCCGAATCGAACTGAGTTCGCTGAACAAGAGGATGAAAGAGTCATGAAGATCCTGATCGCCGGTTTTCAGCACGAGACCAACACCTTTGCGCCGACCCGGGCGTCGTATCAGAGTTTCGTTCAGGGCGAGGGCTTTCCGCCTTTGACGCGCGGCGCCGACGTGCTGACGCTGCGTGACGTGAACGTGCCGATTGGCGGCTTCATCAAGGCCGCGGAGGCGGCGGGCCACGAACTGATTCCCGTCATCTGGGCGGGCGCGAGCGCGTCCGCGCACGTGACGGAAGACGCCTACGAGCGTATCGCCGGCGAGATCGTCGATGCCGTGCGCGCGGGTGGCTTCGATGCCATCTATCTCGATCTGCATGGTGCAATGGTCGCCGAGCATGTCGACGACGGCGAAGGCGAACTGCTCGCGCGCGTTCGGGGCGTCGCCGGTGATGACATGCCGCTCGTCGTCTCGCTCGATCTTCACGCGAACGTGACGGACAGGATGCTGCAACTCGCGGATGCGATCGTCGCGTATCGAACCTACCCGCATGTCGACATGGCTGAAACGGGCGAGCGTGCCGCCGCGTTGCTCGAAAGGCTGACGCATGATCGACGCCCTTTGAAACGCGCGTCGCGGCGCATTCCGTTTCTGATTCCCGTGAATGCGATGTGCACGCTCGTCGAGCCCGCGCTCGGCGTGTACGAGATGCTCGCTGCGCTCGAAGACGGAGCGGTTGCTTCGCTGTCGTTTGCGCCGGGCTTTCCCGCAGCGGATTTTCCTGAGTGCGGGCCCGTGATCTGGGGTTATGGCGATGACGAAGACGCGCTCGTGAAGGCCATCGATGCGCTTCACGCGCGCATGCTCGCCGATGAAGCGCAATGGGAAGTGCGCTTTCTTTCACCCGACGAAGCGGTGAGCGAAGCGTCGCGTCTCGCGCAACATGCGGACAAGCCCGTGATCATCGCCGATACGCAGGACAATCCGGGCGTGGGTGGCGATTCGAACACGATGGGCATGGTGCGCGCGTTGTTGCGTCATCGCGTGCAGGACGCGGCCGTAGGCGTGATATGGGACGCTCAGGCGGCG
Source organism: Paraburkholderia caribensis (assembly GCF_002902945.1). Classification (NCBI taxonomy): domain Bacteria; kingdom Pseudomonadati; phylum Pseudomonadota; class Betaproteobacteria; order Burkholderiales; family Burkholderiaceae; genus Paraburkholderia; species Paraburkholderia caribensis. Next base: position 346,167 of record NZ_CP026103.1, read on the forward strand.
GCAGCGGCGCATCGCGCGGGCGTCGGCGCGCGCATCGAACTGGCGCTGGCGGGCCGCTCGGGTGTGCCGGGCGACGCGCCGCTACAAGGCGTTTTCGAAGTCGAGCATCTGTCGGATGGGCGTTTTCGTTTTGACGGTCCGATGATGAACGGCATGCAGGGCGATCTTGGGCCGGTGGCGTGTTTGCGTATCGACGGTGTGCGGATCGTGGTCAGCACGATCAAGATGCAGATTTTCGAACGCAACTTTTTTCGCGTTGGGGGCGTCGAGCCTGAACAGATGAAGGTGCTTGTGGTGAAGAGTTCGGTGCATTTCCGCGCGGATTTTCAGGCGGGCGCGCATGCGGTTCTGGTGGCGAAGGCACCCGGACCGATGGCCGCCGATCCGGCGGATTTGCCGTGGCGAAGGCTGGATGAGCGTATGCGGGTGCGGCCGATGGGGATGACGTTCGGGGAATTCGCGGTGGGAGAAACGGGCGTGCGTGCGGCGGGGTGTGATCTATTCGGCATTAACGCTGCGCACGCCTGATATTCGATGTCTTATCCGCCGTCGTAAATCGACGAACGCGCGATGACTCGGTTCGTGCCGCGCGGACAGCGGCACATCACGATGTCGCCATCGCGTACGCCACGCGAGGCTCCTATTCCCCAGTTCAGCGCGGTGCCATAGATGGGGCCATTCTGTCCGCAGCGTGGACAGGACGCGAGCCCCATGTGGCGCGCAAGCGGCTGTCCATCGTCGAGCATCGTTACGTCACCATCCAGCACTCGGCCTCCCGTGGTGGTCAGGTTTCCTTTGAGTGCGATCAATCTCGTCATCCAGTTTCTCCTGATTTCTTCATTCTTGATTGGTTATCGAAAATCATATAGCACGTACAACGAATGGAAATTGTCAAGGTTTGCAAATGGTTTACGAAAAGCAACATATGATTAAATAGTAGGATAACTACGCTTTTCAATAAATCTCACACGTCTTAATCTCTTGGCCCAAAGCGACCGCATTGTTTGCATCAACGGATGCGGTGTCGACACACGAGAGAGTTTCGTGGCACTGGCGTGGGACGGAGGAGAAGCGATGGCGAGCCTGTTCGAGGACAGCAGAGCGTATGCAGGTGGCCTGATGGCGATCACAGGGCGTCAGGCATATTTTCTTGAAGTTCCGGGGGCGGCGAGCGCGGCGGCGCTCTCCGTAGTCTCGTTCGAGGCCACCGAACGTATCGGGGCGCCCACCGAGATCCGCATTCAGCTCACGCATCCGGGCAAGCTTGCACGCGAGGACTATTTGAACCGGGACGCGGTATTCCTGGTTGATCCCGCACCCGGTACGCCACGCAGCTTCTCCGGCTTCATTGCGTCGCTCTCGACTCTTAAGACGACGAAGGACTTCACCCGCTACGAAGTCATCGTCATGTCTCACCTCGCCCGGCTCGATGCGGTCACCACGAGCCACATCTATCAGCATCAGACAACGCCGCAGATCATCGAGGCCGTGTTGCGACGTCACGGGCTGAAGGGCCACCAGTTCGCTTTCCGGTTGCGCCGGACGTATCCGCAGCACCTGTTCCGTTTCCAGTACCGGATGACCGATCTCGCTTTCGTCCAGATGCTGATGCAAAAAGCGGGCATCTACTGCTACACGGTCGAGACCGAGCATGGCGACCAGATCGTGTTTGGTGACGACATCGACCATTACATCTATGAACCGCAACTCGATGTCCCATACCGGGAGAATGCGGGACTCGAAGCGGCGATCGAGTCAGTGTTCTCGCTGGAGACCCACGCGCGGACCGTGCCGCAGTCGTTCTCGGTGGCCGACTATAACCCCGAACAGGCGTGGGAACGCTTCCGGGACGAGGCAAACGTCGCACCTCAGGATCCCACCACCTACGGCCAGCCGTACATCTACGGCACGCATCACCTGGATCAGGCGAGCGCGAAGTGGGAGGCGCAACTTCGTCACGAGGCGGCGATAGCATGGCAGGTCGTCTACGAGGGCGAAAGCAACGTGCTCGCGCTACAACCGGCGCGTATCCTGCGTGTCGATGAGGCGTTGCCCGATGCGCCCGATGGTCAGGTCGTGATCGCGGTCACGCATCGTGGCGCACGCGATGCGGCCTACACGAACACCTGGCAGGCGATTCCGTCCGGGCGGCGTTTCCGGTTGAAGCTGGAGGAGTCGACGTGGGCGAAGATCCCCGGTTCGCTGTCGGCACGGGTGACGTCGCCCGACCAATACAAATACGCCTATCTGACTGCCGCTGGTTACTACACGGTGCGTTTCGACACGGATTTTGCACCGTGGCCCGCTGGCGGGGAGAGTGTGCCGCTGCGTCTGGCGAAACCGTTCGCCGGGGCGTTGCAGACGGGCTTCCACTTTCCGGCGCTGGACGGCACGGAGGCCGTGATCGAGTTCAGGGACGGCGATCCCGACAAGCCGTATATCGCGGCCTTCCATCATCACAGTCATGCCGTCGACCACGTGACGAGCGACCGGCGCTGGCTCTCGCGTAACGTGATCCGCACGCAGAGCAACAACAAGCTGCGCATGGAGGACTGGGAAGGTCAGGAAGGCATCAAGCTGTCGACCGAGCATTCGGGCAAGTCGCAACTGAACCTCGGCTATCTGGTCAACCAGAAGCTCGAACGGCGGGGTGAAGGGTTTGAATTGCGCACGTCGGGTTACGGTGCGATGCGCGCAGGGAAAGGGCAGTTCATCACGGCCTATGACCAGCCTGCGGCGGGTGGTCAGCAACTGGATATGCAGGAGACTATCGCACAGCTTGAAAGCGCGCTGGAACTGGCGAGAGCGCTGGCGGACTCGGCGCACAGTGCGAAGGCTGTCCCCGCCGACACTGACGCGCAGCATCAGGTCAATGACGAACTCAATGGCCTGAAAAAGCCGGGGGTGCTTGCGAGTGCGCCCGCATCCGTGGGGATTGTTTCGGGCAGTGGCGTCCAGATCTGCGCAAAGGACAACATCAACGCGGTCGCAGGGAAAAGCGCGGATATCAGCGTGGCGAAACGCTTCACCGTGGCGGCGGGCGAACTTGTCTCAATGTTCGCGCAGAAGCTCGGGATGAAGCTGATCGCCGCGAAAGGTCCAATTGATCTGCAGGCTCAAAGCGATGCGATGTCGTTACTGGCAGACAAGGATGTGAGCGTGACCAGTGTCAATGGCACGGTACGCATCAGCGCGAAGAACGAACTCATCCTCGAATGCGGCGGGGCGTTTGTTCAACTCAAGGACGGAAGCATCACCTTGGGCGGACCGCTCGATCTGTTTCTGAAGGTCATTACGGTTCAGAAAAAAGGAGCGCAATCGATGAACGCCAATCCGACACTGGAACAAGGTTTTGGCTCGATTCCTAAGAGTCGCGCGGACCATTACTCCAACTGACGGCGACACGGATACGAGAAAATGGTTAGGCATCTGAATCATCCGACTCATCCCGTCAAACCGGCCGCGCCTGCAGCGCAGCCGCCGCAGTGGCAGCCCCTGAACTGGAGTTTCCCTTTTGCGCCCATCAATGGCAATCCGGCGAATCCCCAGACGTGGCTCACCGCACTGGCAAGTGGTGATGGCGGCTTCTACCCGCTCGGGGCAAACGGCATGTTTCACGGCGGCATCCATTTCGACGCTGGCACGGGTGGCGCGTTAATGCAGGGTAAGGGTGTTCAGGCAATCGCTGACGGCGAAGTCGTGGCTTATCGGCTTGACGCTTCCTATCCCGAGCTGACCTATCCGACCACGCCTCCTCGCCACGCGCTGTATTCGACGGGGTTTGTGCTGATACGTCACAAGCTCGTGCTGCCGCCGGCGCCAGAGACATCAAGCGCGTCATCAACGACGGCTTCACCCGTATCGAGTGCCTCTGCAACGACCACCAGTGCCACGCAGGCTTACCAACCGCCTGCCGACGAGGTGCTGGAGTTCTACAGCTTATACATGCACCAGCTCGATTGGGCCGGTTATCGGGCGGCGCAGTCAGACGATGGCAGTTCATCTGCGCTGTCTATCCACACGCGTCCCTTCTGGCAAGGCGACCGACATTTCCGTGTCGGCGGCAAGGCGGGGGATCGCCAGGCGCAACCTCCCCAGCGCAATACGCTGTTCCGGTTCGATCTGGCTTCAGCGAGTACCTATCCCCCCGCACCAGGCGACGGCGCGCAGCTTGGAGGCATTGCGGCCGGGCCATCGCCCGACAGTCTTGGTGTGCTTGCGCCGGCTGCCGACACCAAGGTCCGATATGCATTGCCGCTAGCTGATGCCCCCGGTGCCGCAGACGCACCGCAGGGCGTCCAGGGCGTCCGCATCCTGGACAGGGCTGATGGAACCGTGATTGGTCTGCTGCCGCGAGGTAGCGAACTAAGCGTTGTCGGAAGTGCCGTGGCCCGCTGGGCGCAAATCGCGAAGATTCTCAAGGGGTCGCCTGTTGCCGCCGTCGCTGGCGCGACACCTGATCCGCGCGCTGCGACGGGCTGGGTCAATCTCGACGTACTTGATGCGGTCGTCGAGCCCAAGCCGCTGGATACGGTAGTCGTGCTCGACAAGCCGTATCCGGTCAAGGCGGGCGACGTGGTGGGCTATCTGGGCGAGTACCAGAACTCCGCCCATTCGCAGGTGCTCCCACCGACACCGAAGCGCACGCTGCTTCACGTCGAGGTATTCACTGGGGCCCAAATCGAGACTTTCATCAGCAAGAGTCAGGCCCGGGCGAAGAAACTGCCCGAGAGCGGGAAAACGTTGCTCGTGATCCGGCAGGGCGCGAAGCTCGTCAAATGTCCCGATCCGCAGAGCAACACCCAGTTGACGGGTCTCACGCTGGCGCTAGCGAAGGGCGATCCAGGCAAGGGATGTTGGGCTAAGGTGCAGCCGACCCGGTCTGGGCCTCAGTCGGCCGCGCGGGCACACGGTCGCTCCCCGCACGTCAGCAAGACACCCGTGGGTGATCCTCTTTGGGTTGAGCGGCAGTATGCGGGCAAGGTAGCCGGGGCAGTCGTCCATAGCTGGCCAGATTTCCCGCTACAGATTGCCAGTGCGCAGGGACCGGCCGTCGGATACCAACAGGTACTCTCTCGCGCGCAGCTTGAGCAGTCGGCCGACAACGGCAAAGCGGCGGACGATCAGGACAAGGGCGGCGCGCAGTGGTGGTCGATCGCGGCGGGCAATGCTGACGGTTCGACGATCTTGGGCTGGGTGTGCGAGAAGGATCACCCCGACACGCAGTGGCAAAGCCCCTGGGCGTGGCCGGGGTTCGATACGGTCGATACGACAAGCATTCCGTTGCTGGACATGTATAGGCGCAACCTATTCGAGGCCAAGCAGTTGCTTGACGGCGAGGAGGAGGAGTTCAGTGTCATTGCGGCAACAGTGAATGCCGGGCCGTTGATCGGGAAGCTGGAAAAGGCCGCTAAGCGGCAAAGGGACGGCAACGGGAACGTAACACCCGCCGATTTGAAGAACGCCTTGACGGTCCCTTGGCTCGCCGAGGCGGTCTCGCATCTGATCGTTCGCTATGAGAGTGAATGGGGCGGCGATATGGGTAAGTGGGACGGGTTATCGAAGCTGATGGGTGATGGGAAATACGTCTGGCAGGCGGAGTTGGAGCGTATAAAAAAGCTCCGATGGTGGGACGCAGCGAAGGCTGTGAAGGGCTTTCCGGCTGGTCCGGATGTGTGGCACATCCATCCGGTTGGGCTGGTGGGGAATTTTTTGCAAAGGGGGATATGTGATTGTAAAGCGCGGTTTGAAAAGATATCGAAGATAGTTTTGCTCAACGAAGGCGGATTCGTCAACGATTCAAATGATTCAGGCGGAGCTACGAATAAGGGAATCGCGTGGGCGACGTGGCAAGCACACGCTAGAGAGGATGTCGGATTAGAACCGACATTGGAGAATCTGAGAGGGTTGACCGACGATCAAGCAAAGATGATATATCTGAAGCGGTACTGGGAGCCCCGAGGTTTTTGCGGCATTACCAATGAGAAGACTGCCTTGAATATATACGATTGGACAATAACGTCTGGGAAGGCTATTAGAAAAATTCAGGAATTACTAACCTCGGAATACTCTAAAGCTACTGCGCATGACAATAGGATGTCGACAGATTTCGTCAATCAAATAAACTCTATCGAAGATCAGGAGGATCTGGTGCAAAAAATCGGAGCGGTGCGCAAACAGTACTATGCAGCTCTCGCATATGATAGAGAAGGAAAGCCAAACAAAAATCAGAAATTTTTGTCAGGATGGACTGGGCGAGTCGATCGATGCTTAAACTATAAAGGATGAGAATCTTGAGAATTGGCGCTTTATATCTCGGATGTGTTTGCGTTGCAGTTCTTGGAAGCGGAGTTCTTGGAAGCGGATATGCGCATGCGAGTTCATTCGATGGCGTTTGGGAGTGGAATGCTGCTCCAAGTACAAAGACGTTTTCGATTGAGCTTAAACAGCATGGGAGAATAGTTCAAGGTCAGTATTGTGCAGTGGCACAAAACGGCAATAGAACGGACTGTGACGATGAGGAGAACCTAAATATCAAAGGGACCATTGATCGCGCTGGGCAGTCGGCGACGGTCCATTTTTCCTCGTTTTTCGGCGCCGAAAACGGAAAAGCACAAATTAAGATTCAGAATGATCATCTGTTCTGGCATATTAAGAAAAATCCAGATAATGGCGAATTTTATGCTCCTAGTGATGCAGTTTTGGATCGTCGTTGATCAACGATGAATTCGGAAGCATCGTGTGGAACGACGTGATTCGAGATGGTGCTCGCGCACTCGACAACCTGGCTATTCAGCAGTGAGAAGAAATTCATCCCCATTGTAGCGACTGTGAATGCGAGCGTGCTGATCAGAATGCTGGAAAAGACTGTCTACTGAAAAAATAAAAACCATCGCATTATGTCTAGATAGGCGAACTCGTTTTCTTATCGATACGGTAGACCAGAAAGAATAGAATTTTCGTATTCTGAAAAAATGGGCAATGCGACTGGATTTTTATTTAATCATTATCTCCGATCAAATGTTGACTATACAAGAATCGCTTTCTTGACAGCTGGCCACGCAATCTTTAACAGGGCGCTTGAAATCGAAATGATGTTGGATGAAGTCGGCGAAAATTCGTCCCGGAAAGAATAGCTTGAGCCGATATAACGATGAGTTCTTTGTGACTTCAGCAATGGTTGCTGAATCGTTGTTGCTTGACAAGATGCTAAATTGTGCAACGATTATAAAATTTTGCATTCCGAATCGGATTTTCAGTTCAATCACTCAGATCGCAACGATTTGTTGATCAGAAATTTCCGTCGCAACAGCACTAAACATGCAGGTTTTTAAGCTATCGCTTTATGCCCTGGCCGATCCCAACATTCAAAAAAATCGAGCGACCTAAGCCGATCTCCTTGCGTCTGTGGTTGTCGACGCTCACGGCAATAGCCATTGGAATGGCCGGCGGCGTACTGCTGCTATGGCCGCATGGCAGGCCAACGCAGGGCCTCCAATTCTGGGCGCTATTGGTCGGCCTCCCGCTAGTCACTTGTGTGCTTGCGTACGGCATCCGGCTCGATCGTTGGGAGCGCGAGCAGACGATTGCCGAAGAGGCCGAGCGTGAGCAAGAGCGGATCACGTTGCTATGGCGACGGTGGTGCCGTCGTCGAGTTCAAGTCACCACAGCACTGGCGGTCCTTCCGATCCCGACTCCTACGACGCAACTGAGCGATGCCGATGCCGATCTCCCCGTGAACACAGGGCGCGCGAAAGCCTTCTTATGGATGCAAGGCAAGACCGAGGCGCTACGACGCCAGGAACTGTTGGACCACATCGCCAGCGGGCTACAGGCAACGCTCGCGGACAGACAGGCGATGTCCATCAAGCTTCTGCTTGACGATGCTTCACTCGCATTTGCAACCGCGTGGGAAGAGGCTGCCAAAACTACTTTTGGCACGATCGCGCCAAATTGCAACTTCACCGTCGTGGTCGAGCGGGCAGTGGGCTGTGCACAGTGGCTTGCGCAGCAAGTCGATCTCGATGATGCCGCGCCGCACCTCGTCCTCGCCATACAGATCTGGCCGAACGGTCAGAAGGAGCACAGCTTCAGTGAGAGCGCCGCCGCTCTTCTGATTGATGCGGCAGCCACGCAGGCAAGTTACATCTTCAGGCCGATGATCGTCGCAATCGATACGCTCGAAGGAGATCTGGCTCAGCTTGTCGACATGCAACTACAGCCGGAGACCGCGACGCACGTCTGGTTCACCAGGTGCGACGACGAGTCGGTCGCTATCACATCTGCGCTGGCGCCCGATCCCAAGATACCCGTGATCGAGCGGCAGCTTGACAGCGTCCTGGGCAAACCAGGGCCCGCGAGCAGCTGGATCGCGCTTGCCACCGCACTGGAGGCTGCACAGGGAGCTGGGCCACATCTTGTCGCCTGGCGTGAGTCGGAGAACGAGCCTTTGAACCTGTGCATGATCGCGCCAACACAGCCTCACTCGCCACGAGAGGAAATACAAACTTGACACTGAAGAAACACATCGTAGGCCGGTGTTTGGTCGCCGGAGCGATCATCGTCATCCTTGCCGGCGTGGTCCTGGTCACTGTTGACACGAAGGATCTGGCTGCCTGGTTTACGCGACACCGACAAATTATCGTCGGGACGACTGTGCTGATCGCGGGCGCACTCGCGTATGTCCTACCACGACGCCGACAGATCCAGCTCACTGTGCAGCAAGCTTCCAGGGAGCGGGGTATCGAGCCACCCGTGCCGGAGGACAAGGTCGCAATGGAGGCAGAGCAGAATGCCAGACGCGCCGCGGGATGGGCGAAGGATCTGCGCTTACAACTGCAGCAGACCCGGCGGTTCCGTTGGGCATACACCCATACCTGGCTACTTGTCACCGGCGACGCCCCCACCGTTCGCCGGTTGCTGCCCGAAGTGGCCGAAAGAGGCTGGCTCATCACGGACGATGTCGTGCTGCTATGGGGCGGAGTGGGAACGGATGGCCTGCCCGATGAATTGTGGCTGCGCCAGATTCGTCGGTTGCGTCGTGCCCGCCCGATCGATGCAATGGTGCTTGCGCTCGATGGAGCCACGCCGCTGCCTGATACCGCGCGCAGCACAACGGGGTGGGCTATGAATCTTGTGCGCACCATGAATACGCTGCAGTGGTCCGCGCCCGTGTACGTGCTGGATCAGGCTGAACTCCCAGCCAGAGCGCCTATCACGACGCCAGTTATCGGGTGCGAGTTGCCAAACGCGGCTGATGCACACTCTATCGGCTCTGCACTTGGTGGGTTGAACATTCGCATGGCCAACCTCGGTATCGCGCAGATCGGTCGCGACGACAGCGACCGCTACACGGGCCTCATGTCCCAGTATCTCGACGGCCGCATCGCGCCGCTGTCGAACTGGATCGCAGGCGTCAATTCGCGTTTGCGCCGCGCGGTGTGGGTACGAGGGGTGTTTTTCGCTTCCCGTCCACAGAAAGGGACCATGGAACTTGATACTGACCTCTGGTCTCACCTCGCCACCGACGCCCTCCGCACAGGCGGCCACCGCATCGGCCTGCATCCCGTCAGCGTCTTCTCGACTGCAACACTCGCAGCCATCGCACTATGGACCACAGGCCTGCTCCTCTCCGCCGCCACCAACGCCCGCGACCTCGTCCTCACCAGCGAAGCCGTGCACAACCTGCACACTGCGCGAGACTCCGCCACGCGTCTGCGCAACCTGCTCGCACTCCAGCAACGCATCGCACTGTACGAAGACCGCATACAGCACCACGCTCCGCTCCCAACCCGCTTCGGCCTGAACCACGACGCACCAACACTCGCGGCCATCTGGACGCCCTACTCGCGCACCGCCCGCGACACGCTTATCACACCCGTACAGCAGAACCTCGAAGCGCAACTGGTCGATCTGAACCAGATGCAGACCGCCCAGCTCGATAGCCAGACGAGCCAGCTTGCGCAGGACGGTCACAAGACCTTGAAGACCTACCTGATGATGTCGGAGCCTGCACACGCCGATCCATCGTTCATGACGCCATTGCTGCCACACTACTGGAACATCGCCGCCGACCTGCCGCCAGGCGAGAAGCTCGACCTCTCGCAGCGTCTGCTCGGCTTCTACGCGGAGCACCTGAAACAGCACCCGGAATGGCGCATCGACGCCCGCGACGACCTCATCAACGGCTCGCGTCAGACATTGCTCGTCGTGATCGGCGTAAAGAATTCCGAAGACACGATCTATCAGGACATCGTCGCGTCCGTCGGCAGGAAGTATCCGGACCAGACGCTCGCCTCTCTGACAGCCGGCACCGACACACGTGGCCTGTTCCGCACCTCGGCCTTCGTTCCCGGCGTATTCACGCGCGAGGCGTGGGAGGGCACGATCGCCCAGGCCATCGACGACGCCGCAAAACACAACGGCACCGCCAGCGACTGGGTGCTCGCCGGCGCCAACACGACAAACAGCACACAGCAAGCGCAAACCGCATCGTCTCCCGAGGCGCTGAAAGCCGCCCTCATCAGCCATTACTTCGCCGACTACGCCGAACACTGGCAAGCCTTCATGAACACGATCCAGTGGGAGCGCGCACCGTCGATGCCCGCCGCCATCGGTCAGTTGAAGGCCATGGCCGACGCGCGCCAGTCGCCACTGATCGCGTTGATGAAGTCGCTCGAGTATCAGGGCAGCGCGGGCGCCCAGAAGGCCTCACTATCCGACACGCTCGTCACGAAGGCGCAGAACATCTTCGGCGGCAACAAGGCCGATGAACCGCAGGCAGCACGCCCCGATCCCGCAGGGCCACTCGGGCCGTCGTTCGGTCCCGTGCTGCGCCTCGTCGCACAGGGCACGGGCGGCGATGCCCCCTCATCGAACAACAAGACGGCAGCCGGCTACAGCGATCTGAGCCTGCAACGCTATCTGGAGCGCGTCACGACGTTACGGCTGCGGCTGCAGCAGATCGGCGACAGCCCGGACGCCGACGCACAGGCGCGGCAGGTCGCGCAAACGCTTTTCCAGGGCAAAGGCTCGGAACTCGCCGACACGCAGTCCTACGCGCGCCTGATCGCCGCGAGCGTCGGCGCGCAATGGGCGGGCATGGGCGATGCCCTGTTCGTGCGCCCCGTCGCGCAGGCCTTGCAGACCGTGCTCCAGCCTGCCCAGGCGAGCCTGAACGAAGCCTGGCAGCAGAGCATCGTCTCGGCGTGGAACCGCTCGTTCGCGGGACGCTATCCCTTCACCAGCACCGCCAACGACGCCTCGCTGCCCGAACTCGCGCGCTTCCTGCGACCGCAAGGCGGCCTGATCGCCGCGTTTCTCGCGAGCCAGCTTGCGGGCGTGCTGGAGTTGCAGGGCGACCAATGGATGCCCGTCACCACGGCAACGTCCTCGCTCGTCTTCGATCCGTCATTCCTTACCGCTATCAACACGCTGCAACGGATTGCAGGGCACCTGCTCGCGCAGGGCGAGCCGCAGTATCGGGTCGAATTCAAACCCGTGCCGTCGCCGGGCATCACGGATACGCTGCTCACCGTCGATGGCCAGAAGCTGCACTACTTCAACCAGCAGGAAACCTGGCAACCGATGAACTGGCCATCGAACGATCCGCAGAGAACGGGCACGCGCCTCGAATGGCAGACGGAGAAGGCAGGCACGAACCGCAGTCTGGAGTTCGACGGGCGCTGGGCATTCGTGCGCATGCTCGAACACGCGCGCGTGGAACCCGTCGATAGCGCAACGTACATGCTCACCTGGCAGGCTTCGCCGTTCGTGCGTGAAATCAGGCCGGCCGCCGCGAAGTCCGCCAGCGACCCCGCCTACGACATCGATACGCTCATCGCACAGGAGCCCGGCAAGCCTGCGCCTGGCAGCGACACGCATGCACTGGGCTACATGATGCGCACCGACGTGGGTAAAGGTCCGCTCGAACTGCTTGCGCTCAAGGGTTTCGTGCTGCCTTCGCGCATCTTCGTGAGCCGCTCACCGGGCACGGCGAACATGGCAAGGGACAACAGTCCGCCGCCTTTGCCGAAGGCCGCGCTTGAAGCGGGCAAACGCGCGGCCATACCGCTGCCGCAGAGCTGAGCCAACGAAGCGCTTCACATAACGCCAGACAAGTTTTTCAATCGTCTCTATACACTCTCTGTCAAACGCGTTCACAGTAATGAACTCGCGCTTTGGCGACTTCATCCCATAGGGAGAAGTCGCCGAGCGTGGGAAAATTTCCTGCCCCCAAGTCGCTGATGTGCCTTCGCCGCCGCCTCGGTCGAACCCACCAGATCTCGGAAACGCATACGCCCCGAGCTTGCACATCGCCGCCCTTTCCGGCGAAATGACGCATCCTCAACGCCCGCGCATGCACACAAGTCCATGATCTCCTTCGACACCGACGGCCATCGCTTCAACCTCCGCGCGGTCGCCGTCATCACGACAGGCGACCACGTCCTGCTGCACATGCTGGAAGGCGACGAATACTGGTCGCTGCCGGGCGGCCGCGTCGAGGCGGGCGAGGACGCGGCCACGGCCGTCGCGCGCGAGATGCGCGAGGAACTGGATATCGAGGTGCAAGTCGGGCACTTGCTGTGGATCGTCGAAAACTTCTTCGCGGGTGGTGGTCGCCCACATCACGAAGTCGGCCTGTACTTCGCGACGGAAGTCCCGCGCGACGCTCGCATCCTCGATCTCGACGCGCGCCACTCAGGCAGCGAACAGGGCCGCAAGCTCGAATTCGCGTGGTTCAACCGGCACGCACTGGCAAGCATCGACGTGCGGCCCGCGTTCCTGCGTCACGCGCTCGCGCAGGACCCGCTTCAGTTCGCGCACATCGTGTGTCGCGACCTCGCCTAGCCCTTTCTTCTGCCGGCCTCACACATACGATCGCTAAGGCTTGGCGAACTTGAGCGTCATGCGATCCGATTCCCCGATTGCAGCAAAGCGCGACCTGTCGACGTCACCGCCTTGATAAGTGGGCGGCAAAGACCACACGCCATGCGGATAATCCTTTGTGTCTTTCGGATTCGCGTTGATCTCGCTGCGCGCAACCAGAACGAAGCCGGCCGCTTGTGCGTGCTCGATGACGAACGCTTCCGTCACGTAACCGGAATCGATCATTTGTTGCTCAGTCGTTCCTGGCCGTGCGCGGTGCTCCTCGACGCCGAGTTCGCCGCCATGTTTCAGCGCGCCGTAGAAGGCGCGCAGGTTCGCATCGAATTGCCCGTCCTTGATCCAGTTATGAATGTTTCGAAAGGTGAGCACACGGTCGAATCGCTCATTCGCGTCGAAGCCGTTGAACTGGCCTGCGTGCAATGTGCCGACCACAACGTTTCCGTACACCGATGGCGCGTTCGCGAGCTTGCGCCGATAAGCCGTATCCGTCGCGCTGTCTTCAGCGGCGAGATCGGCGGACGGACTGACATATTGCGCCTCGTAAAGCTGCCCCGCGTTGCGCAAGTAGGGCGCCAGTATGTCCGAATACCATCCTCCGCCCGGGGCGATCTCCAACACTGTCTGCGCCGGACCGAGATCGAAAAACTGCAGCGTTTCTCGCGGATGACGATAGACGTCGCGCGCACGCGCCTGGCTGCTACGCTGCGACCCGCTAATGGCGGCATCGAGCGACGCGGCGCTGGCACCTTGTGATTGCGGACTACGCAACGAAGTTTGCGAGTTCAGCGACGAGGACGCGCAGCCTGTCAGTGTGAACATAAAAAAGGTGGCGGCAATCGTGGCAATCGTGATTGCGCGCGCACGGTCATGGCGAGTAGCGGACATGGAGTCGATTCAGGTTTGAGATGCGGGATACGATACGCGTTTCCTGAGCCATCTGCTTCTTGGGCATTTCCGCCGCCGGCGCGGCGATGTGCGCCTGCCTGCTCAATCACGAGCAAGCCGCCTCGCGCAACCGATGCGAACGCGCAACACGTCATCGTGGTCGGCAGGCTGACAGTCGCTTACTATCCCGTCTCCACAACAAAAAAACGCTAACCCGGCGCGAATCGGTGAGACCACTCATGAACCCTGCACGGCAATTCGTAGTTCCGTTGATTGCATCAATGTTCGCTATCGGTGTAGCGGCGAATACCGCACATTCCGCGGAACCTGCATCAGATGCCACGCCCGACGCTGAAGTGGACGTCTCCAAAAGCCACGAAGTCTCGACGAGCGATCTTCATAGCGACCTCGGTGAATTCTGTTTCTTCGCCCACCTGCCGCCCGCCGATCAGAAATACAAGGTCATCAAGAACATCAAGATCGGCAAGGGCTCGTACGGCAGCGTTCAGGACATTCTCCCGAAGATGGCGGAGTACGCCCAACTACGCGGAGCAGACGCAATCGTCGAGTACAACGGATCGCAGCGCTTCGGCTTCTGGCCCTGGCGTATGGTCCGGCCCGTCGTCCGAGGCGTTGCCGTGCAATGGACTGATCCGAAGCCTTCCAGTTGCGAATCCATCGGCGGCACCAGGCTGAGGACGATCCTTTCTTCGGGGCAACCACCCGCACAGTAACAAAAGCGGTCTTGTGCCCGAGTGGAGGCTGTTCGCGAGGTTTCGGGAAGGCCTCCCGCTTCTCAGGGCGAAGTGTGCGGGCAACGCCAACAGGTATCGCTCATCTGTTGGGCGAAGGGCGGCGCGCGGTGTTTCGCAGCCGGTTGCCGGCAAACACAATCTCGTTTTGAATCAATGGCGTAGAGCGGCACGACGAATTGGCACGTCGCATGCAATGTTGGTTTCGAGCCAGCGTTGCGTTGCGCCGAATGGCGTAAAACGGCATCGGGAGGCTTCGAAACACCGGGAGTCTACCCATGCAGCTCAATCGACTGCGCCTCTGCCTTCTCCAGTGCCTGTTCGTGGCCGCGGTGCTTTTGCCTGCCGTTGCGAGTGCCGCGAGTCTGCCGGTCGCGCAACGCCTCGCATCCGGTCCGAACGACGCGAGCCCTGGCGACTCGGCCACGCCTCGCGCACTGAAGGCCGGTATCGAGCGCCTGCGCGCCGGGACATGGTGGGAAGCCAATCGCAAGATCCGCCCGGAACTCGCGCAAGTCGGCGACCTGATGTTCCTTCTGCCGCTTGCCGACAGGAACCTCGAACCATCATCGGATGCAATCGGCCGCGTGCAGCGCCTGCGCGAAGCGCTGCGCAGCCACCTGACGCGCGAGCCCGCCGGCTGGGGCCGCCTTGTTGCGCAGGTGCGGGCAGAGCGCGTCAAGGCGGGCGATGCGTCTGCCGTGCTGCTCGCCGACGCGCTCGTCAACGAGGTTCGCTACCGCGACGGAACCGACGGCAGCTACTACGCGCCGGCGCGGTTCTTTGCCGAAAGCGGCGTGTGCAAGGATTTCGCCGTCGCCAAGTACCTGCTGCTGCGCGACGCGGGTTTCGACGTCGCGCGGCTGCGTCTCGTGTCGCTCGCGCCGCGCTACAACAACACGCCGGACGATTGGCATGTCATCCTGGTCGTGCAGATCGACGGCGCCAGCGAACCGCTCGCACTCGATTCGCCGGGCGCCCCGAGCGCGAAGCGCGCCAGCGACACGGCCAACGAAGCATCGGCTTCGAGCGGACCGTCCGCGCTGCTCGGCGCGATCCTCGCTGGCCGCGAGCCCGCCAACGCAGTGCTGCGCGCACCCGCAGGACCGCTTGCCGCGCCGCTCAGCCAGTCGGGCCAGGCGCGGCGGCCGCTTGCGACCGTGTTCAACGAACAGGGCAGCCGGTCGTTCGAACGCGCCGCGCCGGGCGCGCCGCGGCGCGCGGCGGTAGCCGGGCGGCGCGCGAACGCGATGTATGTCGACGAGATGGGCGAGTCGTGGAAAGTCGACGGCTCTGCGACGTTTCCGAAGTGGCGCGTCGCCGTTGACGAGGCGGATGCGCCCGCGAAACCGCGTGCGGCGGCAGGACTGATACGCGTGGCGGCACGCTGACCGAGGCGGGCATGGCGCGCGCCTTTCGCCGTGAGGCCATGATCAGGCATAAACCGACAACAATGAATTGCCCTGTTTGTGCTCACATCGGAGCGGTCGCCGATCTACACTGCATCCGCTGAGGCCGCAAAGGCGGCGCGCGAAACACTCCCCGGAGAAAACTTATGAAACTCGTTCAGCTCATCGTCGCTGCATCTATTTTGATCCCGGCTGTCTCTTCGTTCGCGCAGTCGACGCCGCCAGCGATGAATGACGACGTCAGGGCACAACTCGCTCAAGAAAAGACATACCGGTATTCGGATTCCAGCAATCGGGATCAGGCTTCAATCAGTGATGCCAAACGTAGTGCGACGCTACCGCACCAGATAACCGGATTGGCCATGGGCCGTTACTCACTATCAGTCGTGCGCCCTTCGCTTTAACCCTGTCGATGATGACTGTGGCGCGCCCGTCCGCGTCACAGTCGAGATACCTGACTGCCGCACCCAACGCTAGCTGGCGTCGTGCTGCAGATATTTGTGAGCGAACGCGATTGCCATGCTGCCCTCGCCGACGGCTGAAGCGACGCGTTTGACAGGGCTCAACCTCACATCCCCACAGGCAAACACGCCAGGAACACTCGATTCGAGGAGGTAGGGATCGCGGCTACAAGACCAGTATCCCGCCTTGACGACGTCGTCGCCGGTGAGAACATATCCGCGCGCATCGCGCGCGATTTCCGTCGGCAACCAGCCGGTTTCGGCATCGGCGCCGATGAACACGAACAAGCCGCCGCAATCGTGCCGGCTCACTTCCGCGCCTGGCCCTTCGCGTATGTCGACCGCGGTCAGATGGCTATCGCCTTGCGCGCCGACAACTTCTGAACGCAGTTGCACCGCCACGTTCGACTTGCTGCGAAGCTGCTCGATCAGATAACGCGACATGCTCTTCTCAAGTGAATCGCCTCGCAAGACGAGCGTCACCATGCGTGCATGATTGGCAAAGTACAAAGCAGCCTGGCCGGCCGAGTTTCCACCGCCGATCAGATAGACGTCGAGTCCATGCGTGGCGCTCGCTTCGCTGCGTGACGCGCCGTAGTAAATTCCTTTGCCGATAAACCGGTCGAAGCCATCGATCGCGAGGCGGCGCCACGTGACGCCCGTCGCGAGAATGATCGTTCGCGCATGGATGACGTCGCCTCCGTCGAGGTGAACGTTACGCCCGTCGACATCGATTCGAGCGATTGATCGTGTCACCAGAATCTCGGCACCCAGCCGCTTTGCCTGCTGCAAGGCACGGCTTGCGAGTTCGTCGCCCGACACACCGTTTGGAAAGCCAAGGTAATTCTCGATACGCGACGAGGTCCCGGCTTGCCCGCCTGGCGCTTCGCGCTCCACCACGACGGTGCGCAAGCCTTCCGACGCACCGTACACTGCGGCAGCAAGACCTGCCGGGCCACCACCGATGATCAACGTGTCGTATGCGGCAAGGCGGGGCTGCGTCTGCAGACCCAGTAATCCGGCGATCTGGCGTGTCGCCGGCCGGCAAAGCACCGTCCCGTCGACCAGTCGCAACGCCGGGCAATCCTCCTCTGGCGGGCGCGCGCCAGGCCAGCGCGCTGGCAGTTCAGGCGCGTCGGGCGTCATCCAGTCGCAGCTGATCTGGTTGCGGGCCAGGAACTGGCGCAACGCGGTACAAGCCGTGTCCCAGCGATTGCCGACAAGGGTCACGCGGGGCTTGGGCGGCTCGGCGGAGAGGCCCTGCAGTCCGCCGATGCGCTCGCGGGCGAGGGCGCCCATCTTCAACGCAACTTCCGGCGACGCGGCAGCGAGTGTGTAGTAGCGCTGCGCGTCCACGCGCATCACACGCGACGGCTCCGCAGCCCGATAGGCGCCCGGAAACGGGGAACTCAGCGCGAGCGGCACTTCGCCGAAGATGGTTCCGGGCAGTCGCCAGCCCAGTGTGCGCTCGATGCCGTCGAACGTCTTGATGACTTCCATCTTGCCGGTCAGCACGGCGTACAACGCGCGCTCGCCACCTTCATGGACCGCGAATTCACCCGCGCACAGATGCAGGTCGGCGGACGTGTGCGCGAGATTTTCCAGCTCGTTGTCGGGGAGTGTCGAGAACAGGGGAATTGCCCGGATGTCGTCGATTGTGAGCATGGCTACGTCCAAACAGGGCAGATGAGGTGAAGCTCGATCCACGGACAGCAGACAGACTCAGCCAGTATATGACCTCACAAGGCAGGCGCAAGACGCCTGGCTAACCGCTCGCCGACGACAGCGCTAAACGCTTGCGCTGCAGGAACCGGCGCACAGCCGGATCGCGCGCCAGGCCGATCGCGAGATCGTACGCGCAGCATGCTTCGGCCGTCGCGCCGACCCGCGCCAGCAGATCGGCGCGCGCAGCCCAGTACGGCTGATAGTCGGCCAGCCGCGGATCGTCTGCATACGGCTCGAGCGCGTCGAGCGCTGCCGGCGCGCCGTCCCGTTCCGCCAGCGCGAGCGCGCGATTCACCGCGACCACCGGCGACGCTGCGATTGTGTGCAGCGCATCATAAAGCTGGACGATCTCGTCCCAGTTCGGGCGGTGCGTGCGGCAGCGGTGCACATGTGCCGATTGCAGCGCGGCTTCGAGCTGGAAACGCCCGATTGCGTTGAACGCGCTCGCGCGATGCAGCAATGCGTCGGCTGCGTCGATCATCGGCGCGTTCCATGTCGCCGGGTCCTGAGCCGACAGCGGAACGTAGTCGCCGGCGGCATCGCGTCGTGCGTCGCAACGCGCCTGCGCGTACAGCATCAGCGCGAGCAGCCCCAGCGTCTCCGGCTCCTCGGGCAGCAGTTCGACGAGCAGTTGTGCAAGAAACAGCGCTTCACCTGTGAGATCGCGTCGCTCGGTATCGCCGCCGACCGGGTCGGTCCAACCTTCCGCAAAGACGGCATACACCGCTTCCAGCACCGCCGCGAGCCGGTCGGGCAACTCCTCGCGCTCGGGCACGCTGAACGGAATGCCCGCTTCGCGGATCTTGTTCTTCGCCCGCCCGAGGCGCTTGCTCATCGCCGCGGGTGACATCAGGAACGCCGACGCAATCGTCTTCGCTTCGAGCCCGAGCACCACCTGCAGCATCAGCGGCGTGCGAATCGCGGCTTCGAGCGCGGGGTGCGTGCACGCGAATAGCAGCGCAAGCCGCCGGTCGGGCAACATGCCTGTTTCACGTTCGTCGATCTCGTCGGCGAGGATCGCGAGCTGGTTCACCACTTCGTCGCCGACGCGGCGATGGCGCGCCCCGTCGATCGCACGGCGGCGCGCGACCGTCATCAACCACGCTTCGGGATTGGCGGGGCAGCCGCGCTCCGGCCAATCGGCGAGCGCGGCCGCGAACGCGTCGGCCAGCGCGTCTTCGGCTGCGGCGACGTCGCGCGTGCGCATCGCCAGCAGCGCGACGAGCTTGCCGTAACCGCGGCGCGCGACCGCCTCGGCCATCGAGCGCGCGTCGCGGTCAGCGTGACGGTCGGCGCCGCGCAGAGTCATGCAGCGGATGGCGCATCGTAAGGGGCCGTCCAGACCGGGCGCACTTCCATGATGCCGTGCGCCGCGCCGGGACAACGCGACGCCCACGCGATCGCCGCGTCCAGGTTCGGCACGTCGATCAGGTAGTAACCGGCAAGCTGCTCCTTCGAATCGGAAAAGGGTCCGTCAAGCACCTGCGGCTTGCCGTCGACGAGCCGCACCGTGGTGGCCGTGTTCGTTTGCTGTAGCCGGTTTGCGCCCGCCAGTACCTCCGCCTTCTTCAACGCTTCGGTGTACGCGTGATACGCGGCGACGCCTTGCTGCCGCTCGCTATCCGTCATCTGGTGCCAGCGGCCTTCTTCTGAGTAGATCATCAACAGGTATTGCATGTGAGTCTCCGTCATGAGGTTGAGGCGGGTGAGTTCGTTAGCCCGCCATCACAATGACGCACGGGCCGCATGCTGATGGACAGGTTGCATCGAAAAATTGCGGACGGCACAGCCGCGTTACCTGTTCGCTTCCGTCGAGGATCGACTCTGCGCAGGACTATCGACTTCATCGCGCCACTGCCGGCCGGCTAGAGTGTCTGCGATGCCTCACTGTATTGTTCGTTCTTCATGGCACACTGCCACAAGCAAGAGGAGAGTGTGAAGCCACGCTCCAGCGAAGGTCAGCAAACTTGCCGATTGTTGCCGCGCAGCATGCCCGACCGGTGTGACGCGACGGCTGGCGATGCCGTTGAAGGTGGCTTTCGTTAGAATCTGTGTTCGATTCTTTTGTTCGTCCATTACCGGAGGCGAATGTGCCAGGTCTACTTCCCGATGTCGACCGCGAGGGTCTCCTCGAGTACTCAGTCGTGTACACCGACCGATCAATCAATCACATGTCGCAGCTCTTTCAGGGCGTCATGCGCGATATTTCCGACGCCCTGAAAAAAGTCTACAACGCGAAGGCGGCTATTGTCGTCCCGGGCAGCGGGACTTTCGGCATGGAAGCCGTGGCCCGGCAGTTCGCGACGAACCGGAAGTGTCTGGTCATCCGCAATGGCTGGTTCAGTTTCCGCTGGTCGCAGATTTTCGACATGGGCGGCATTCCGTCTGAATCGGTGGTGTTGAAGGCGCGTCCCGTCGAACCAGGACGGCAGGCCGCCTATGCACCGCCTCCCATCGAGGAAGTGGTCGCTGCGATCAAGGAACACAAGCCGGATCTGGTCTTTGCGCCGCATGTCGAAACAGCATCCGGGATGATGCTGCCCGATGCCTGGTTGCGCGCGGTGGCTGACGCCGTGCATGCCGTCGGCGGCATGTTCGTGCTGGATTGCATCGCCTCGGGCACGGTCTGGGTGGACATGCAGGCGAGTGGCGTCGATGTCCTGATCAGCGCGCCGCAAAAGGGATGGAGCGCGTCGCCATGCTGTGCATTGGTCATGCTCAGCCCGCTTGCTCGCGAAAGAATCGACGCAACGACCAGCACCAGTTTCGCTTGCGATCTTCGCAAATGGCTGCAGATCATGGAGGCCTACGAAAACGGCGGCTTCGCGTACCACGCCACGATGCCCACGGACAGTCTCGCGGTGCTGCGTGACGTCATGAAGGAGACCGAGGCATACGGCTTCGACAAGGTGAGAGCGGAGCAGCTTGAACTCGGCAAGCGCGTTCGCTCACTGCTGACTGCCGCAGGTTTCAAAAGCGTCGCGGCCGAAGGTTTTCAGGCGCCGGGTGTCGTGGTCAGCTACACGGACGACGACGGCATACGATCAGGCAAGAAATTCGCCGATGCGGGCTTGCAGATCGCGCCTGGTGTCCCGCTTCAATGCGACGAGGGTGAAGATTTCAAGACCTTCCGCATTGGGTTGTTTGGCCTGGACAAACTGCATGACATCGAAGGTGCGGTCGCCAGGCTCGCCAAGGCGCTGGACAAAATTCGTTAGAGCGCTTTTCCGGAGCCGGTGCGCATGGCTCGTTCCATGCGCACGATCCGGCCTTTTCCGATGTTGAGCGGCAGGGGCAGTGCGACAGTTGCAACGTGTCGTCGAACCGCGAGTTGTGCGGGCAACAGATGATTCGCTCAGCTGTACGATCCGCCGCAGACGAGAACGCCCGTCAAGGGGCGCCTTTCTCGTCTATCACACGTTTTGCTGCGTTAAGTCCTGTTGCCAAGGCGTCGTCCACCGTGTCGAAGACCCGATTTCCTTCTGAGACGAGTGCGATCGGTGCGCCTACGGGTCTTCTCGGGTCTTCCGTGCAGATACTCACCACGGCAACGTACCCAACCGGGGGCCCATATATGAATTCGCTTGATACAGCCCGCACGGACTCAAGCTTCACGGAGACCTCAAAGCCTTTGTACGAGTACGTCTTTTCCATTGATCGACTCCCTGCATGGCAGACCGGCGCAACGTCGGCGACAGGGCCAGCACGCCTGGTCGCGCATGATGCTATCCCTGAATGCTCAAAAACGGCCCCTAGCCGCTGCAACCGCCAGACCTGAGGCATTCGACGTATCGGTTATAGGCTTCAGCCCTACAAATACCCGCTCGTCGATCCGGGGAGTCGCCGCATGCCTGAACATTGCCCTTATAGGATTCGGCGCAATTGTTTTTGACCTGATCGCAATCCGACGCAGCAAAGCATGCGCTTGAAAGGACCAATAGCACGCCAACCAGAAGATGTCGCATGGTGACCTCCCGCTACCGCCACGAGATTCAACAGGACCGTTGGCGACAAGTGTATCGAATTATTTGCCGCTCGAATGAAGAAGTGCGCGATGTTCATCGGGTTCGAGCCGTGTCCGGTGCTTCGTCGTACGGCTTGCCGGCGCGGCGCTTTTTCAGTGGCGATCAACGCCGATCTTTTAACCATCGATCTGCACGATGCGATCAGCGCGGTAACCGCTAGAATTGCGGTTTTAGCCGGAATACACTCATGTCTTTTGCCTCGCTTGGCCTGATCGATCCCTTGCTGCGTAATCTGCAGGACCTCAATTACCGGACACCTACGCCGGTGCAGGTCAAGGCGATTCCTGCCGTGCTCAGTGGCAAGGACGTCATGGCAGCGGCGCAGACGGGCACTGGCAAGACGGCGGGCTTTGCGCTGCCGCTCCTGCAACGGCTGGTGCAACATGGCCCAGCCGTGTCCAGCAACCGCGCGCGCGTTCTCGTGCTGGTGCCCACGCGTGAACTGGCTGAACAGGTGCTGCAAAGCTTTATCGAATACGGCAAAGGGCTCGACTTGCGATGCCTGGCCGCCTACGGCGGTGTGAGTATCAACCCGCAGATGATGAAGTTGCGCAAAGGCGTGGATGTGCTCGTTGCCACGCCGGGCCGCTTGCTCGATCTGAATCGGCAGAATGCAGTGCAGTTCGATCAGGTGCAGACGCTGGTGCTGGATGAAGCCGACCGCATGCTGGATCTGGGCTTTGCGCGTGAACTCAACGCCGTCTTTGCTGCATTGCCCGCTCAACGCCAGACCCTGCTGTTCTCCGCGACCTTTACCGACGATATCCGCGCCATGGCGGCGAACATTCTGCACAGCCCGGTGCATATCAGCGTCAGCCCGCCCAATGCCACGGCCAGCAAGATCAGGCAGTGGGTGGTGACGGTGGATAAAAAGAACAAGCCCGATCTCTTCATGCACCTTTTGGCTGAGAACAACTGGAAGCACGCACTGGTCTTCGTCAAGACCCGCAATGGCGTGGATTACCTGGCGGCCATGCTGGATGAAGCGGGCTATGCGGTCGACACGATCCACGGCGACAAACCGCAACCCGCGCGCCTGCGTGCGCTGGAGCGCTTCAAGACGGGCGAAGTCCAGATGCTGGTCGCCACCGATGTGGCTGCACGCGGGCTGGATATCGACGATCTTCCGCTGGTGATCAACGTCGATCTGCCGATCGTGGCGCAAGACTATGTGCACCGTATCGGCCGGACGGGCCGCGCGGGCGCCAGCGGCGTGGCGGTGTCCCTCGTGTGCGCCGACGAAGCGCCGCAACTGGCCGCGATTGAAGCGCTGATCCGGCAAACGCTGCGGCGTGAAGAAGAGCCGGGTTTCGAAGCCGAGCATCGCGTGCCGCAAACCAGTGCGACGGGCGAGATCATCAAGAAACCGAAAAAGCCCAAGAAACCCAAGGTGCCGCAAGCTGCGCCGGGCGCCATGCAGGTACCCGGCAAAAAAGCGCGCCCGCAGAGTGGCGCAGACAAACGCAAGCCCGCGGCGCCGCGCGCCGTGGCCGCGGGCAAGGGCACAGGCTTGTCCAGCGGCAGCCCGTTCAGCGCGCAAAAGCCGCGCAGCAAACCCGCCGGCAAGCCAACTGCGGGTTCACGTAAGCCGGCTGGCAAACCCGCCGGTGGTCGCGGCAAACGTCAACCCTGAACTGGGCAGGCGTAACGCCAGCACTGGCTGAAGCCGGCGGTTCGCGGCCCGCTAGCCGACAGCGGCGCCGCTTCGGCGTGCATCAGGCCAGAGCGGGTAACGGCGTACTGAATCATGGGTCCATCACAATTCGTGCGCAGGCGCTCGTCACTCATCAACTTTTCGCGAAGTCCGGAACGTCGCCAGCGCCGCATCCACCGCACGCCGCGCTCCGTCGAACCCCGCCTCCGCCAGCGCCGCGCGCACACCCTGAAGTTCCGCCAGCAAGGCATCACCTGCCGAATCCTCGAGCGCAGCAGCAAGCACTCGCCCGCGTGCCGCGAACAGTCGCGCCCACGGCAAAGGCTCCGCGCGTGTGTACTGCTCCAGCGCCTCGATATAGCGTCGCGCGCCTGCCGGGTTTCGCGCCGACAACATCGCCTCGATCGCATCGCGGTAGAACCACAGATGATTGTGACCAACCGCACCGCGCCGCAGCAGATCGGCGCCCTCGGCAAGCAGGCGCGCCTGCTCGGCGTCGTCGACAGCGCGGCTCAGCGCACTCAATGCCTTCGGCGCGCTGAACTGCATGCCGACTTCGCGGCATAGCGCCAACGACGCTCTCAGGACGCGCGCCGCCTCGTCGCGCTGACCGCTTTCGAGCAACAGTCGCGCTTGCATCTCGAGGTTCTGCGCCTCGAAGCGGCGCGCGCCGAGTTGCCGGATCAACCGCATCTCCTGATCGAGATGAACCTGTGCCGCGCGCACGTCGCCCGTTTCGTAGCACGCGAACGCGCCCAGCGTTTCGCATAGCAACTGCGCGCGCGGCTGCCCAACGAGCGCCGCCTCGCGCGACGCCGCGACGGCATCGACACAGGCCTCGCGCGCCTCGTTCAGATAGATGCGGCTAAAGCCTTGCATCGACCGGTTGGCCACTTCGATGCGACCGAAACCGTGTTCGCGGCTCAGCGCGACGCAACGGCTGAAGTGCTCGAATGCCGTGCGCATCCGGCCTTGCGCATAGGCGGCGTCGGCGAGACCGCCCAGCGAGCGCGCCTCCGCTTCGGGCGAGCCGAGCCGCTGCGCGTACGCGAGCCCGCGTTCGTGTTCGATCCGGCAGTCGTCGATCCGTCCGAGCGGGAACAGGATGTTGCCGCGCAGATGATGCAGGCGCGCAAGTTCGCTCGCGCTCTCTGCGCGTTCCGCTATCTGCTGCGCGGCGTCGAGTAACGCCAGCGCTTCGCTCAAGCCCTCGCTGACCCGCAAGCCTTCCGCGAGTCCGAGCTGCGCGGCGCAACGGCTGGCGTCATCGGGCGCCGCATCGACAGCCGGGCGATAGGTGGCAATCGACGCGGCAATATCGCCCAGATCGCGCTGCAACTCGCCCTTGAGACACGTCAGCGCGTGCGTGTCGTGCGGCGACTGCGCGATCCGAAGCCCCCGCTCGATCAGATGCAGCGCGGATTCCGTGAAATGCGCGGCCCGCTGGGCGCGCGCCGCATCGAGGCAAGCCTGCGGTGCGCGCTCGTCTTCGGCCCGATCCAGGTGCTGGGCGCGCAGCACGGCGTCGCTATCTTCAAACCAGTCGGCGGCGCGGCGATGCAACTCGCGCCGCCGCGCCCGCAGCAGCGTCGAGTACGCGCTTTCCTGAATCAGCGCGTGCGCGAACAGAAAGTCGTCGCCTTCGGGCAGCACGAGTGCGTTGGCGACGAGCGTGCCGCAGTCGTAGCCCGGCTCGTCGATCAGCCGTCTGAGCAGCGCCAGCCCGAAGCGCTGGCCGATCACCGATGCCGCCTGGAAGGCCGCGCGGTCGCGCGCTTCCAGCCGGTCCATGCGCGCGAGCACGAGACTCTGGATCGACGCCGGCACCGCATCGCCGCTGCCTTCTTCGGCGTTATGCAGAAGCTGTTCGAGAAATAGCGGATTGCCGTCCGCGCGTTCGATGCAGGCAAGCGCCACGCGCTGCGTCGCATCGATGAAATTGCCCGCCAGCGTCAGCGCTTCGTCGCGGCGCAGCGGGCCGAGATCGATCGTCGCAAGCGGCGTGTCGCGCATGCGGGCGCGCCATGCCGCATCGAGCGGGTCGCCTTCGATGCGCGAGGTCATCACCAGCAGTCCCGTGCCGCCTCCAATGCCGGACGCGAACGCGGACAGATAGCCCAGCACTTCGGCATCGGCCCAATGCAGGTCTTCGACGACAATCATGCTCGCGCCGCGCCGGCATGCGTCAGCCGTCAGCGCCGCGACGACCGCCTGCTTGCCGCGCTTGCGGGCGGCGTGATCCATCGCGTCGTAGAGCGTGCGCCATTCGCCCGATTGCGGCAGATCGAGCAGATCGTCGAGAAAGACACGCTGTTCGGGCTGGATCACGCCATTGCGGCCAAGGCGCGCGGCCACGGCCTTGCGCTCTTCGATATCCGCCGCGGGCGACAGGCCCAGCAGGCTGTCGATGATCGCGCGCACCGGGTCCTGCCCCTTGCCGACGCCGAAGTCGAGCACGAGCCCCCGGTGCACCGCGAAGCCATGCGCGTGAGCAAACACGCGCATTTCGTCGACCAGCCGCGTCTTGCCGATGCCCGCATCGCCGCGCACATAGACGGCGTGTCCGGCGCGCTGGTCGACGCAGGCGCGCACGATGCCACGAAACTGTTCCAGTTCCGCCTTGCGCCCGACGAAGCGGCTGCGGCTCGCCCGCGCGGGCTCGCGCACCACGCAGGAGAGGCGCCACGCGCGCGCCGGCACGTCGATGCCCTTGAAGTGCATCTCGCCCATCTGCTCGCAAACCGCGCTGTCGCCGAGCGCGCGCCGCACGCCGTCGGACAACAGCGTCTGCCGTGCGCCCGCCGCCGAGACCAGCCGCGCGGCGAGATTCACCGCGTCGCCATGCACCGTGTAGTCCTGCGCATCGGCCCGGTTGACGGCACCCGCCACCACCTCGCCGCTGGCGATGCCGATATGTGCCTGCAAGCTCCGCGCGCTTTTCGCACTCAGTTGGTCGAGCGCGTCGTGAATATCGAGCGCGGCGCGGGCCGCGCGCAGCGGATCCGTTTCGTGCGCCCGCGGCGCACCGAACAGCGCCATCACGGCATCGCCTATGTGCTTGTCGATGGTGCCGCCGTACGCGAGCACGATGCCGTCGACCAGCCCGGTGAAGCGGCCGATCAGTTCGCGGAGTTCTTCGGGATCGAGCGTTTGCGAGAGCGCGGTGAAGCCGCACAGGTCGGCGAAGAGCACGGTGACCTGCCGGCGCTCTTCCATTGGCGCGCTGACAGCGGGCGTGGCAGGTCGATCGAGGGCGGGCTGGGCCGCGGGCGGCGCATCGGCGCCCGAAGGCGGCATCTGCGCAATCGCCGCCAGCAGCCGCTTGCGATGCCCGAGCGAGCGAACGCCGAGTTCCTTCAGATCCGCGTCAGTGAGCGCGGACAGCGTCGCCGCGTCGATGTCGTTGTCGGCAAAGGCCTGTGAGTATTGATCGAGCCCAAGTCCGGCCAGCCACAGTTCGATATCCATCGTCATCGCCGGAATCTGTTTCCCGTTGCGCGCTTAAAAGATAGAACGGCACTCGCCTTGTCTAGTGTAGGTGTTGCGCACCGCTTGAGGTGTGCGGGCACGTTCATGGCGCCATACGAGGGTCAGCGGCAAGCCGCCGAGCGGTCATTCCCCGCCGGTCATGCCTCCCTGGCATACCTGCTATGCCGCTGCGCACTCTGTTCAGCCATTCTTGCCAACCCCATTCTCTTGCCACGGCTTGCCGCGACGCTGGCGATCACAAGCTGCATCGTGTCGAGCACCATCCACAGATCAGGAGAATCACCATGGGTAAGCTTCAGGGCAAAGTTGCGGTCATTACGGGCGGAAGTAGCGGAATCGGGCTCGCAACCGCGACGCGATTCGTCGCGGAGGGCGCGTATGTCTTCATCACGGGGCGTCGTCAAACAGAACTGGAAAAGGCGAAGGAGATCATCGGCTCGAACGTAACAGCGGTTCAGGGCGACATCGCCAGCCTTGATGATCTGAATCGCCTCTACGAAACGGTGCAACGCGAGAAGGGCGGTTTGGACATCATTGTGGCAAGTGCAGGATACGTCGCTTCGTTGCCAACGGAGTCCGTAACGCCTGAACACTTCGACAAGACTTTCGACATCAATGCACGCGGTACGTTCTTCACGGTGCAAAAGGCGCTGCCGCTGATGCGCGACGGCGGCTCTATCGTCGTCGTTGCTTCCGGGATGCACATCAAGGGTTTTGCGGACTTTGGCGTCTATGCTGCGACGAAGGCGGCAATCCGTTCGTTCACCCGGACGTGGGCGTCGGAATTCAAAGGTCGTGGCATTCGCGTCAACACGCTGAGTCCGGGCATGATCGAAACACCGATCGTGGACGGCCTGTTCAATTCGAAGGAGGAGGCGGATGGTGCGCGGGCAATGGAGGGATGACAATTTTCAAGGCCGCCGATCGTAGAAGTCAAGATGTTCTGGGTTCCTTTTCATACCTAAGTCGCGCGCGAGGAGAAGAGCCGGAAGGCCCGTTATCTGCGACAACAATTCGCCGGGTGAAGCCTTGTCGTACCGAGGCGGCGAATGCCAGGCGCCAGGCGGGGCAATCGACCGCCTGATGGGACGAATGTGTCTGGCGAGTGACGAAAGCGGGGACTTGAACAGCGTGTTTCCATTGGCAGGCTGCGCTGAGTGAAGGGCTGACAAAAACGCTTGGCACGCCGAATGCTGGCGTTCGATATTCCCATCGCGTTGAATCAGAGCAGATGACCGACGACCTCGGTGTTCGCCCAGCTAGCTGGCGCGCGGGCACGGCGCAGCGCGCAGGCGTCGTCGCGTTTGCGCAGCTTATGGCGCTGGACGTTGCAGCCCGGCCCGAACAGAGCGCGCTCCATCCGGCGGGCGTGCAGGCCGCGCACATTCTGAGCCTGTGGAACCTCACGCTGGTTATCTGCGCAGCCGTGTTCGCAGCCGTGCTTCTTGCGACGCTCGTTGCGTTACTGCGTAACCGGCGCAACGGCGACTCGCCGCCACTTGCGCCGCGACCCGGCGAGCGAACTGCGGCGCGCACGCGCAACGCCGTCATCGCGGCAACGGCTGCATCGGTCGTGTTGCTCGTCGGCCTGGTGATCGCCGACGTGATGACGGATCGCGCACTCTCGAAGCTGCCCGTCGAGAACGCGGTGCATATCGAAGTGACGGGGCAGCAATGGTGGTGGCAAGCAGTCTATTCGCCGGAAGCCGGGCAACCCGGCTTTGCGACGGCAAATGAGTTACACGTGCCCGTCGGCCGGCCCGTCATCGTCGATCTCAAGGCGGGCGATGTGATCCATACGTTCTGGGTGCCGAATCTGCACGGCAAGAAGGACATGCTGCCAGGCATCCAGACGACCATCGAATTTCGCGCCGACAAGCCCGGCATATATCGCGGCCAGTGCGCCGAGTTTTGCGGCGCCGAACATGCGCTCATGGCGATGCTCGTGGTTGCGCAATCGCCCGAGCAATACACGGCGTGGCGCGGCCAGCAGGCGACATCCGCTTCCCGTCCCTCCGACGCGCTCGCGCAACGCGGACGGCAGATCTTCGAACAGTCGAGTTGCGCCGGTTGCCATACGGTGCGTGGCTCCTCCGCACAAGGCACGCTCGGCCCGGACCTCACGCATCTGATGGGCCGTCAGACGATCGCCGCAGGCGCGCTCGCCAACACGCCCGCCGGTCTGCACCAATGGATTCGCGATCCGCAAGCGGCCAAACCAGGCACGACGATGCCAGCAGTGCCGCTGGCCGCTGACGATCTGCGTGCCGTCATCGCATGGCTGGGGACGTTGCAATGAGTACCGCGGAACCGCGAGTCGGGATGGATGTGAACCTCGACCTGAAGGACGGACCGGACGCGCCGCAGCATGTCAGGGAGGCGCTCGAGCAGACCTGGCGTGACCCGGGCGGTTTGATCGGCATGCTGTGCGCCGTCAATCACAAGACCATCGCGCGCCGCTTCATCGTCACGACATTCGTTTTCTTCCTGCTGGCAGGCCTGCTTGCGCTCGCCATGCGCACCCAGCTCGCCCGGCCGGACAACCGGCTAATGGGACCGGACTTCTACGACCAGCTCTTCACAGTGCACGGCTCGACAATGATGTTCCTGTTCGCCGTGCCCGTCATGCAGGCGGTTGCCGCGTGGCTCGTGCCCCTGATGATCGGCGCGCGCAGCATCGCGTTTCCGCGCGTCAACGCCTACGCCTATTGGGTGTTTCTGTTCGGCGGCCTGACGTTGTACGTCGCCTTCGCACTGGGTGCCGGGCCGCGCGCGGGCTGGTTCAGCTACGTCCCGCTCGCTGGCCCCGACTATTCGACGGGCAAAGGCACGGACATCTGGGCACAGATGATCACGTTCACGGAACTCTCCGGGCTGCTCGAAGCCGTGGTGCTGATTGCGACGATCCTCAAGATGCGCGCGCCCGGCATGTCGCTCAATCGCATGCCGCTGTTCGTCTGGGCGACGCTGGTGACGCAGTTCATGGTGCTGTTCGCGATGCCCGCCATCATGCTGGCGAGCACAGCGCTGATCCTCGATCGCCTGGTCGGCACACAGTTCTACAACCCGGCGCTCGGCGGCGACGTGTTGCTGTGGCAGCACCTGTTCTGGTTCTTCGGCCACCCGGAGGTATACCTGATCTTCATTCCGGCGCTCGGCTTCATGTCGTCGATCGTTGCGACGTTCTCGCGCCGTCCGGTGTTTGGCTATCCGGCGATGGTGCTGTCGCTGATCGCCACCGCCTTCCTCGCGTTCGGACTCTGGGTTCACCATATGTTCGCGACGGCGGTGCCTGCGCTCGGCAAGAGCTTTTTTACGGCGGCGAGCGTGATGATCGCGATTCCGTCCGGCGTGCAGATCTACTGCTGGCTCGCGACGCTGCTGACGGGCCGGCTCAATATGAAAGCGCCGCTTTATTTCGTGCTGGCGTTTTTCTTCAATCTCGTGCTGGGCGGATTGACGGGCGTGATGCTTGGATCGGTATCGCTCGATCTGCAGGTGCATGACACGTACTTCGTCGTCGCGCATCTGCATTACGTGCTGATCGGCGGCGCGGTGTTTCCGCTGTTCGGCGCGATCTATTACTGGTTCCCGAAAGTGATGGGCCGGATGCTGGACGAGCGGCTCGGCCGATGGCACTTCTGGCTGCTCTTCATCGGCTTTAACGTGACATTCTTCCCGATGCATCTGCTCGGTCTACATGGGATGCCGCGCCGCGTGTGGACGTATCCGCACGGCATGGACTGGGACGCGATGAACCTCGGCGCGACCGTTGGCGCGTACATGATGGCCGCGGGCATGCTGGTCTTCATCTACAACGTCGTGCACAGCAGCAGACGCGGATCGCGCGCGGGCGCCGATCCGTGGGGCGGCGGCTCGCTCGAATGGAGCGTGCCGAGCCCTCCGCCGCCCCACAACTTCGACGCGCTGCCCGTCGTCCATGCGCAGGAGCCGCTTTGGGCGCCCGCTCGTGAGCCGCGCTGGGTGTCGGGACTGACGGCGACCGCGCGCGAAGTGCTGACGACGACCGCGCTCGACGCGCAGCCCGACACGCGCCCGCTGTTTCCGACGCCGTCCATCTGGCCGTTCCTCAGCGCGGTCGCGACTACGGTTTTCTTCATCGGCTCGATCTATACGCCGTCGGCCGTCTGGTGGGGCACGGTACCCGTCGCGATCGCGATGATCGTCTGGTTCTGGCCGAAGCGGCGCAGCAACGCAATTGCGCGCGCTGGAACGCTGGCCTGACGATGCACCGGACAACGAGGCAAAGAAAATAGCCATGCCGCCCGCACAGGCATCGACGCTCGACGTGCGCGGCCTGCCGAGCTTCGGCTTTGGTTCACGCAGCCTGATGTGGTGGGCGACTGCGGGACTGATGCTGATCGAGGGCACGGCGTTCGCGCTCGCCATCACGATGTACTTCTATCTGCGAGCCGTCAACGCCGCGTGGCCGATGCATGCGCCGCCGCCAGCGCTGCTGTGGGGCTCGCTGAATACGGCGGTGCTGATCGCGAGCATGGTGCCCAACGAACTCGCGCGGCGAGCGGCGAACAAGGGCAATCGCGAAGGCGCGCGCTTGTGGCTTGTGATTTGCCTGGCGTTCGCGCTGATCTTTCTGGTGTTGCGCGGCTTCGAGTTCGCCGCGCTCAACGTGATGTGGTACGCGAACGCGTATGGATCGATTGTGTGGCTGCTGCTTGGTCTTCATACGACCCACCTGATCACCGACACCGTCGATACAGCCGTCCTTGCCGCGCTGCTGTACATCGGTCCATACGAGGGCAAGCGGCTGGTCGACACGAGCGAGAACGCGGTCTACTGGTATTTCGTCGTGTTGAGCTGGCTGCCGATCTATCTGGTGATCTATTTCGTGCCGCGGATGTCGCCATGATCCGGACTTCCTTTGCCTCGTGGCTCGGTCTGGTCGTCGCGCCGTTTGTCGTGCTCGGTGCGCAGAGCCTCAACTATGCGCTGGTACAGGTGGCGTGCGCACAGCGAAGCACGGTGGCGCTCGACGTCGTGAGTGCGGTCGCATTTCTGTTTTCGGTGGCGGCGACGGTGCTTGCTTACACACGATGGCGTCTCGTATCGCGCGTGCGCGATGCCGACGCTGCGCCGGATACCGCGCACGCCGCTTTCTTCGCGCTGATGGCGATGCTGGTCGCTGCGCTGTCGGCGTTGATCCAGCTGATGATGTGGTTCCCGCAATGGTTGATCTCGCCCTGTCGCTGAACCCGGCGCGCTTGCGGACCGGACGCGTTGTCGCGCCGGCGTGCGTCGCGTTGCTCACGCCCGGAATCGCGGCGGCACATGTGCTGTCCGCGTCGGGCGCTGCGGTGCCTTCGTTCGGATGGACGGGCGAGCCGTGGGTGCTTGCGCTGATGATTACGAGCCTGGCTGCGTACGGCACCGGCTATTGGCGTCTGCGCAGACGCGGCTCTGCGCGCGCGCGCAGCGCCCGCGTACGCGCAATCCATCTCGCCGCGTTTGCCGGTGGCTGGCTAGGGCTCGCGCTAGCCCTGTTTTCGCCGCTCGATCCCCTCAGCGCAGCGCTTTTCTCCGCGCATATGGTGCAGCACGAATCGATGATGCTGATTGCCGCACCATTGCTCGTAATGGGCCGACCGCTCGGGGTATGGATATGGGCGCTGCCGAAGGGTGCGCGGTTGCGGTTTGGACGGCTGGTCAGGACACGCGCGTTTTCCCGGTGCTGGCACGCGCTGACCTTACCGCTTATTGCCTGGCTGCTGCACGCGGTGGCGTTGTGGGCATGGCATGCACCCGCGCTGTTCCAGGCGGCGCTGCTGCACCAATGGGCGCATTCGCTGCAGCACGCGAGTTTTCTGCTGACCGCCTTGCTCTTCTGGTGGACGGTCGCTGGCGACGGCGCGCGGCGGCAGACGGACGGCCACGCCATGCTGTCGCTGTTCACGACGATGGTCCACACGGGCGCGCTCGGCGCGCTGATCACGCTCGCGCCAGGCCTCTGGTATCCGCTGTACGTCGAACCATGCAGCGCGTTAGAGGTCGATCCGCTGCACGATCAGCAGTTGGGCGGGCTGATCATGTGGGTGCCCGCGGCGACGGCATATCTGGTGGGTGGGCTTGCAATCGCCGCGCGCTGGCTGACGCGCCCCAATGCGCCCGTGCTCGCAACGCGGCATGCGGTGATTTTGCCGCGGGATGGAACGCGATGAAGCGACGCCGCACGCCGCCCATCCGTTGGTTCATCGCCTGCGCCGTGGGGGGCGGCTGCGTGCTCGCGCTGCTGCTCATTCCGCCGGCACCCCACGAAGCCGCCGCTGCAGCGCAGGCGCCGCTGGCCGATAACGCAACGCTCGCGCGTGGCGAATACGTCGCGAAGGCAGGCGATTGCGCAGCCTGCCACACGGCGGCACAAGGTGGCGCACCGTTCGCTGGCGGGCTGGGGCTCGCTTCGCCGTTCGGCACGATCATGTCGAGCAACATCACACCCGACAAACAATTCGGCATTGGCCAGTACAGCTATGAGGATTTCGCGCGCGCGATGCGCGAGGGCGTCGCGCGGGGCGGCAAGCGCTTGTATCCGGCGATGCCGTATGCTTCGTTTGCCAAAGTATCGGACGACGATATGCGGGCGCTCTACGAATACATCATGCATCGCGTCGCGCCCGTTGCGAAGCCGACGCCTCCTTCGGATGTGGCGTTTCCGTTCGATCAGCGCTGGGCGTTGCGCTTCTGGCAACTTGCATTCGTGCCGCGCGGTGTGTACCGGCCGCGTGCTGACCATGACGCGCAATGGAATCGCGGTGCGTATCTGGTGCAGTCGCTCGGCCATTGCGGCGCCTGCCACACGCCGCGCGGCGCAGCGTTCCAGGAGCGCGGCTACGACGAATCCTCGAAGCGTTATCTCACGGGCGGCGTCAACGATCACTGGTTCGCGCCGAACCTCACCGGCGATAACGGATCGGGCCTCGGCCGGATGAGCGCCGCCGGCATCGCGTCGTTCCTGAAGACGGGACACGCTGGCGGCGTGATCGCCTACGGCAGTATGGTCGAGCAGATCGAAGACAGCTCTCAATACCTCACCGACGAGGATGCGCAGGCAATCGCGCGCTATCTGAAGTCTCTGCCCGCGCAAAAGCCGTCCGGCACTTACACGGCGAACGCCGATCCGGCGCGCGCACCCGTCAACGGCAACCGCGTGGCCGATGAACTGTCGCTCGGCTTCAATGTGTATCGCAGTTTTTGCGCGCGCTGTCATCGCGATGACGGTATGGGCGTACCCAACGCCTTTCCTTCGCTGGCTGGCAACCCGTCTGTGCTGACGGAAGATACGACGTCGCTGATCAGGCTGCTTGTCGAAGGCGGCAATAGCCCGGCGACGCTCACGGGACCGCCGCGCCAATCGATGCCCGGCTTCGTCGGGACGCTGGCCGATGTGCAGATTGCTCAGGTGCTGACATATATCCGCGGTGCGTGGGGCAACAACGCGCAACCCGTCACCGCCAACGATGTAAGCACGCTGCGCAGCGAACTGCACAAATGAGAGAGAGGGGGAGTCATGAACGTCGCACGGCAGGTGGTGTCTTTTCTCAGCTCGCGCGGCCTCAAGCTCGCGACAGCCGAATCGTGCACGGCGGGGCAGATCGCATCGTGTCTCGCTGAAATTCCGGGAAGCGGGGCGTGCCTCGACGTAGGCTTCGTTACGTATTCCCCGTCGGGCAAGGCGGGCTTCCTCGGCGTACAGCACGCGACCATGCAGGCACATGGCCTGACGAGCGAAGCCGTCGCCCGCGAGATGGCGGAAGGCGCATTGCAGCAGGAGGCGAGTTGCGCCGATGTTGCCGTAGCCAACACCGGGGTTGCCGACGCATCGCCATGGGACGGACCGCCGCCAGGTACACAATGCTTCGCCTGGGCGTACCGCATGCGCGATGGTCGCATCGTCACGTTTGCAGAAACCCGGCGTTTCTCCGGCAGCCGCAACGAAATCCGTCATCACGCGGCTCGTTACGCGTTGTCCCGCATCGAGCATTACTTCAACACCTTGGGCTCGCTGCGTTGACCCGGCGTTGCGGCAAGGCGCGGCGCGGCGAATGGTGGCAACGTCTCCAGGTGATTCATGCAGCGCACGATGAGCACTGTCCATAAGAAGTCAGATGCGTATCGATGCAAGCCGCTCATTCCGCCGAAATGCGCGATCCCGCGTCTTTCAGTCCAGCAGCGATCCCGTTGTTCACTGGATGCGCGAGATTTCTTTCGATACAGCCGATGGGCTGTCGTAATTGTGATCGGGCAGTTTGTCGATGAGATCGACGATGTCCGTGTTGGCGCGATTCTGCCGGGCGCGCTCCACCAGTTTTTCGCGGGTAGCCGGGTAATCGACGCCGGCCAACGCCTTCTGCACATCAATGGGACTGGGTTGGCCAGGGTGACGTTGATCCTGCGAATGGGCGGGATGCTGCGACATGCGTGTCCTCCGTTGATTCAATGCGAGTGCTACGCGAACGGCCGCACGCCGGCTCGCGGTTCGTCAACAGCGCAAGCGCGATGCCTGTGCGTGCGCGAACTGCGGGAGCCGCGCTTGCTGCTTCACTGTTTCGTAGCGAACGGGTCGTTCGATCCGATCTTGGTACTGACGCAGCGCGAGCCGATCACAAATGCGATCGAAGCCTATCAGGCATTCGATGCACGCGAGCCGGGCTGGATCAAGGTGAAACTCGAGCCTTGATTGGCCGTGCGCGTCGCATGACGGGCCGCCGCGACGTTGTTTCCGTTCCGCCTGGGCCGGCAGCGCATCGCCGGCTCCCCGGGCGGAAACGATGGCCGCGGTCGGGACGACAGCGTTGTCCTCACTGCGAGCGCATCGGCTAACCCCGTGTCGAATCGTGAATGATCTGCGCCGCGTGCGCACGAGCGTCGGGCGTGGACGGAGCATCGCCGAGCAGCAGCGACGAGCGTACGCCGGAAGTCGCTTCGTCGAGTGAACCGTGCGGCGCCGTGAACGTGCTGTTGATACGGCTCTCGGCGCCGCCAACGGCGTCGACGAACGCGTCCAGTGCGATCTCATTCAGATGCCGCAAATAAGCAGCCGCTTTTGCGGTGCCCGCCAGCGCAAAACTGGTCTGCAAACGCCACGCGCCAAACGGCGAACACTCGTTGGCAGCCTCCAGCGCGACTGCCCGCTGCTCATCGAGCGACGCATGTATCGCCTTGCTGTTCAGTTCCGCAATCCGCCCGGCCGTCTCGACGCACAGCTGCGCCAGATCGCTCAACTGGTTGACGGGCCACGCGTCGTGTTCGCGAACCGTGTTGGGTACATCGTTGGGCAAAGCAATGAGACCTTCGCTCATGTTGAACTCCTTCAGGGTGGAATACCTTGGTCGATGGCGAAACGGCTCGCCGTTTTGCGGTGCCGCAATCGGCATTCCACTTTCGGCTTCGCAATGCGGTGCCCGTTGCGTGGTACGTGCGATGCTCAAATGGGCAGGTGTCGAAGAAGGAGTGCGTGTCGATGGATCGACAGATAAGGCGGACGGTCGCCACCGATTACCCCGAGATCTGTTCGTGGATCACCGATGCAACCGTCTGCCGTCAATGGGCGGGGCCTGCTATCGCCTTTCCTCCACAGTGTGATGTCGTGGCGACAGAACTCGTGAAAGAAGGGCAGCGGAGTTTCACCCTGGTTGAAGGAGAGGCCGTAGCCGGATTCGGGCAATTCTGGGTGATCGAGCCGGGCGCAGTTCATATCGGACGGGTCATCGTGTCGCCGCGCTGCCGCAGCAGAGGCATCGGACGTTATCTCGTGCAGGCACTCGTCGCACAAGGGATGGCGTCAACGGGCGCAGCCCGCGCGACGCTCCGGGTTGCACGCGGAAACGACCGCGCCGCGGCCCTGTATGCGAGCATGGGCTTCGAAGCGGTGCCCGAACGCTCCACGCCGGACGTCCTGTTCATGCAGCGGCCTTGACGAATCGGGCGAGAAAGGTGCGCGTGGTTCCATCAGGAAACAGCACGGCCACCTGGTCTGTCGTTGCGAACGTTACCTGGCCCGTCCCGTACTTGCGCACCCGCACGCACTGGCCGCGCGTAAAACAGTGCCGCCGCTCGCGCGTGCTGGACGCAGCATTCATCGTCCCGTCCCGAGCCGGCGCTATCGCCTTCACGGGCGCCTGAAATGGTTCGACGTGCGGCGGGTTCCGGCAGTTGTCGCATGTGCCGCACCCGTCGACCTCGTCGGCAAAGCCGAAGTGCTCGAGTATGGTGTGCCAGCGGCAACCGCCCGTTTGCGCATAGTCGATCATCTGTTGAAGTGCCTCGCCATCGCGCTTCGCCAGTTCGTCGTACCGTTGCAGCGCTGTGGCAAGCGCATCGCTGCCCGGCGCGCCGTCGCGGCGCAGATAGCGGCGCGCGCGATTGCGACGCGCAAGCCCTGCGTCGAGCAGAATTTTCAGCGCCACCAGCAGTTTGTTGCGCCCGATGTCCGGGAGCATGCGCGCGAGGTCGTCCGCGCTGATGCCCGTCGCGGTGCCGTCGTCGTGCTTGCCCAGCGCCTCGCGCACCCGCTCGACGAGTTCGCGCTCCGGATAGCGGCCAAGCTGCAGGAACTGCTGCACACGCCTGTCGTTCAGATCGAACAGCAGGATGCAATCGGCAGCTTCCCCGTCGCGGCCGGCGCGCCCGCTTTCCTGATAGTACGCATCGATACTGCCCGGCATCTGGTCATGCACGACGAAACGTATGTCGGCCTTGTCGATGCCCATGCCGAACGCATTGGTCGCGATCATCACACGCACGTCGCCGCGCATGAAGCGGTCTTGTGCGTCATGCCGCTCGCGGGAACCGATTCGGCCGTGATAAAGGGCAGCCGGCACGCCCCATTCGCGCACGGCCGCCGCCAGCCGTTCCGCTTCGCGCACCGTCGCCGTGTAGATGATTCCGGCGTCGCCGCGCGACTCGAGCAACGCGCGAAGCGCTGCGAGCTTCGCCTGCGCGGAACGCGCGGATGCACGTCCTTTGGTGCCCGCGACCGACACCTGCGTCACGCTGTACCGCAGATTCGGCCGATAGACGCCTGTGTGCAGCACGCGCGCCTCGCGCATGCCGAGCGTGCGCACGATATCGTCGACGACAGCCGTCGTCGCCGTCGCCGTGAGTGCGAGCACGGGCGGACCTCCCAGGCTGCGCACCGCGTCGGCGATCTGCAGGAAGGCCGGCCTGAAGTCGTGTCCCCACTGCGAGATGCAGTGAGCTTCGTCGACCACGATCAGACTCACACGTGGTTGCGCGCATGGGCCGCGACGCCCTTGAAGCGCTTCCAGCAGCGTCGGTTTGGCGAGTTGCTCGGGTGTGACGAACACAATCGCGCGCGCGGCGGTGGTCAGGTTTTCATACGTCTGCCGTTCCTCGGCGGCGCTCAGTGTGCTGTTGATCTGCAGCGCCTGCACGTCGGCGGCGAGCAGTTTGTCGCGTTGATCCTTCATCAATGCGATCAACGGCGATACGACGAGGGTCAGGCCGCTCAGATGCATGGCGGGCAGCTGGTAGCACAGCGATTTGCCAGCACCCGTCGGCATGATGGCGAGCGTGTCGTGTCCCTGCATCACGCTGTCGATAATCTCGCGTTGTCCCGGACGCAGCGAATCGAAACCAAACACGTCGCGTAGCGTCCGGTGCATGGCCTTGCTGCTCGTTTCTGTCGATGCTGGCATCGGTGCTTCCTTTACAGGTGTCGCTGGCGGGCGCTCCGACACGCTGCAAGCAATGGGCATTCCGCCTGGCGTGCCACGCGTCGTCTGCCGTCCGCGGAAGGCTGCGCAGACGGAGAACGCCGGAGGCGGCAGGTCGCGGATCCAGCGGGCCGGGCGCTTGCTAGACACATGACACGACCGTGCAAGCCGGCACGCCGCAATTTCATGGGAGCAAGCAATGACCGGAACCAAATATGCAGCGCCGCCTTTCCCGCCGCAACAGCAAGACGCTGTGCCGGGCCTTACCGCGCCGATGACTCCGCAGCCCGATCACGGCGAAGAGAGCTATGTCGGACACAACCGGCTCGCAGGCAAGGCGGCGATCATCACGGGCGGCGACAGCGGCATTGGGCGCGCCGTGGCGATCGCCTTCGCCCGCGAAGGGGCGGACGTGCTGATCTCTTATCTGAACGAGCACGATGACGCACGCGAGACGCAGCGCTGGGTCGAAAAGGCCGGTCGCCGTGCGGTGCTGATGCCAGGTGATATCAGGGACACCGCCCAATGCAGCGCGATCGTCGAGCGCGCAATGGCGGAGTTCGGACGGATCGACATTGTCGTCAACAACGCGGCCTATCAGATGACCTACGATTCGCTCGACGAGATCACCGATGAAGAATGGAACAAGACATTCGATACGAACATCGGCGCGATGTTCAGGATCGTGCGCTCTGCCGTCAAACATATGAAACCGGGCGGCTCGATCATCAACACGACATCGATCAATGCGGACAAGCCCAATCCCGGCTTACTCGCGTATGCAACGACAAAAGGTGCAATCCAGAACTTTACAGGCGGCCTTGCGCAATTGCTCGCCAAACAGGGCATTCGCGTCAATTGCGTCGCGCCCGGACCTATCTGGACGCCGCTGATCCCGTCGACGATGCCGAAAGAGAAAGTCGAAAACTTCGGCAAGCAGGTACCGATGCAGCGGCCGGGGCAGCCCGTCGAACTCGCACCCGCTTATGTGATGCTCGCGACAGACGAGGCGAGTTATGTGTCAGGCGCGACGATCGCCGTGACGGGTGGCGCACCGATTCTCTAGGCGGGTGAGGCGCGGCCCGGCGGCATGCTGACGGGCCTTCACCTCTACGCGCAATCAAGGTCGATTTCCTGATCTGACGATTGAACACAGCCATCGGGAGCGCGGACATGGAAAGCCAACATTCAGGACGACAGCTACCGGATCGTGAAGTCGACGGACAGGTAAGACTTCTCACGCTGCTCGTGGCTTTACATCTGCTCGTGTTTTCCGAGTCTCGAACGTGGTTGTCGCCCGCGCAGTCCGTAGGTGTCATGCGACGATGGCACATCGCCGATTCCACCGTGCTGGATGTCCTTCGACGGGTCAGGATTTCGAGTCGGGCGTTACCCATCGCGGTCCGTTTGACGGAGTGTCACGGCTGTCTGCTGGACCCGGTCGGC
Organism: Paraburkholderia caribensis; assembly: GCF_002902945.1. NCBI lineage: Bacteria > Pseudomonadati > Pseudomonadota > Betaproteobacteria > Burkholderiales > Burkholderiaceae > Paraburkholderia > Paraburkholderia caribensis. The sequence goes on from NZ_CP026103.1 coordinate 386,612, forward strand.
ATCCGTGCGATATTTGATAGCGGGGGATCGATCGATGCGGACGCGGTGCTCTACCGGATCATCCGGCGTGCGTGCGAATCAGCGCTGCTGCGGGACTCACCTTGACTCACCTTGAGGAACGAGATGTCTGTCGGCGCGTCACCAGCCATATTCTCCGGCATGCTTCGACCTCGCGCGAGCGTGTCGGCACGGCGGTTGCTGCATGCTTGAGCCGGATGGGCTTTCCAACCCTACGACGGCCGCGCACTGCCGCGCTTCAGGAGGACCCATGCCATGCCATTCCAATCCTATCTTCCTTACCGCAATTGCACCGTCGATGTCTGCGTGACGCCCGCGAAAACATACGCGCTCGGCGGCGTGTATAGGCGGTACCGGGTAACCTGGACCATTTCTTCACCTGGCCGAACTGGAAATCAGGTCGTCAGTTTCCCTGAGCAGTTCGATTTCCTGTCCGAACAGGAAGCCTTCCGCTACGGGGAAAAGCGGGCACACACGTTTATTGATTCCATTCTTTCGACACCGTCGCAGCTGCACGGCTTAAGCGACGGACTAGTGCGAGGATGACGTCCTCGACGGCTCCTGGTGCGCGGGACACTGGCGGGCCCGTCTGGGCGCGTTGGCGGTGGCCCACGCAAAGGCCCGTGACACTTCGTATGAGCCAGGCCCGACAGGTTGCCGCTCGGCTTACCGCTGCTGCCCCGGATCGGCGAGTTGCTGCTGTTCGTCGCACGCATGGTGCGTCGATTCGGACTTCCCGCTCACGTGTCGCCGCGCCGCTTCGATAGAGCGTGCAAGGGCAGGGTCATCGCCATGTTGCCGCGCCGCTGTCTCTGCCAGATCCAGGTACGCTTGTGCGACGCGGCGCAGATCGTCTTCGGAGGCATCTTCGATCCCGATCAGCTTGTTGCTGGCGTCCTTTTGCGATGCCAGCAACTCATTGAGCTTGAGATGCACGGCGACCGAGTCTTTGTTCTGGCTTTGCTGGATGAGGAACACCATGAGGAAGGTGACGATAGTCGTTCCAGTGTTCACGACGAGTTGCCAGCTTTCGGAAAAGTGGAAGAGAGGTCCGCAAACCAGCCAGATCACAATGGAGATGGCCGCCAGCCCGAAGGCGTAAGGCGATCCGGCCCAGCGGGTTACCGCGGCCGCGAACGCGTCGAAGGCACGCGAGACGGGATTTCGCCTCGCATACGCGGGACTCGACGTGTTCGGCACGCTCGCGAGCGCATCTGTGGGGCCGCTGCCGTGTGAGGTTTCGTGAGTCATGGCACCTCCCCGTTTTGAACTGTTCGTGTCCGTGGTCACCATCCTGGTGGCATTTGGCGTGCCTGAATCTTGCTACCGGTTTACCGGACCCGTCATGCCTTTGAGCAACGGAACCCGCATCCGGCGTCAGCCGTCGGAAGGCACGCATAACTGCACTGTCGGATGCACGCATCAGGGAGCCAACATGAAGGAGCGAGCGACCGTCATCTGCCGACGTGACGACACGGTTCTGTTCGTGCGTCATCGCATCCGTTGGGCTTTGCCTGGCGGCGCGGTCCGCCCGAACGAAAGTCCATTGCAGTGCGCGCATCGCGAGCTCGAGGAGGAGACTTCGCTGGTCGCCGTGTCGTCAGCCTACCTTTGGCAGTTCGTCGGCTTCAACAAGCGCCATCACGTATTCATCGTGGAAATTGCAGACAGCGCAGACCCGCAGCCGCGAAACGAAATACGGAGTTGCAGATGGTTCGTTCCACGCGACATCGGAACACTACTGGTCAGCGTGCCGACGAGGTCGATTCTGGAACTCGCGTCGGGCCGTCGTGGCCACGCCTGGCAATGGACGACGCAAAGACCACGAAAAGCTGGATCGCACGGTGAGCCTCTGCCATGGGAATGACGGGCAGCTGGCCAGTCTCTTTGCCACCGTGCGGGCGGGGGCACGTTTCTCGCGCTGCATGCAGCAGAGCGAATATTGCACGGCCCGATTGGAAAAGTTACGCGAAACGACTGCAAACCCCGACGCGCTCCCATGCGATGCGGGATCAACCCAGGAGGAAGGATGGCAATGACGCGCGAAGAATTCGAGCAAAAGGTCGGAAGCATATTGCGCGATCACGGTTCCGGCGTGACAGCTGATCTGACTGACGAACTGCTCGCTTACTGGAACGGCCATGGGGTCGCCTATGTGCAGGTTTGCGAGCCGCCGCCGGACACCAGTTATGAAGAATTTGTCATGGACGACGCGCAGTGGAGAAACTGGCGGTCGTGGCTCGAGGCATGGATAGAAGCGCCGATGTTCAGTGTGCGCCCTGAAGTGCACAACTGGCTCTCGGAAGAACCGCCTGCCGACGCTGGAGAGTAGAAGCGGGATGCCGTGGCCCGGCCGATAACGGTCCGATGCCCTGTTGATCGGTCTGGGCGTTCCCATGGGCGGGTAGGCGAGTGCAGGGCACCCGCCTACGCCTGCAAGAAAGTCTTCGTCACTATGTCGACCGGCCGGTTACTCCGCTAACCATGCCGAGCCGGGATATCACGACTGCGCGTATCGGCCCCGGTGCGGCAGCGTATCGCCCCTGGTCGAAGAACCACCGGGCTCTTCAAAAGGCGGCTGATGCCTGAAGCCCGCGCTGCCCGAAACAATGGCGATAATTGCGCCCACAATGAGTGCGGCAAACGAGTACCAGCTGGCCCGCGCGACACCGCGAGCGGCCTGGTCCGCTGCCTGACGGGCCTGCGGTTCCGCATCCGGACTCGACGCGAATGACGCTGCCGATGCGACGGCTGCCTGGACCTGCTGTCTTGCGGAGTCGATCGACGGGTTTGCCGCTCCCGTCCGGTTCGCTGCCGCTGCGCCGACTTGCGCGCCCGTCGCTGCGACGCTACCGACTGTGTTGACGGCACCCGTGACGATGGAGGTCATGCCGTAGACAACCAGCAGCGTCATGACAGCCCACGCGAGCAGACCGTGGAGCCATCCGAGCACCGGGGCACATCGTCCCGCGAAATAGGACCCGACAAAGACCGCGAGCACCGTCGTCAAGATCATCCAGACACCGGAGCCGAACCCAAAACCTTCGAGGGGATGCGGTTTTGACATCGGCGTTAGCAGCGACGCTCCGATTGCCGTCCCGAGTACGCTCATGATCAGATACACAATCATCGACAGGATGACGCCTGCGATGACGGTGCCCCAGGACAGTCTTGGCAGACCATCGCGCGTGCTGAGCAGTTTCATGATTACCCCCTTGGCGTGCCACGCGCGGTGGCCGGTCGGACACCGCGCGGCGCTTTGGTTGCGCAAACGCCATGCCGTTGCGCCGCGCATTTGGCAGATGCAGGAATGTCACATCCAGACGACAGCGATCCCGCGCCTGTCATACATGTCTGCCGTGATCAGGTTCCGTGCTTCGGACCGCGCGGCACATTGTCCGCGCTGGGTTGCAGGTCTGGATCGACGTGATCGTGTTCAGGCGTGTACGAGCCTTGTTCAGGATGATCCTTTCCTTTCGGAACCAGCGTTTCATCCATGTTGCCGTGCGGCTTCTGTGTGACGGTGCCATCGGGGGCGACGCTCACGTCGCCGTCGTCCGTTTGAAGTCTGCGGCGATCCGCGCGCTCGACGGGATCAGCGGCATCCTCGATTCGTTGGCCGGGTCGACGCGCGTCCGACGGGTTTTGCTGAGCGGGCGCGTCTTGCGGGGTGAGCGGGTTGGCGGGAAAGACTGGCACGATGAGCTCCTGTAGAGATGGCAGGCAGGAATGACGTCGCATTGGGCGTTCCACAGCAAGCCGTCGCCTGGCGCGCATAGGAACGCCGTCTGAGCCGTTTGCCGCGTTTACCAGCCAGCGGACGCGGTCCGTTTGCGCCGGGGTCTCGCGTCTTATGAGGGCGCTCGCCGGTACCTGCGCATGTAACGCTTCAGCGCCGGCGTCGCGCTGCAACCATGCACGAACACCGATATGACGATGGTCGCGAGAATCGCGGGTGCGAGAGGACGGACGGCGCTGCGGCTGTGCTCGAGAGCAAACAGGAGGTAGTAGAACGCGCCCACTCCGCGAATGCCCATCCATGCCGTCAGGATCCGTTGCTGGCGGTCGAAGGCCGATCCGTAGAGCGAGAGTGCAGTTCCAATTGGCCGTGTGACCAACAGCAGGAACAGCGCTGGCCAGATCGCATGCCAGTCGAGCAGTGCTCGCCAGTGCGCGGAGATGACGCTGCCGACCAGCAGCATCAGTCCAAATTGGACGATCCGTTCAATTTCCACTGCAAATGCCATCATCGATTCGGCCATGTACGCGTGCGCCAGTTCGGGACTGGTGGCGGCCTCCCGTTTGTGGCTGCGCTCGACATCGGCAAGTGCCTCAGAGGGCATCTGCTCACCCGTTGCGTCCAGTTCTTCATGGCGCAGCGCGACGCCGGCGACGAACACCGCGACGAATGCGTATGTGTGCGCAAGCAAAGCGGCACCCATAGCAAAGCCCCATCAGGCCGATGGCGAGAAACCCTTCAAGTCCAACCGCTTCGCCAGAACGCGTCCGCAACCCGGTCACGATCTTGACCATGCCCCTGCCACGGCCAGGAGGGAATGTCCGGGCGCGCTCCATCCTGGTACGGCAAGACGTTACAGGCGGGGCGTCATATCAAGGAACAGGCGACAGCAGCGCTCCAGATCAGCAGTTGCATGCACAGCAGGGAAGTGTTCAACCGTCTCACGATGCGCTCCTGGTGGATTGACGATGGGAAAAGCAATCGCCATACCGCAGCCGCTTTGACGAGGCCGCATTGCACGCCCGTGCATTATTTGCAATCCAAAGTAAAGATCCGCATCGAGATGTGCCGGGTAGATTGCATAACCCGTGGCACGGCGCATGCGGAACCAGTCCCGCAGATTGAGCCCTTGCGTTCCTGCGCGCAACCACGCCAGAGCCACCGCTCTGAGACCGGTTCGATGGCATCCCGCACCCGCCTGCGTTCGTCTTCGGTCCGTACCGCCAGTCAAGCCTGATGTCATTCCAGATGCGAAGTTCTTTCGCCCGCCAGGGGCGTGAAGTACGTCGTGAGAGGTCCCGTCACATCCATTGGAGAAATGCCATGTTCGTTCACAACAAGAGATTGCAATACACCGTACGCGTCGCGGCGCCCAACCCGGGGCTCGCCAACCTGCTGCTCGAGCAGTTCGGCGGGCCTCAGGGCGAACTCGCGGCGGCGTGCCGGTATTTCACGCAGGCGGTAAGCGAGGAGGATCCGGGCCGGCGCGACATGCTGTTCGACATCGCGACGGAAGAACTCAGCCACCTGGAGATCATTGGTTCGATTGTCGCGATGCTCAACAAGGGCGCGAAAGGCCAGCTTGCGGAAGGCGTCGAGCAGGAAGCCGAACTTTATCGATCGCTCACCAGCGGCGGCAACGATTCGCACGTTACTTCGTTGCTGTATGGCGGCGGGCCGGCGCTCACCAACTCTGCGGGCGTGCCGTGGACCGCTGCCTACATCGACACGATCGGCGAACCGACCGCCGACCTTCGGTCGAACATCGCGGCAGAAGCGCGCGCAAAAATCGTCTATGAACGGTTGATCAACGTGACCGATGACCCGGGTATTCAGGATGCGCTCGGGTTCCTGATGACGCGGGAGATCGCGCATCAGAAATCATTCGAGAAGGCCTTGCATTCAATCCAGCCGAATTTTCCACAAGGCAAATTGCCGGGCGTGCCGGAGTTCACCAATGTCTACTACAACATGTCCGACGGCGATGATGCGCCGCGCGGGCCGTGGAATCAGGGCCCGGGCTGGGAGTTCGTGGAAAAGCCCGAGCCGGCAGTCGACGGAGGCGATGGGCTTGCCAGCGTTCAGGTATCTCCTGAACAGGTGGATCTGTTGAGCGCAATGGCTTCGCGCACCGCCTCTGCGCCTGACAGCGATCCTGTCACTGGCGCCGATCTTGGCGCGAACCAGGAAGCGGCAGTGCAGAAATAACGTTGGAACGCGGTTCGCCAAGGTCGGTCAGTTGCGGCGGCGAACCGCTTCTGTGCAGGCATCCCCCTGCCGCAACGGCGCAGAAATGCGCGGACCGCCTGCGCAATTCCACGCTGCTGTTCTGGCTGATGACGAGACCTGCGTTCCGTAAGTGACAGACGGCCGATGCACATCTCTGAAGGCGTAACCGCCGACCGTCTGGAATAGCCATTGCTGTTGGACGGCACGAGGCGTGTTACGCCTCGATCATCGCAGTATTTCCATGGAGAAGCACATGAGAGCGCTTCGTTGGCATGGCAAGCACGACATCCGGTGCGACACGGTTCCGGATCCCGTTATCGAGGAAGGGCGCGACGCGATTGTGAAGGTGAGTTCGTGCGCGATCTGCGGATCGGATCTCCATCTGTTCGACGGCTTCATGCCGACCATGGAAAGCGGCGACATCATGGGACATGAGTTCATGGGTGAAGTGGTCGAGGTAGGCAGGGACAACCACAAGCTCAAGCCAGGTGACCGTGTGGTTGTGCCGTTCACGATCATCTGCGGCGAGTGCGATCAGTGCCGACGCGGAAACTTCTCAGTTTGCGAGCGCAGTAATCGTAACCGGGACAAAGCAGACAAGGTGTTCGGACATACCACCGCCGGACTGTTTGGCTACTCGCATCTGACGGGGGGCTACCCGGGCGGGCAAGCCGAATTCGTACGCGTCCCGATGGCGGACACCACGCACGTGAAAATCCCGGCCGGACTCACGGACGAACAGGTCCTCTTTCTCGGCGATATCTTTCCGACGGGCTGGCAGGCGGCAGCGAACTGTGACATCCAGCCGGAGGATACCGTCGCGATCTGGGGCGCGGGGCCCGTCGGTCAGATGACGATCCGCAGCGCCGTGCTGCTCGGCGCACGGCAGGTCATTGCGATAGACCGCGTGCCAGAGCGGCTCGCGATGGCTCAGGCCGGTGGCGCCATCACCATCAATTTCGATGAGGAAAGCGTACTCGACCGGCTCAAGGAACTGACGCAGGGCAAAGGGCCCGAGAAGTGCATCGATGCCGTCGGCATGGAGTCGCACGCAACCCGTTCGTTCGACTCGATCTACGACCGGGTCAAGCAGGCGGTAATGCTGGAGACGGACCGTCCCCATGTGCTGCGGGAAATGATCTATGTCTGCCGCCCGGCCGGAATATTGTCGGTGCCGGGCGTCTATGGCGGTCTGATCGACAAGATCCCGTTCGGCGCGTCGATGAACAAGGGGTTGACCTGGAAGATGGGGCAAACCCACGTCAACCGTTGGACGGATGATCTGCTGCGTCGTATCGAGGAAGGTCAGATCGACCCGTCGTTCGTCATTACTCACACCGTGCCGCTGCAGGACGGGCCAGGTATGTACAAGACGTTCCGGGACAAGGAGGACGGCTGCATCAAGGTGGTATTGAAACCGTGAGGAGCAGGGCGGGTCGCGCCTGCGGCTTCTCACAGGGAGGAAGTCAGCAACGCTGGCTGTCGATAGTGAAGTTCCAACCGAAGGGAGTGCAACATGGCACAACGTAAAACGGTAGACGATCTCTTTGTCCATATGCTGTCGGACATTTACAGCGCGGAGAAGCAGTTGACCCGAGCGCTCGCGAAGCTGTCTCGCGCCGCATCGGATCCGCAACTGAGCGACGCGTTCAAGACGCATCTGGAGGAGACGCAGGGGCAGGTCGAGCGCATCGATCAGGTCGTCGAAGTGAGCGGCATCAAGCTCAAGCGCATGAAGTGCGTCGCCATGGAGGGGTTGATCGAAGAGGGGGATGAACTCATCGACGAGATCGAAAAAGGCGCGGTGCTCGACGCCGGCCTCGTTGCCGCGGCACAGAAAGTCGAACACTACGAGATCGCGGCCTACGGCAGCCTGTGTGCGATCGGCAAACAGCTCGGCTTGACGGAAGCCGTCAAACTGTTGAAGGAAACGCTGGAAGAAGAGAAAGCGACCGATCTGAAGCTTTCCCAGTTCGCCGAGAAAGCGGGCAACGTGAAGGCGAAGGCCGCCTGACCACCCGACGTCGTCGGGCCGATGCCGCGCCCACGACGTCGCACGTTAATCTCAGATGAGCTGGCTGCGGCTTCGGCAGCAGCCAGCTTGATTGCGCATGCCGGGTCGCCTCCTCGATTCGATTCGCTTCGCTTCGTCCGCCCGGACGATAGCTTTGGCGAGACCCGATTCAACGGAAAGCCCGATCATCGGGCCGTTTTTCGCTCGAATTACCGCCCCGCATTCTTAAAGAACCCCAGACCATTGTCGTTAACCGGAAAGTCAAGGTAGTCTCGACATCAGGCACCAAGGCACTGTCCTTGCGTGCGTAGCCACCTTCGCGGACTTTTCAGCGATTGCTACGCCCAATACAGGCAAGAATTGCCGGTAGGCCACCTTCAAAATGATGCGGTAAGCATGTCGGAGACTTCGTTTGGCCCGTCGTATCTTCAGTCGGCTCTCGCTTCCCATCCGGGTGACGTTGTTCCTCGTCGTCGTCTGTGCGCTGCTGATCGGCAGCGACGTATGGCGCGGCGTCGCGTCGCGCCAGGACCAGATGGAGGAAATGTCCGTCGCGACTGCGAACCTCGCGCGCGCCATGGCGCAGCACGCCGACGACACCATCAAGCAGGCCGACACCACGCTGGTCGACGTCGTGGAGCGCGTCGAGCATGACGGCGTGAGCACGGCCGCGCTCGACCGGCTGCACCGGCTGTTCATGCAGCGCGTGACGGAGCTCCCGCAACTCAACGGCCTGTATCTCTACGACCGTGACGGCAACTGGCTTGCAAACTCGCAGCCCACGCTCGTCAAGACCTTCAACAACGCCGACCGCGAATATTTCGTCTATCACCGCACGCATGCCGATCGTGGCCCGCACATCGGCATGCCCGTGAAAAGCCGTTCGACGGGGCAATGGATCATCCCCGTATCGCGCCGCATCGACGGCCCGGGCGGCCAGTTCGCCGGCGTCGCGCTCGCGACCATCGACATCGGATTCTTCACGCGCTTCTACGACAGCCTCGATATCGGCCGATACGGCGCGGTCGCGCTCGTCGCGGACAACGGCATCATGATCGTGCGCCGTCCTTTCGAAACGCGCTTCATCGGCAAGAACATCACCGATACGATGCTGTTCAAGGTGCATCAGCAATCGGGTGAAGCGGGTCGCTTCGTGTCGAAGTCGGCGCAGGACGGCGTCACGCGACTAAACAGCGTGCGCAATCTTCGCCAGTACCCGCTGTTTGTCGCCGCGGCGCTCGCGCAGGACGAGATTCTCGCGCCGTGGCTGTCGGATACGTTGTGGCATGCGGCGGGCACGACCGTGCTGGTGCTGATGCTGGCCGTGTTCGGCTGGCGGCTGGTGCGCAACGCCAACGCGCGCACGCGCATCGAGCGCAAGCTGGCTGCGAGTCTCGAAACCACCCGCGCGATTCTCGACACGGCCGTCAATCCCATCCTCACGCTCGACCGCTCGGGCGTCATCCTGACGCTCAACCCGGCGGGCGAGAAGGCCTTCGGTTATGCGGAGCGCGAGATCGCCGGCAAGGACGTGCGCGTGCTCGTGTCGGGCACGGTCAGCGAACTGTTCACCCGCTATGCGTCGCAATTCGCCGAGAACGGCGACAAGGACGCGCGCGACATCGCCAGCGAATGCGAGCTGGCCGGCTTGCGCAAGGACGGCAGCGAGTTCCCCATCCATGTGTCGACGGGCACGATGGTGACGGGCGGCGAGCGCCGTTTCGTCTGCGTGATCACCGATATGACCGAGCAGATTCGCGAGCGCGCCGAACTATCGGAAGCGCGCGACCAGTTGCTGCTGGCCGCGGATATCGCCGAACTGGGCATCTGGTCGTGGGAATTTTCGAGCGACGCATTGCGCTGGAACGCGCGCATGTTCGAGATTTTCGGTTACACGTCGACGCCCGCCGAAGGTTTGCGTTTCGATCACTGGCTGTCGCGCGTGTACGAAGAAGACCGCGCCCTGGTCGTCGAAAAACTGGACGCCGCGCTTGCCGGCGAACTCACGGCAAAGCACATCCATCTGCCGCTCTACCGGATCGTGCTGCCCGACGGCGAAATCCGCCATATCCAGACCACCTTCACGGTTCAGCGCGACGGTTCGGGCAAACCGGTCGGCGTGACGGGCGTGAATCACGACGTCACCGAGCCGCGCAATATCGAGCTACGGCTGCGCGACGCGAAGCAGCAGGCCGACGCCGCGAACGAAGCGAAGTCGGCGTTCCTCGCAAACATGAGCCATGAAATCCGCACGCCGTTGAACGCGGTGCTCGGCATGCTCGATCTCGTGCAATCTACGGGCCTCAACGAACGGCAGGGCGGCTATGTCGTCAAGGCCGAGACGGCGGCGAAGTCGCTGCTCGGCTTGCTCAACGACATTCTCGACTACTCGAAGATCGAAGCCGGCAAGCTCCAGCTCGACACGCACACGTTCGAAATCGAGCCGCTGATGCAGGATCTCGGCGTCGTGCTGTCGGGCAACCAGTACGACAAGGAAGTCGAAGTCCTGTTCGATATCAGCCCCGACCTGCCGCCCGTCGTGATCGGCGACAGCTTGCGGCTGCAACAGGTGCTGGTGAACCTCGCGGGCAACGCGCTCAAGTTCACCATCAAAGGCCAGGTGGTCGTCAGCTTCACGCTGCTGTCGCGGCTCGATAGCGGCGTGCGTGTGCGCATCGCGGTGACGGACAGCGGCATCGGCATCAGCGAGGCGCAGCTTACGCAGATTTTCGAGGGCTTCAGTCAGGCCGAAGTGTCGACTACGCGCCGTTTCGGCGGTACCGGGCTGGGGCTGGCAATCAGCCGGCGGCTCGTCGAACTGATGGGCGGCAAGCTCGAAGTGGCGAGCGAACCCGGCAAGGGCAGCCGTTTCTGGTTCGACATCAATCTCGGCATCAGCGACGATGTGCCCGCAGACCACTTCGATCTTTATCAGCCGCGCGACCGGCGCTTGCGCGTGCTCGTCGCCGACGACAACGGCATTGCGCGCGAAGTGCTGTCGCGCACGGCGCGCGCGCTCGGCTGGGAAGCGGACGTGGTGCCGGGCGGCATGTCGGCCGTCAAGCTGACGAGCGCCGCCGAGCGCGACAACGAGGGTTACGACGTGATCCTGCTCGACTGGCGCATGCCCGATCTCGACGGCCTGGCGGCGGCGCGGCGGATCGACGAAGCGCGCGCGGGCCGCAGCACGCCCGCGATTGTGATGATCACCGCGTACGGCCAGGAAGTGCTCGCCGCCGCGCAGGAATCCGACGACATGCCGTTCGATGCCTTCGTCACCAAGCCCGTCACGCCCAGGCAGCTTGCGCAGACCGTGCAGCGCGTGCTGACGGGGCAGAAGGCCGCGCACGTGAAGCGGGCGCCCGCGCCGGCGGGCGCGGGACGGCTCGCGGGTCTGACGCTGCTGGTCGTCGAGGATAATCCGCTGAACCGCGAAGTGGCCGAAGGCTTGTTGAGCCGCGAGGGCGCCCAGGTGGCGCTCGCCGAAAGCGGGCTCGAAGGCGTCGAGAAGGTGCTGACGGGCACGCGCGTGTTCGACGCGGTGTTGATGGACATGCAGATGCCGGATGTCGACGGTCTCGAAGCGACGCGGCTGATTCGCGCGCACGGCCGCTTCGCGTCGCTGCCGATTATCGCGATGACGGCGAACGCGACCCGCGCGGACCGCGACGCCTGTCTCGCGGCGGGCATGAACGACCATGTCGGCAAGCCGATCGACGTCGCGCAACTGGTCAACGCGCTGTTGTCCCATACGCGAGCAGGCGCGCCAGCGGCAGCGACGGCGAACGCGCAGGCCAGCCCTGAAGCCGTCGCGAGCGAGTTGCTCGAACGAAAGGAATCGATCGTCGGGCGTTTTGGCGGCAGTGAAGACCTGATCCGCAAGGCGCTCGGCGTGTTCGTGAGCGAAATGGAGCGGCATCTCGACGACTTGCGCGACGAAGCGGAGCAGGGCGGCACGGGACGCAGCGCGGCGCTGCTGCATGCGATCAAGGGCAGCGCGGGAACGATGGGCGCCAAGGCGCTCGCCGATGCCGCGGCGACGCTCGAACATCGCTTGATCGAGGCGGACGGCGAAGCAGCGGCATCCGTCTCGCACGTCGATGTGAACGGCCTCGAACGTCTGCTGCTCGACAGCGTGGCGCGCCTGCGTGTCGTGTTCGGCAGCAGGCCGGGCGCGCATGCGGCGGGCGCTACGCAACTGCCGGCGGACGAATACCGCGAGCGGCTCGGCCGCCTGCTCGAACGGCTGGAGTCGTCCAATCTGGAAGCGCTCGATCTCGCCGAAACGCTCGCGCCGCATGTGCCGTCGACGTTGCAGCCGCGTTTCGACAGGCTGCTCGCCGAGATCGAAGCGCTCGATTTCGTCACGGCTGCCGCCAGCACCCGTGAGATGCTGGATAACCTGACATGCTAGAACACATTCCTGGAGACTGGGCCCACACGTTCACGCGGCGTCCGAAGGTGCTCATCGCCGACGATCAGCCCGTGAACGTTCGCGCGCTGCATGCGCTCTTCAAGGACGACTGCGACGTGTTCATGGCGACCAGCGGCCCGCAGACCATCGAGCTGTGCCACAAGGTAATGCCCGACCTGATCCTGCTCGACGTCGTGATGGACGGCATGGACGGCCATGAAGTGTGCCGCCGCCTGAAGGCCGATCCGCTGACGCACACGATTCCCGTCATCTTCGTCACCGCGCAGACCGACGAAGCCGACGAGGAGTACGGCCTGTCGCTCGGCGCCGTCGACTTCATCACGAAACCCGTCAAACCGGCCATCGTGCGCGCGCGGGTGCGCGCGCATCTGTCGTTGAAAATGCAGGGCGACGTGCTGCGCTCGATCGCGCTCGTCGACGGGCTGACGGGGGTCGGCAACCGGCGCAAGTTCGAGGAGGATTTCGACGCCAGCTGGCGGCACTGCCTGCGCGAATCGACGCCGCTGTCGCTGGTGATGGTCGACGTCGATTACTTCAAGCGCTACAACGACCGTTACGGGCATCAGGCGGGCGACCGCTGTCTGCAAACCGTCGCCAGACGCCTGACGGAAACGCTGCGCCGCCCTTACGACACCGTCGGCCGTTATGGCGGCGAGGAGTTCGCCTGCCTGTTGCCGAACACGCCGCTCGAAGCGGCAACACGTATCGCGATGCAGATGGAAGAGGGCGTGCGCGCGCTCGGGCTCGAACATCTCGATTCGGGCTGCGCGGAAACAGTCACGATCTCGGCGGGCGTCGCGACGCTGCTCCCGACTGCCGACTCGCAGCCCGCCGAGCTGATCGATGCCGCCGACCGCCAGCTCTATGAAGCGAAGCACACGGGACGCGGCCGTGTCGCTTCGCCGATGCGCATGATGGAACGCTAGTGCCGCCTTTGGCGGCGCGTCACGCTCTGTCGCGCGGCATCGCCTGCAGTGTATCGACGATCTCGCGCATCAACGCCTTGCGGTCGTCCGAGGCCCGCTGCACCATGCCGACCGTGCGCAGCGCCGGCGGGCTGGAAATGGGGATCACGCGCAATAGCGGATCGTTCAGCCAGTTGCCGCGTATCAGCAGCGGCAGCACCGCGACGCCGACCTTCTCGCGCACCAGCGCGACGATCGTTTCGATCGAATTGAGTTCGAGATACTCGTTGACCATCAAGCCTGCTTTTTCCAGCGCCTGTTCGACGACCTGGCCGGTGCGCACGCGCCGGTCGAAACGCAGGAAGCCGTGGCTGCGCAGGATGCGCTGCGGATCGTTGTCGGCGACGTCGCGGCTGACTATCAGCATCATCGGCTCGGTGTAGAGGGTGGTCCACTTCAGCGTGTCGGGCAGTGTTTCGTCGGCGCGTGCCACTACGGCTGCGACGTCCACTTCACCCACCTCCACCATGTTTGCCAGTTCGTCGGAGCGCGCCGACAGCAGACGCACGTCGAGCCGAGGATGCGCTGCCTTCAGCCGCGCCACGGCGAGCGACAGCGCACCGATTACCGACACCACTGCACCGATCGTCACTGGCCCCTCCATCGCGTCAGCCGGCTTGCCCTCGAGTTCGGCCAGCAGATCGAGAATCTGCTCGACCTTTGGCCAGATCGACTGGCCATGCTGCGTGAGGGTAATCTGCCGCCCTCGGCGATCGAACAACTGCCGCCCCAACGCCTCTTCGAGCCCGCGCATCTGCAGACTGACGGCGGCCTGCGTCAGCGCGACCTTATCGGCGGCGGCCGAAAACGAGCCGGTGCGGGCAACGGCCTTGAAGGTCTTCAGCATGCGAAGTGTCGGCATGGGCGGTTCCGGGATCTGTGATGCATGGCCGATCGTACGATCGAATCATGAGAAAAACTTAAGTATCGAAAAGAAAGTTTAATATTTTTTGTGCGAGAGCCGCCAGTATGATCGTTCGATGACGATCTGCAAGAGCGAGCAACACGATGCGGAATACCCAGGCATGACCGGTGCTGAACGCCGGCCGGTTCTCGATGTACGCGGCTTCTCGTTGAAGTTTTCGAACGCGCCCGATGTGCCGAATGTCGTCGATGACCTCTCTTTCCCGGTTCATGCAGGCGAGACGCTGTGCATGGTCGGCGAGTCGGGTTGCGGCAAGAGCGTCACGTCGCTGGCGCTGATGGGATTGCTCGCGAGCCCGCCCGCGCGGCGCGTCGCGGGCACGGCGCATTTCGAAGGCGTGGATCTGTTCGCGTTGTCCGAGCGCGAGCTGGCCGACATTCGCGGCAACCGGATGTCGATGATCTTTCAGGAGCCGATGACCTCGCTCAATCCTGCCTATACGATCGGCGAGCAGATTGGCGAGAGTGTCCGGCGGCATCGCGGCATCGGGCGTGCCGAGGCACGCGAAGAAGCGCTGAAGATGCTGCGGCTCGTTCATATTCCCGCACCCGAAACCCGGCTCGACACGTTCCCGCATCAACTGTCGGGCGGCATGCGCCAACGCGTGATGATCGCCATGGCGCTCGCCAACCGCCCGCGTCTTCTGATCGCCGACGAGCCGACCACGGCACTCGACGTGACCATCCAGGCGCAGGTGCTGTCGCTCGTCCGTACGCTTCAGGCGGAGACGGGCACGGCGATGCTGCTGATCACGCACGACCTCGGCGTGGTGGCCGAAGTCGCGGATCACGTCGCGGTGATGTATGCGGGCAGGATCGTCGAATACGGCACGGTCGCCGATCTGTTCGATGATCCGCAGCATCCGTACACGATCGGCCTGATGGGCGCGATTCCTTCCGTCGGCAAGCGCGAAGGGTCGCTGGCGACGATTCGCGGCTCGGTGCCGTCGCCCGAGCAGATGCCGCGCGGCTGCCGCTTCGCGCCGCGTTGTCCGTTCGCCGAGCAGCGCTGTATCGACGCCGCGCCGCCCGACCGGACGCTTTCCGGCGAGCATCGCGTCGCATGCTGGCTCGCGCCCGTCGAACAGTTCGTCAAGCCGGTGCAGCAGAAGGAGCTGACATGACGAGCCGGAAGCACATCGCCACACCCATTCTCGAAGCGAGCGCGCTGACCAAACGTTTCGGCGGCGAGCGGCAGATGTTCGCGCGCACGCCCACTGTGCATGCCGTCAATGAAGTGTCGTTCGCCGTGCAGACGGGCGAGACGTTTGCGATCGTCGGCGAGTCGGGCTGCGGCAAGTCGACGCTCGGCCGTCTGCTGCTGCGCCTGATCGACGCGACGCAGGGCCGCGTGCTCTATCAGGGCGAAGACATCACGCACTGGCAGGGCGCGAAGCTGCGCCGCTTGCGCCGCGAGATGCAGATCATTTTTCAGGACCCGTTCGCGTCGCTGAATCCGGGCATGACAGTCGGGCAGATCATCGGCGAGCCGGTGGCGTTTCATGGTCTCGCGCGCAATGCCGCCGCGCGCCGCGAGCGCGTTGCGCAACTGCTGAGCAAAGTCGGCCTGCAGCCCGCCTATGCGGAGCGGTATCCGCACGAGTTTTCGGGCGGGCAGCGGCAGCGCATCGGCATCGCACGCGCGCTGGCGGGCGAGCCGAAGCTGATCGTCGGCGACGAGCCGGTCTCGGCGCTCGATGTGTCCGTGCAGGCGCAGGTCATCAATCTGCTCGAATCGCTGAAAGCGCAACTCGGTCTCACGCTCGTCATGGTCGCGCACGATCTCGCCGTGATCCGGCACATGAGCGACCGCGTCGCTGTGATGTATCTGGGCGAAATCGTCGAGCTGGCGCAGGTCGATGAACTGTTCGACGCGCCGCTGCATCCGTACACCCAGGCGCTGTTGCGCGCGATTCCCGCCAGCAGCCCGCACGAGCGGCGCACCAGGCCCGCCTTGCAAGGCGACTTGCCGAGCCCGACCGCGCCGCCCCCGGGCTGCCGTTTTCATACGCGCTGTCCGCATGCGAAGCCGCGCTGTTCGCAGGAGCGTCCGCTTGCCGAAACGCTGCCGGGCGGTCGCCAGGTCGCCTGTCACTTCTGGCGCGACGTGCAGAACGCGGGCGGCGGCGCGCCGCTCGCCGCGAGCGTCAGCACGAAGCTGAACGAGCGCCTTGCGATCTACCGCGAGAAGCAGGCAGCGCTGACAGCGAACGCGAATCCATAGCACAACCTCCGATGGCAACCCGAACTGCAACAAGGACATAACGCATGCGAAGAATGTTGATTGCCGCCGCGCTCGCATTGGGCGCTTCCGCCGCGATGGCCCAGAGCACCATCCGCATTGGCTTGCAGGACGATATCGGCTCGCTCGATCCCGCCCGCAGCGTGCAGTTCGTCGACCGCATCGTGTTCGCGTCGCTGTGCAATTCGCTCGTCGATGTGTCGCCCGACCTGAAGATCGTGCCGATGCTCGCCACGTCATGGACGACGAGTCCAGACGGCAAGAGCCTGACCTTCAAGCTGCGCCAGGGCGTGAAGTTCCAGAACGACGAGCCGTTCAACGCGGCCGCCGTGAAGGCGAATCTCGACCGCTATCGCAGCCTGCCGACCAGCAACCGCAAGAGCGAACTGTCGTCCGTCGATCACGTCGACGTGGTCGACGACAGCACGGTGAAGATCGTATTGAAGCAGCCGGACGCCGCGCTGCTGGCCACGCTGTCCGACCGCGCCGGCATGATGCTCGCGCCGAAGACGCTCGCGGATGCCGCCGGCGTCGGCGCGCACCCTGTGTGCTCGGGTCCGTACAAATTCGTGCAGCGCGTGCAGAACGATCGCGTCGTGCTGGAGAAGTTCGCGGGCTATTGGGACGCGGACAAGTACCCGATCCAGCGCGTGGTGTTCCAGCCGATTCCCGACAGCACCGTGCGTCTCGCGAACCTGCGCTCCGGCTCGCTCGACATGCTCGAACGTCTGGCGCCTTCCGACGTCGCGTCGGTGAAGAGCGACGCGAACATGCAGTTCAAGCCGGTGACGGGCCTCGGCTTCTACTACGTGACCTTCAACATCAACAACGGGCCGCGCGGCAACAATCCGCTGAAGGACAAGCGCGTGCGCCAGGCGTTCGAACTCTCTATCGATCGCGACGCCATCGACCAGGTGATCGGCGCGGGCATTTTCTCGCCAGCCAACCAGGGCATTCCGAAGTCGAGCCCGTACTACAACACGTCGCTGCCGACCACGAAGCGCGACGTCGCCAAGGCGAAGGCATTGCTGAAAGCAGCAGGGCAGGAGCATCCGACCGTCGAGTTCGCGTATCCGAACAACACGGTCGCGAGCCAGATCACGCAGATGCTGCAAGCCATGCTGAGCGAGTCGGGCATTACGCTGAAGCTGCGTCCGAGCGACTACGCAACGGAACTGAACGCCGGGCATAGCGGCGATTTCGAGGCGATGTACACGGGCTGGTCTGGCCGCGTCGACCCGGACGGCAACCTGCATCAGTTCAACACCTGCGCGGGCAACCTGAACTACGCGCACTACTGCAACCAGCAGGTCGACTCGCTGCTGGACGCCGCGCGCACGCGGCTCACCCCGGCCGAGCGCAAGACGGACTACGACGCCGCCGGCAAGATCCTCGCCGACGACGACCCCATCGTCTATCTGTACGCGCAACCGTGGCCGTTCGTGCTGTCGAAGAAAGTGCAGGGCTTCACGCCTTCCGCCGACGGTCTGGTGCGTCTGCGCGGCGTGTCGGTCAAGGGCTGAGCGTCATGCTGCGGATCATCGCGAATCGCATGCTGGTGGCCGTGCCGACGCTGATTCTGGTGTCGGTGCTGATCTTCGGCCTGCAAAAGCTGCTGCCGGGCGACCCGGTGCTGGCGATGGCGGGCGAAGATCAGGACGCGCAGGTCATCGCGACGCTGCGCGTCAAGTATCACCTCGATCAGCCCGTGCCGACGCAGTACGCGCTGTGGGTGCGCGACGTCGCGCACGGCGATCTGGGCGCCTCGCTGCGCACGGACGTGCCCGTGCGCTCGCTGATCGCGCAGAAGCTGCCCGTCACGCTCCAGCTCGCGGTGATGGCGATGATCCTCGCGATCGGCATCGGCATACCGGCCGGCGTGATTTCGGCGGCGAGCCGCGGCGGGCCGCTCGATTACGCGGCGAACATCTTCGCGCTGTCGGGCATGTCGATACCGAACTTCTGGCTCGGCATCATGCTGATCTTCATCGTCTCGGTGCGCTGGCATCTGCTGCCGTCGTCGGGTTATGTGTCGCCGGGCGAGGACTTCTGGCTCAGCATCAAGACCATGCTGATGCCCGCGTTCGTGCTGGGTGCGGCGCTCGGCGCGCAACTGATGCGCCACACGCGCAGCGCGATGCTCGGCGTGCTGCGCACCGACTACATCCGCACCGCGCGCGCGAAGGGCCTGTTGCGCGGCGCCGTGGTCGTCAAGCACGCATTTCGCAACGCGCTGATTCCCATCGTCACCGTGCTCGCCTTGCTGTTCGGCGAACTGCTCGCGGGCGCGGTGCTGACCGAGCAGGTGTTCACCATTCCCGGCTTCGGCAAACTGGTCGTCGACGCCGTGTTCAATCGCGACTACCCCGTCGTGCAAGGCGTCGTGCTGGTCACGGCGCTGGCGTTCATCGTCGTGAATCTGTGCGCCGACGTGCTGTATATCCTGCTCAATCCCCGACTGAGGCGCAGTTGATGGCTACTTCAATCGATGCCCGTTCCGCAGCGGCCACGCTGCCGCGCCGCAAGCGCCGCGGTGTGGTGCGCTTCATGCGCAACCGGGCGGCCGTGTTCGGCGCGGTGCTGGTCGCGCTGATTGTCGTGATGGCCGTGTTCGCGCCGTGGCTCACGCAGTACGACCCGGTGCAGGCGAGCTTCATGACCGTGCGCCAGGCGCCGTCGGCGGCGCACTGGTTCGGCACCGACGAACTCGGCCGCGACGTGTTGAGCCGACTGCTGTACGGCGCGCGCGCGTCGCTGCTGGCGGGCGTCGTGTCGGTCGGCATCGCGGTCGTGCTGGGCGTGCCGCTCGGGCTGCTTGCGGGGTACTTCGGCAAGCTCGTCGACGGCGTGATCTCGCGCATTGCCGACGCGTTGCTGTCCATTCCGTTCCTGATTCTCGCGATTGCGTTGAGCGCGTTTCTCGGCCCGAGCCTGACGAACGCGATGGCCGCGATCGGTATTTC
The DNA here is from genome assembly GCF_002902945.1 of Paraburkholderia caribensis. Taxonomy (NCBI): domain Bacteria; kingdom Pseudomonadati; phylum Pseudomonadota; class Betaproteobacteria; order Burkholderiales; family Burkholderiaceae; genus Paraburkholderia; species Paraburkholderia caribensis. The sequence continues at coordinate 406,141 of NZ_CP026103.1, forward strand.
GGCGATGCCGCGCTTCATCCGCCTCACGCGCGGCCAGGCGATCAGCGTGAAGGCCGAAGAGTACGTGGAAGGCGCGCGCGCGATCGGTCTCGATCACCCGCGCATCATTCTGCGTTACATTTTGCCGAACGTGCTGCCGCCCATCATCGTGCAGGCGAGCCTCACGGTGGCGAGCGCGATCATCGCTGAAGCGAGCCTGTCGTTTCTCGGGCTCGGGCAATTGCCGCCCTCGCCATCGTGGGGATCGATGCTCAACACCGCGAAGGACTTCGTGAGCCAGGCGCCGTGGATGTCGATCTTCCCCGGCATCGCGATCTTCCTGGCCGTGCTCGGCTTCAACCTGCTCGGCGACGGTCTGCGCGACGCGCTCGATCCGCGCGAGTCCTGATTCTTTATGCTGCAGCGTTATACAAACAAGACGCCGCCGCCGCCGAACCAGCAAAACCCTAAGAGTGACATCATGACAAGCTTCAACTGGCAGAACCCGTATCCCACGCTGCGCATGCCCGTGTTCGCGCGCAACATCGTCTCGACCTCGCAGCCGCTTGCCGCGCAGGCCGGCTTGCGCATGCTATGGAAAGGCGGCAATGCCGTCGATGCCGCGATCGCGGCGGCTGCGGCGATCACCGTCGTCGAACCGGTGTCGAACGGGCTGGGCAGCGATGCATTCGCGCTCGTGTGGGACGGCAAGAAGCTGCATGGGCTGAACGCGTCGGGCGTCGCGCCCGCAGCGTGGAATGTCGATTACTTCAAGCGCAAATACGGCGAAAACAACGGTATCGCCACGCAGCCCGTGCGCGGCTGGGACACGGTGACGGTGCCGGGCGCGGTCGCCGGCTGGGAAGCGCTCCACAAGAAGTTCGGCTCGCTGCCGTTCGCGGACCTGATGGAGCCCGCCATCGAAATCGCCGAACGCGGGCATGCGGTGGCGAGCATCGTCGCGCGCAAGTGGGCGGCCGCCGTGCCCGAACTGAAGAACCAGCCCGGTTTCGCCGATGCCTTCATGCCGCATGGCCGCGCGCCCGAGGTCAGCGAACTGATCCGGATGCCGGGCCATGCGAAGAGCTTGCGCCTGCTCGCCGAAAAAGGCCCGCGTGCTTATTACGAAGGCGAGATCGCCGAGCGTATCGCGGCGTTTGCGCGCGACGCCGGCGGCGCGATGACATTCGACGACCTGCGCAACTATCGGCCCGAGTGGGTCGAGCCGATCGGCAAGGATTATCGCGGCTACACCGTGCACGAGATTCCGCCGAACGGGCAGGGCATCGCCGCGCTGATCGCGCTGGGCATACTCGAACAGTTCGACGTGGCGTCGCTGACGCTCGACGGAATCGAATCGCAGCACTTGCAGATCGAAGCGATGAAGCTGGCCTTCGCGGACGTCTACCGCTATGTGGCCGATCCGCGTTCGATGGAAGTGACACCCGAGCAGATGCTCGACGACGCGTACCTGAAATCGCGCGCCAGGCTGATCGACCCGAAGCGCGCGACGCAGTTCGACTTCGGCATGCCGAAGACGGGCGGCACGATCTACATGTCGGCGGCGGACGAGCGCGGCATGATGGTCAGCTTCATCCAGTCGAACTACATGGGTTTCGGTTCGGGCTGCGTCGTGCCCGGCATGGGCATTTCGCTGCAAAACCGCGGTTGCGGCTTTTCGATGGACCCGAAGTCGCCGAATGTGGTCGAAGGCGGCAAGCGGCCGTTCCACACCATCATCCCGGCGTTCCTCACGCAGCAGGTGAACGGCCAGCAGGAAGCGGTGATGAGCTTCGGCGTGATGGGCGGCGACATGCAGCCGCAAGGCCATTTGCAAACTGTGGTGCGGATGCTCGACTACGGCCAGCAGCCTCAGGCCGCCTGCGACGCGCCGCGCTGGAAGGTCAACCGCGACTTCTCGGTCGACCTCGAGCACACGCTCGATCCTCGCACGGCGCGCGAACTGGAAGGCCTCGGCCACACGATCAAGTCGATCGACGATCCGTATATGGATTTCGGCTCCGGCCAGTTCATCTGGAAGCTCGACCGCAACGAGCCGGATCGCGGCTATGTCGCCGCGAGCGACAGCCGTCGCGATGGTCTCGCAGCGGGGTTCTGAGGGAGCGTTCGCGGCGCGGCAAGAAGCGCGTCAGGCGTCGCAAGCGCACCAGCGCTTGCGACGCCTTGTTCAATCGGGCACCGTCCCTTCGCCGTCCTTGCCTTCGACGCGCCGTGCGGCCTTCTCCACCGCGAGCCAGTACTCGCGCATCGCGCCGATCCGTCTCTGGTCGGCATGCACCGACGCCATCGCATGCTTCACGCGCGCCTTGAGCACGGTGGGTTGTGCGTGATTCAGCACGCTGTCGGCGAGGCCGTTCAGCAGCGCGTGTTCATAGTCGGCGTTGTCACTGGCCGTGCCGTCCGTCATCAACAGCACGGGCACGCCTTCGAGACGCGGCTCTTTCTTCAAAGCCGCGCATAGCTGCACGCCGTTCGTGTCCGGCAACGCGGCGTCCACCAGGATCACGGTCGGCAGGCTGTGCAGCGCAAGTTCGAGACCTTGCGCGCCCGTCGTCGCCGACGTGCAGCGGCCCAGATCGTGCAGCAGGTCCTGCAGACGGCTCAACCGTCCCGTATCGCTATCGACCACCAGAATGTTGTCCGGCAACGCGCCGAGTGTGGGTGGCAGGAACAGGCCGGCGCGAAAGCTTTCCGACTGGTTCAGGATCTTGAGCCGTCTGCGCAGTTGCGTCTCGACGCGCGCACGCAATTGGGTTGCGTTCAGCGGCTTCGTCACGTAATCGGCTGCGCCGAGCCGGAACGCGTCGATTTCGAGCGCGGGCGCGTCGTGGCTCGTGACGAAGATCACCGGGATTTTCGCGAGCTCGCTGTCGGCCTTCAGGATTTCGCAGAAGTCGAAGCCCGTCATGCCGGGCATGCTCGCGTCGAGCAGAATCAGGTCGGGCGTGGATTGCCGCGCAAGCAACAAGCCCATTTCGCCCGACAGCGCAAAACGCCGTTCGCCGTAATCGGAAAGCATATCGCTCATGATGCGCACCGTCGCGACGTCGTCGTCGACGATCAGGAGCTTGAACTTGTACGCTGACATGTGATGCGTCACGCCTCGGAATGGTGTGCCAGGCGCGGCGTTCGTCGACGCCGCTTGCGATGCAGTATGACCGCTTGCCGAACTCAAGATTAGGCGGAGATGCATAAAACGGGCAATAGCGATTTCCCGGTAAGGTTGCGATGACATAGTGCGTCCAATCGACTCACGACCTCACGTGACACGCGCATGTCGAAGTGTTCGGAATTTTCCGCCTATCACTTCATGCGTTTGGCGATCAGTGTCACGAAGTCTTCGGCGACACGCGGCAAGGTGCGGCCACGCTTCTTGATCAACGCGATGGGCCGCACGAAAGCAGGATCGTCGATGGGTTTTGCGATCAGGTCCCGTTCGGCCAGCACCTCGCGGGCCGTCGCGGGCAGGATCGTCACGCCGAGCCCGCCGCGCACCATCGCGACGGCCGTCATCATGTAGGTCGGCTCGCAGGCGATCTCCGGCGCGCAGCCGGCCTGTTCGAGCGCCGCATCGACGACGCTGCGAACGCTCGTGCCTTGCGCCGTCAGCACGAGCGGCGACGCGGCGACATCGCTGACCGACACGCGACGCTTGCGGGCCAGCGCGTGGTCTTTCGGGCACACCACCACGAGCCGGTCGGCGCCTTCGACCAGCACTTCGAGCGCCGCGTCGAAGGTATCGCCGCCCGTCAGCCCGATATCGGCCTCCTCATTGCGCACGAGCGCGTTCACCGTGCTCGCGACGACGTCGCGAATCTGGAACTGCGCCTGCGGCACGCGCTTTCTGAACGCCTGGATCAGATCGGGCAGCGCGCTCGCCGCGAACGTCGGCAGACACGCGAGGCGCACGGTACCGCTCGATCCGTCGCCGAGCGCGCGGGCATCGCGCAGCACGCGCTCCATGTCGTCGAGCGAGCGCTGCAGGAGCGGCAGCAGTTCGCGGCCCGTCTGCGTGAGCGCGACGGTGCGGCTATTGCGGTCGAACAGACGCGCGCCGACGGTCTCTTCGAGCCGCCGGATCTGCACGGTGAGCGCCGGCTGCGACAGGTGCAGCCGCGCGGCGGCGCGCGTGAAATTGCCCGCGTTAGCGACCGTGACGAACGCGCGGATGTCGCGGAGATTCAGATCCATAACAGTTTGTGATTGCTGCGATCAAATCATTTCAATTGTGTTATTGCTGCGCCGAACTTACGCTCGAAGCCATTAAAAGACAAGACTTGGAGACACGCACATGCTGCCTTTACTGGGGCTCGTCACTATCGCCGTATTGCTCGGCGCCATTCTCTCGAAGCGCATGTCGCCGCTGGTCGCGCTGATCGTCGTGCCGATTGCGGCGTCGCTGATTGGCGGCTTCGGGCTGCAGACCAGCAAGTTCGTCGTCGACGGGTTGAAGAGCCTGGCGCCCGTGGTCGGCATGTTCGTGTTCGCGATCCTGTACTTCGGCACGATCACCGACGCGGGCACGCTCGATCCCATCATCGACCGGATTCTGCGGGCGGTCGGCACGCGCCCGACGCGCATCGTGATGGGCACGACGCTGCTGGCGCTGCTGATCCATCTGGACGGCTCGGGCGCCGTCTGCTTTCTGGTCACGATCCCGGCGATGCTGCCGCTCTACGAGCGCCTGCAAATGGATAAACGCGTGCTGGCGGCGGCCGTGTCGCTGGCGGCGGGCATCAACTTCCTGCCGTGGACGGGGCCGATGATCCGCGCGTCCGCGTCGCTGCATCTGCCCGTCTCGGCGCTGTTCAATCCGTTGATCCCCGTGCAGGCAATCGGCCTCGTGTTCGTCTTCGGCACGGCGTACTGGCTGGGGCGGCGCGAAGAGAAACGGCTCGGCGTGTCGGGCGCGGCCGGCGCGATTCCGATGCCGCAACGCAAGCTCACACCCGAGGAACAGGCGCTGCGCCGCCCGCAGAACTTCTGGTTCAACATCGTGTTGACGGTGATCGTGCTCGGCACGATGGTCGTGATGGGCGAGAAGATCCCGCCCGCGATCATGTTCATGGTCGGCCTGTGCATCGCGCTGATGGTCAACTATCCGAACGTCGACATGCAGCGCAAGCGCATCGACGCCCACGCCCGCGCCGCGCTGATGATGGCGGGCATTCTGCTCGCGGCCGGCGTGTTCACGGGGATCATGCAGGGCAGCGGCATGCTGAAGGCGATGGCGCAGTCGGCCGTCGGCTTCGTGCCGCCCGGCATGGCGGGTCACATTCCCGTCGTGCTCGGCCTGTTTTCGATGCCGCTCAGCATGCTGTTCGATCCCGATTCATTCTATTTCGGCGTGCTGCCCGTGATTGCCGAAGTGGCGGGGCAGCTCGGCGTGCCGTCCGTGCAGGTCGGCCAGGCGGCGCTGCTCGGCCAGATGACGACGGGCTTTCCCGTCAGCCCGTTGACGCCCGCGACGTTTCTCGTGGTCGGCCTGTGCGGGATCGAACTCGCCGAGCATCAGAAATTCACGTTCCCGCTGCTGTTCGGCGCGTCGATCGTGATGACGCTTGCGTGCGTCGTGCTGGGTATTTTTTCGTTGTGAGTGTTAGCGGAGGGTGGTGCGGCAATGACAGCAAATCAGCGCGAACGACGTGTCAGGCTCGGAGCGGGCGCAGGGTATTCGGGCGACCGTATCGAGCCCGCCGTCGAACTGGCGGAGCACGGCCAGCTCGACTTTCTCGTGTTCGAGTGCCTGGCTGAGCGGACCATCGCGATCGCGCAGCAGGCGAAACGCAAAGATCCGCAACTCGGCTACGATCCGCTGCTCGAAGCGCGCATGCGCGCCGTGCTGCCCGTTGCCGCCCGCAACGGCGTGCGGATCATTTCGAACATGGGCGCGGCCAATCCGCACGCGGCCGCGCGCAAGACGGCGCAGATCGCGCAGTCGCTCGGTCTGGGCGGCCTGAAGATCGCGGCCGTGAGCGGCGACGACGTGCTCGACGTCGTGCTGCAAGGCCAGTTCCGTTTCGAGGAATCGGGCGACGACGTCGCGGCGTATCGCGAGCGCGTCGTATCGGCGAATGCGTATCTGGGCGCGGCGCCTATCGTCGCCGCGCTCGACGCGGGCGCCGATATCGTGCTGACCGGGCGCGTCGCCGATCCGTCCTTGTTCACCGCGCCGCTGATCCACGCGTTCGGCTGGCGCATGGACGACTGGGCGACGCTCGGCCAGGCGACCGTCGTCGGGCATCTGCTCGAATGCGCGGGGCAGATCACGGGCGGCTATTTTGCCGATCCGGGCTACAAGGACGTGCCGATGCTCGCGCGGCTCGGTTTCCCGATCGGCGAAGTCACGGCGGACGGGGCGGTCACGATCACGAAAGTGCCGCACGCAGGCGGCCGCGTCAGCGCGGCGACCTGCAAGGAACAACTGATCTACGAGATTCACGACCCCGCCCGCTATCTGCAACCGGACGTGACCGCTGATTTCACGCAAGTCGAAGTTGCGCAAGAGGCGGTGGACCGGGTGCGCGTGACGGGCGGCAAGGGCACGGCGCGCACGGAGACGCTGAAGGTGTCGGTGGCTTACGCGGACGGCTACATCGGCGAAGGGCAGATTTCGTACGGCGGGCCGGGCGCCGTCGCGCGTGCCCGGCTCGCGCTCGACATCGTGCGCGAACGGCTGGCGCTGACGGGCGTGGCCGCGAGCGAACTGCGCTTCGATCTGATCGGCATCGATTCGCTTTACGGCGAGACGGCCGCCGCCGAACGCAGCGAGCCGTACGAAGTGCGCGTGCGGGTCGCCGGACGCACGGCGACGGCGGAAGAAGCGCTGCGCATCGGCAACGAAGTCGAAACGCTTTATACGAACGGACCGGCGGGCGGCGGCGGCGTCGCGAAATCGACACGCGAGGTGCTCGCAGTGCAATCCGTGCTGTTGCCGCGCGGCGACGTGCATCCCGCATTTGCTTTCGTGGAGGCCTGACATGCAATTACGCGAACTCGCGCACTCGCGCACGGGCGACAAGGGCAATACGCTGAACGTGTCGGTGATCTGTCACGACCCGCGTCACTACGAGCATTTGCGCGCGCATCTGAGCGCGGCGCATGTGAAGGCGTGGCTCGCCGGTTTCGTGCATGGCGAGGTGACGCGCCACGAACTGCCGCGCCTCGCGGCGTTCAATTTCGTGCTGCGCGATGCGCTCGGCGGCGGCGTCACGCGTTCGCTTGCGCTCGATGCGCACGGCAAGTCGGTCAGCTCCGTGTTGCTCGGCATGACGGTGCCCGACCCGGACTGACACGGGGCGGGAAAATCGGCTTTCACCGAACTGACCGTGAAATCCGCTACTTTTCGCATGGAAGGACAGGCGGCGCGTTGTACGGCAGGAACACGTCCTCGCGCAATCCCGTCTAGAATCGCCGGGCGTCGCTGGCCGGCCGGGTGCGTTTCCGGCTTCGGCATGGCGGCGCGCCATACCGTTTCGACGGGCGCCGTTCAGCGCGAACGCAGCCCGCTCCATGCTTGAAAGGACCGCTGTCGTGTGGCATTTCCCCACCGCTATCCCCGCTTCGCTTGGCCCGTGGGCCGTGTTTCTCAGCGTGCTGGTCACGCAACTGGGCGTGCCCGTGCCGGCCGCGCCGATGCTGATGCTCGCCGGGACGATGGCGGCGATGGGGCAGGTGTCGTACGCGGCCGTGTTCTGCGCGGCCGTCGGTGCGACGCTGCTCGCCGATTCGCTGTGGTTCTTCGTCGGGCGCGTGCGCGGCCGGCGGCTGCTGAACGGTCTCGTGCGCTTTTCGCTGTCGCTCGATACGACGCTGCGCACGGCGCGCGGCGTCTTCGAGCGCCACGGCGCGCCGATTCTCACGCTCGCCAAGTTTTTGCCCGGCGTCGGCCTGATTTCCGCGCCGCTGCTGGGCACGACGGCGATCTCGCCCAGCGTGTTCCTGCTTTGGGATGCCGTCGGCGCGTCGCTGTGGACGGGCGCGTATATGATCGGCGGCGCTGCGCTGCATGACCAGATCGTGCAGGCGATGCTGCTGGTGCGGCACAACGGCGGCACGATTTTCGACGCGTTCGCGGCCATCTGTGTGACGGTGCTGCTGTACCGCTGGGTGCGGCGCGTGCAATTCCGGCGCTTGCTCGCGAAGCGGCGTATCAGCCCCGACCAGCTCGACACGATGATGCGTTCGGACGCACCGCCGCTGATCTTCGATGCGAGACCGCGCAGCGTGCGCGACAAAGAGGCTTACCGGATCGCGGGCGCCTATCCGCTCGATCTCGATTCGCCGGACAAGCTGGACGCCGTGTTGCTCGCGCATCCCATCGTCGTGTATTGCGTCTGTCCGAGCGAGGCGACGGCGCGGCGCATCATCGCGCAGTTGCATCGCAAGGGCATTCGGCACGCGCACGCGTTGAAGGGCGGTCTGGATGCGTGGGAGAAGCGCGGCTATCCCGTCGAGCCGCTGCCCGCCGATTTCTACACGTCGCTGGAACGGCTCGCGGTCGCCGTGCCGGAAGGCGAATACACGGTTCGCGCGACAATGGCGGGCTGAGGCTTGGGCGAGCCGCTGTCGTTGCCGGTTCCGTTTGCCGTTGCCGTCGCAGCGGTTTGCGCATAAACGGCACGACCGTTCACAACCCCCCGGCCGCTGCAATTTTTCCCCTTCCACGGCCATTTTCCGGGACTCGCGAAAACGCCCGAAAGGCCTGTCCCGCAAGGCGCCGGGCGCCGTGACATAGGGTGAAATAACTTCCGCATAGCCTGTAACGGCGGCCATCACTACAGTGCGCATATCGGATGCGATGCACTGACTGATCCAACACCACCGCAGACGATACCTCCCGCCACAACCGTTATGGCATCGTCATGGAACACTTCGGAAAACTCCCTCTTTATGTCTCGGCCGTCATCGTCTTCGTGTCGTTGATCGAGGCCGTCGTTCTCAGCAGAAAGAACCGCAGCACCGCGACGCCGTTCGCGTGGTACGAAGTCTGGATTTCTCTGTTTGACCTGGTTGGCCGCAAGCTGCTCGCGCTGTTGCCGCTGTCGCTCGCGACGCCGGTTTTCGCGCTCGCGTGGGACCATCGTCTCTTCACGGTGTCGATCAATAGCGCGCTGATGGTGTTCGCGCTCTTCATCGGTCAGGAGTTCTGCTACTACTGGTATCACCGCGCGTCGCACCGTATGCGCTTCTTCTGGGCCACGCATGCCGTGCATCACTCGCCGAACCAGCTGACGCTGTCCACTGCCTATCGGCTCGGCGTGACAGGCAAGCTGACGGGCTCGGCGATCTTCTTCACGCCGCTCGTGTTCCTCGGCGTGCGCCCTGAAGTCGTGCTGCTGACGCTCTATATGAACCTGATGTACCAGTTCTGGCTGCATACGACGTGGGTGCCGAAGCTCGGCTGGCTCGAATATGTGTTCAATACGCCGTCCGCGCACCGTGTGCATCATGCATCGAATGTCGAGTACCTCGATGCGAACTACGGCGGCGTGCTGATCATCTTCGACCGTCTGTTCGGCACCTATGTCGAAGAACGCGCCGACGAACCCTGCCGCTACGGTCTCGTCACGCCGACCACGTCGCGTAACCCGTTCGTCGTCGAGTTCGAGCACTGGGCCACGCTGATCCGCGACGTCGTGACGGCGAAAAGCGTGTGGATCGCGATCAACCACGTGATCCAGCCGCCGGGCTGGCTGCCCGATGGCGGCGGCGAAACGACGGAAGAACTGCGCCGCAAGAGCAAGCCGGTGCGTGGCGAGGTCGAGACCGTCAACGGTTGAGGCAGGTTGGAATAGCGGGGGCGCGCAGTGCGATGCGCGCCCCGTTTGTTTTGCCATGCGGATCAGGCGCTGCGCTTGCTGATCTCTCTCGCATACGGCTATTCATTCTGGATACCCGCATGCGTCGTCTTTCAATTGAATGACGTCGGCCGACGCGCCTGCACGCCATGGGCCAATGGAGTAGTCTATCAACCTCATCATTGCGCCCGCATCGAAGCTTGCGAGCGATCCGCATCGTTCAACCGATTCATCAACGAGGCCAACATGGAATATCGTCACCTGGGCGCGTCGGGATTCAAGGTGCCCGTGCTCAGCTTCGGCACGGGCACTTTTGGCGGCAAAGGCGAATTCTTTCAGGCGTGGGGCGCGACGGATGTCGCCGAAGCACGCAAGCTCATCGACGTCTGTCTCGACGCCGGCGTGACGATGTTCGACACCGCCGACATCTATTCGAACGGCGCGTCGGAGGCGATTCTCGGCGAGGCCCTGAAAGGGCGTCGCGACAAGACCATCATCTCGACGAAGGCCACGTTTCGCTTCGATGAAAACGATCCGAATGCCGTGGGCTCGTCGCGTTTCCATTTGATCCAGGCGGTCGATGCGGCGCTCAAGCGTCTGCAAACCGACTATATCGATCTGTTCCAGTTGCATGGCTTCGACGCGAAGACGCCCGTGGAAGAAACGCTCTCCACGTTGAACGATCTCGTGCGCGCAGGCAAGATCCGCTACACGGGCATGTCGAACTTCTCGGGCTGGCATCTGCAAAAGTCGCTCGATGTCGCGGACCGCTATGGCTATCCGCGATACGTGGCGAACCAGACTTATTACTCGCTGATCGGACGCGACTACGAATGGGAACTGATGCCGCTCGGCATCGACCAGGGCGTGGGTGCCGTCGTATGGAGTCCGCTGGGCTGGGGCCGTCTGACGGGCAAGATCCGTCGAGGCCAGCCGCTGCCGGAACAGAGCCGCTTGCACAAGACAGCCGACATGGGCCCGCCCGTGCCTGACGAGTATCTGTATCGCGTGGTGGATGCACTGGACGCGATCGCCGAAGAAACGGGCAAGACGATTCCGCAGATCGCGTTGAACTGGCTGCTGCAACGGCCCACGGTTTCGACGGTGCTGATCGGCGCACGCAACGAGGAGCAATTGCGGCAAAACCTCGGCGCGGTGGGCTGGAATCTCACGCAAGCGCAGGTCGCGAAGCTCGATGAAGCGAGCAAGGTCAGGCCGGCGTACCCGTACTGGCATCAGGAAGGTTTCGCGGAACGCAACCCGTTCCCGGTGTGAGTCGAGTTTGAGTAGCATCGCAGGGCCGGCGCATCATCGGGTTCGAGACGGAACGCGGCGCTGGCTTTTGGTTTGCTTCGACAGCAATGTATCCAGGCGCGCTCGAACGTCCCGAAGCGGACGCGAGCGCAGTGCATCGAATGGTCATGAGCGAGGCCAGATATGCCGACAGTGCTGCTTGTAGACGACGACGTTGAAACGCTGGACGCATGGCAATACGTGTGCGAAGCGCATGGCTATGCGACCTGTGTCGCCGAAGATGGGCGCGCCGCGCTGGACATGCTGCGCGAGCGCGATGTGGATATCGTCGTCGCGGACTGGCGGATGCCGGTAATGTCGGGCAGCGTGCTGTGCCATCACGTGCGCAACGAGCGGAACCTGGCGGAGATCGTGTTCATTCTGGTGTCGGGCGAGCCGAGCCCGCCCGCGTTCGTCTATTACGACGGCTTTTTGCGCAAGCCGCTCGACCCGACGGATCTGCTGTCGGCAATGGACCGGCTGTTGCTCGAACGCGCCGCCGACGGTCGTCGCAAGCGAAACGTTTCCACCGCGCCGAAGAACGGCTAGCCAGTCCATGCCAATCACGTGCAATGCGTGGTTAGCTTGCAATACGCTTATTGTTTGTGAACACATGTCAGTGCTCACGAAAGCATGTGTATCTGTCTGAAAGCACTCCGGCATAGGACGCGTTGCTTTAGCGCCGCGCGACTGTGCGCTTGAGCGCCGGATATTTTTGACACTCCTATGATGAAGACGCTGTCGAGTCTGGCGCGCGCGAGGTTGCCAAACCATCGTCGGTTCTTTTATGATCGCGCGCCACAAAACGCTTCACCGCTACATCACGGAGCCGAACCAACATGAAGAAATCTTTACTCGCCCTCGCAACACTCGGAGTTTTTACCGCTTCCGCGCATGCGCAAAGCAGCGTGACGCTCTATGGTCTTATCGACACCGGTCTGGTGTACACCAATAACCAGCAGGGCCACAGCAACTGGCAGATGGTGAGCAGCTCGACGCAGAATACGGTGTTCGGGCTCAAGGGCTCGGAAGATCTGGGCGGCGGCTTGCATGCCGTATTCAAGCTCGAACAGGGTTTCCTGCTGAACAACGGCGCGCAGGCATTTTCGGGCAGTGCCTTCGGTTCGCAGGCGTGGGTCGGCCTGCAAAGCGATCCGTACGGTACCTTGACCTTCGGCCGCCAGTTCGACGCGATGAACGACCTTGTCGGGCCGCTGACAGCCGAGTTCAACACGTGGGGCGGCAGCATGGCCGCGCATCCGTTCGAGAACGACAACCTCGCTGCGAACTCCGTCGTCATCAACAACTCGGTCAAGTACACCAGCCCGACGTGGAGCGGCGTTACGGTCGAAACGATGTATAGCTTCAGCAACAAGGCAGGCGACTTCGCGAACAACCGCTCGTATGGCTTCGGCGTGTCGTATGCGATGGGCCCCGTCAATCTCGCCGCCGGTTACCTGCAGTTCAACAATGCGGGCAACGGCAGCGGCGCGACCACGTCGTCGGATACGAGCGCGAACTTCATCGCGGAACGGCAGCGCATCTGGTCGGTTGGCGGCAACTACACGTTTGGCCCGGCGACGGTTGGTCTCGTGTGGAGCCATTCGCAGATCGACAACGCCGCGGGTGTGTTCTCGTTCGGCACGGGCACCTATCTCGGCGCCAACGATTCATCGGCGGGAACGCTGGCCGGTTCGTTGCGACTGGATAACTACGAAGTGAACGCGAAATATGCGCTGACGCCGGCCTTGAGCGTGTCGGGCGCCTACACGTATACGCATGGCGCGTACAACGGTTCGTCGCCGGGATGGAACACGGCGATGCTGCAAACCGACTACGCACTCAGCAAGCGCACCGACTTCTACCTTGAAGGCGTTTATCAGAACGTGCATGGCGCACCGGCGGATTCGGTGCTGTCGCACGCGATGATCAACACGCTGTCGCCGTCGTCGACGGATTCGCAGGTTGCCGTGACGGTTGGCCTGCGTCACGCGTTCTGATCCGTGTGACGTAGCGAACGGGCGTCAGAACAGATGCCGCAAGCCAACGCGCACGGCAAGCTGCGAATTGGCGCCCGTTCTCGAATCGTTCGGACTGGCCCATCAGTGCGTGCCCTGCATCTTCCAAAGCAGCGGCAATTAAACAAAACGTATCTGCGGCGCAGGCGCTATCACGGGCTTTCTCGAAGACGCAGCGGCTCGAGCCGTTGCCCGATTCTTCATATCAAGCGTGTCCCGTCTACCATCCTGGTAGCGTATCCATGGCAAACTTCGGCTTTGTCATCTCCGCTCTGTCATGTCTCGCCCTCTTTCATTCGATGAGAAGGGCGAGGCCACGCACCTTATGGACGCCGACGCCTACGCCTTCGACCAGCTTCGCCCGCGCCTGCAGAAAATCGCCTACCGGATGCTCAGCTCCGTCGCCGAAGCCGAAGACATCGTGCAGGACGTCTGGTTGCGCTGGCACGCAGCCGACCACGCGAGCATCGACAACGCCGAAGCGTGGCTCGTTTCCGTCACGACGCGCATGTCCATCGACCGTCTGCGTGCAGCGAAAATCCAGCGCGAGCACTACACGGGCATCTGGCTGCCCGAGCCTGAGATCAGCGACTCGCCCGCGACGCCCGAGGAGATGACCGAGCGCGCCGACGACGTGTCCGTCGCGTTCCTGATGCTGCTCGAACGGCTCACGCCCGAAGCGCGCGCCGCCTTCCTGCTGCGCGAAGTCTTCGACGCGGACTATGACGAGGTCGCCGATGCGATCGGCAAGACGGAATCCGCATGCCGTCAGCTGGTGAGCCGCGCGAAGGCGCAACTGCGCGACGAGCGTCCGCGTTATGCGGTGCCGCGCGAGAAGCATCGCCAGTTGTTGCAGGGCTTTGCGCAGGCGCTCGCGAGCGCGGACTTCCACGCCATCAACGCGTTCCTCGCCGAGGACGCCACGCTGATCGGCGACGGCGGCGGCAAGGTGAAGAGCTTCCCGAAGCCGATGATGGGCGGCCGGCGTATTGCGCAGCTGTTCTATGCGGCATTGCGGCGTTTTCCGGGCGGGGTTCACGTCAAGCTCGTGACGCTCAACGGGCAGGGCGCGCTGTTGCGGTATATCGAAGGCAAGCTCGAATCGGCGATGTCGTTCGAAACGGACGGCGAGCGTATCGTCAGCATTCACGTTCAACGCAATCCCGACAAGCTGGCGCGCATCGCCGCCGCCTACGGCGAACCCTGAGTGCGACGACGATCGCGGCGCCCGTGATCGGCTGACAGCGGCTGACAGCGGCTGACCGCGGGATTGGTGCCGGATGGGCAACACGGTGAGCCCGTCCGCAGGTCTACCGCGGCGCGCGTCACGAACCTACCATGGCTTCGTGCGGTTCACTACCGCGAACGGCATCCGTCCCGCACGGATGCTTCCGTCATCGTCGCCAGGAGAAGTCATGACTCAGCGTATCAACTACTTCCATCAATCGCCCGAGCTAGCGAAGAAGTTCATCGAGCTCAGCAATCTTCTGAAGGATTGCGCCATTGAAGAACCGATCCGCGATCTCGTCAATATCCGCGCTTCGCAGATCAACGGTTGCGGTTTTTGCCTCGACATGCACGTGAAGGAAGCGACGATTCACGGCGAGCGCGCGCTGCGTCTCCATCATGTGGCTATCTGGCGCGAGTCGACGCTGTTCTCGCCGCGCGAACGCGCCGCGCTCGCGTGGACGGAAGTGCTGACCACATTGCCCGAGCACGGCGTGCCCGACGATATCTACGAGCGTGTGCGCGGCCAGTTTTCGGAAAAGGAACTGTCGGACCTGACATTCGAAGTCATGGCCATCAACGCCTGGAACCGTGCGAACGTGGCGTTCAAGTTCGTGCCGGGATCGTCCGACAAGGCATTCGGCCTGGACAAGGCGAACCTCGCCTGAGCCGGGGCGCCGTTCCCGTTCAACCTCGGCCTGTGCGGGCCGCCATGTGAGGAGCGCATGATGTTTTGCTCGAAGAGAATTGTCGCGGCCCTGCTCGTCATGGCGGGCACGTTGACGAACCAGGCCCGCGCCGAGCCGCCCGCGGCCATCGTGACACCCGTCATGACCAGGCCGCTCGACGACTATCCCGGCAAGGAAGCGTTGATGATCCTGGTCGAATATCCGCCCGGCGCCGTGGACCCGGTGCATCGGCATCATGCGCACGGGTTCATCTACGTGCTCGAAGGGTCGATCGTGATGCAGGTCAGAGGCGGCAAGGAAGTCACGCTGACGCCGGGCCAGTCCTTCTATGAAGGCCCGAACGATGTTCACACGGTGGGCCACAACGCGAGCCAGACGAAGCCCGCGAAGTTTCTTGTGCTGCTGCTGAAGGACAAGGGCGCGCCCATTCTGGTGCCGGAGAAATAGGACGCGCGAGCGGCCTTGCGCAAGGCCGCAAAAGAAAATTCGCGGGCCACGTCACAAACGCAAGCGCTGAAACGTCTAGTCGGATATGGACTTCACTCTTCGCGCTTCCATGTCAGACTACGCACCGCGCCGCTCCGTGACGGGCGCCGACGATCCGATTGCCAGCACGTTTGCAACGAGTTTCGCCGGTGTTGTTTCCTTTCTTGCCGTTGCCAACGAAGGCAGTTTCGCCAAGGCGGGCGATCGCCTCGGCATTGGCCGCTCGTCCGTCAGCAGGAACGTGCAGAAGCTGGAGGCCCAGCTGGATACGCGCCTCTTTCTGCGCACCACCCGCTGCACGTCGCTGACGCGCGAAGGCGAACTCTTCTTCGAGAACTGCCAGGCGGGTGTCGAGCGTATCGTCCAGGCGCTCGAAGAGATGCGCGAGCTGCGCAGCGGGCCGCCGCGAGGGCGGCTGCGCATCTACTCGACACCGGGCTTCGGGCGCAGGATCGTCGCGCCGTTGCTGCGCGGCTTTCATGCGCAGTACCCGGATATCTCGCTGGAACTGCTGCTCAACGACCGTCCCGCCGACTTCACGGCCGATCGCATCGACGTGTCGTTTCGCGACGGACGCATGGAAGACAGCGAGATCGTCGCGCGTCAATTGATACCCATGCAGATGATCGTCTGCGCGTCGCCCGCGTATGCGGCCGCGCACGGCTTGCCGCGCCATGTCGACGAACTGGCCGATCATCGCTGCATCAACCTGCGTACGGCGACGGGGCGCGTGAGGGAGTGGGAATTCAAGGTCGACGGCCTGCCGGTGCGCCGCCAGTTGCATGCGCCGCATACCTTCAACGACCCGGATCTGATTCTCCAGGCGGTGCTGGACGGACTAGGCATCGCGCAACTGCCTGGTTATCAGGTGTGCGATCTGCTCGGCGAAGGGCGTCTCGTCACCTGCCTCACCCAGTATGCCCCCGACGACAGCCGTCATTACATCTGCTATCTGAGCCGCAAGCATCTTCCGGCGCGCATCCGCGTGTTCGTCGACTACATGACGGAGCACACGCGCGCGCTCGACCTGCATTGCCTGACCACGATGGATGCGATGGCAACGGTCGACTGAGCGCGGCGGGGGTTCGAATCCGCGTCCTCGCACGTTGAACTCGACGCGTGGCGCTCGCAATCGCAAGCTGCCTCACCGCGACGGCATTTCACGCTCGCCGGGACATGACGACGGCACTCGCCCGTCGAACAGCACGGCCATGCCGCACTCGGATGTCAGCATGCGTCGCGCGTCGTGTCCCGCGCCGGGCACTTCGACCACGCGCTGATTCAGGCCGACGGGATACCGCCGTTGCAGATAGTCGAAGTACGCAAGCCCACGCGCGAGCCTGAACGGACCTTGCGCCATCGCCGCGCAGGAGCGGTCGATAAAATGCGTGCGCGGGTTCACGTCTTCCATTCCGAGCAGATACACGACATCGCGCTTCGCGTAGCGCGCCTCGATTTGCGCCGCGTCCTGCGAGGCGACATAAGCCGGCGGGTCGGCCATGCCGTACTTCCATTCGACCGCGCGCGGACAGGCCTGTGTATCGACGTGCTGGAAAACACCGCGCGAGACGGGACGTTCATCGTCGAAGTACAGATAGCTCGACGGATTCGCGACGACGTACCGCACGTGGATGCCGTCGCGCGCCAGCGCTTCACCGGCGCGTCCCGCCACGGCATAACGCTGCACGACCTGCGCACCCGCCGAATGCCCGATCACCGTCACCGAAGATAACGCGGGATAGCGCTGCCTGTCGTCGAAATGTTCGAGCAGCGCATCGAGCGCGGCGAAGGAACTCACCGGCGCGGGGCGGCGCGCGGGCGCGCCTTCCTTCCATCCGGCTTCGGACCACGCGAGCGTGCTTTCAGGCATCGGGAACGCGCGCAGATCGCGCGTCGTCAGAAACTGCGGCGCGACAATCATGGTTCGTGTTGCATCCGGCCCGGCAGCGGCGAGCACTTGCTGCCCGGTGGCGAAGTACTGGTCCGCGTTGCGCAACGTGCCGTGAACGATGATGAATACGCGCGTGACGCCGGGTTGTGCGGCGTCGATGTTGCGATCGGCGTAGAGTGGCAACGTGCCGTCGCCTTCGGGCGTAACGACACGCATGGCCTGATCGGCGACATGCGCGACGGGCCCGTTCTGTCGCGACGATGCGGTGTCTGCGGCGGCGTGCGCGCGGTTTGCCGCCGCCAATGCCAAGGCGATCCATGCCGCGGCGAGCCACGGGCGCCGTGCCGGTTCTGAAAACATATCGAATGTCTCGTGAGGTACGTGCGTATTTAACGCGCGACGCGGCGTTATCCGTCGCATGAATCTGGCGCGTCGCGGAACGCAAATTGCTCAGTTGCAATGCCGGAATTTCGCCGACATGCGACTTTCGACACCTGCAAGGCCGACAATCTATGCGGTCGCCCGACCGCCTGGGAGACGTCCATGAACCGCTGGCAGCGTTCGTTCTCCAATCTGCGCAGTTCCCGGCATATCGCGATTTTGGGCCTCGTCACGGCGATTTGCATATCGTGCAGCGGGGGCGGCTCGTCGAACAACGCGAGCACGAACGGCGGGAGCGGCGGCTCGGGCAGTCCGGGCGGTTCGGGGGGCTCGGGCAGTTCGGGCGGCACGGCGGCGGCAGTCACCGACGTGCTCACCTACCACAACGATGTGGCCCGCACAGGGCAATACCTCGCGGAAACCACGCTCACGCCCGCGAACGTCAACGCGGCGAGCTTCGGCAAGGTGGGTTTTTTGTCCGTCGACGGCAAAGTGGACGCGCAACCGCTGTACGTCGGCAACGTGCAGGTGAACGGCGCGGCGCACAACGTCGTGTACGTCGCGACCGAGCACGCGAGCGTGTACGCATTCGACGCCGACAGCAACGCCCAGCTCTGGCAGCGCTCGCTGCTCGGCGCGGGCGAAACGACCAGCGATCCGCGCAACTGCGCGCAGATTTCCCCTGAGATCGGCATTACGGCGACGCCCGTCATCGATCGCGGCCGCGGGACGAACGGCGTGATGTATGCGGTGGCGATGAGCAAGGACGGCGCCGGCACGATTCATCAGCGCCTGCACGCCATCGATCTCGCCACAGGCGCCGAAGCGCTCGGCGGACCCACGGACATAACGGGCCGCTATCCGGGCAGCGGCGCGAACAGCAGCAACGGCGTGACCGTATTCGATCCACAGCAATACGCGGAGCGGCAGGCGCTGACGCTGGTCAACGGCAACGTCTATCTGGCGTGGACCTCGCACTGCGACCAGGGGGTCTACGGCGGCTGGGTGATGGCCTACAACGCCGATACGCTCGCGCAGACGGGCGCGCTGAACCTGACGCCGAACGGCAGCGGCGGCGCGGTATGGATGGGTGGCGGCGGCATGGCGTCGGACGGCACGTCGCTCTATCTGCTCGATGCCAACGGCACGTTCGACACCACGTTGAACGCGCAAGGTTTTCCATCGAATGGCAATTTCGGCAATGCGTTCATCAAACTCCAAGCCGCGCCGAACCTCAGTGTGGCGGACTATTTCGCCACTTTCGATACCGTGTCGCAATCCGCGCGCGACGCCGACCTCGGTTCCGGCGGCGCGATGGTGTTACCCGATCTCGTCGATGCGAGCGGCGTCACCCGGCGTCTTGCGCTCGGCTCGGGCAAGGACTCGAAGATTTATGTCGTCGATCGCGACAACCTGGGCAAATTCAACGGCTCCAGCAATGCGATCTGGCAGGAGATCGACGGCCAACTGATAGGCGGCGTGTTCACGACGGCGGCGTTTTACGGCAACGTCGTGTACTACGGCGCGGTCGGCGATAACCTGAAGGCGTTCCCGGTCAGCGGCGCGCGTCTCGCCGCCACGCCCGCATCGCAAAGCGGCTTCAAGTTCCCGTATCCGGGCACGACGCCGAGCATCTCGGCGAACGGCGCGCAGAACGCGATCGTGTGGGCGGCGGAAAACGGCGCGGTGGCGGCGCTGCATGCGTTCAATGCCGCGAATCTCGCGCAGGAGCTGTACAACAGCAATCAGTCCGGCTCGCGCGATACGTTCGGCGCGGGCAACAAGTACATCACGCCGATGGTCGCGCATGGACGCGTGTATGTCGGCACGACGAATGGCGTCGCGGTGTTCGGATTGTTGAAATAGCCCGGCCGCGCGGCGCGCCCGCTAACACGCGGCCCGCGCCTCGGCCAGCAGACGATGGATCTGCGCGACCACGCCCGCGCCTTCGCCGACTGCCGACGCGACCCGCTTGGTCGACCCCGAGCGCACGTCGCCGATCGCGAAGACGCCCGGCACGCTGGTCTGCAATGACATCGATTGCAGCCCGGCGCCGGGAATGTCGGGCCCCGTCAAGACGAACTCCCTGTCGTCGAGCGCCACGCCGCATGTCTTGAGCCAGCCGGTGTTCGGCTCGGCGCCGATGAAGACGAACAGATGATGCGTCGTCATGCTGCCTTCGATGCCGCCCGCGCCGCGATAGTGCACGCGTTCGAGCCGCGCATCGCCTTGCAGCGCCGTCAGTTCGACGCGCGTGTGGAGCGTCACGTTCGGCAGCGCGAGAATCCGTTCGATCAGATAGTGCGACATGCTGTGCTCGAGGCTCGCGCCGCGTATGAACATGTGCACATGCTCGGCATGCGACGCCAGAAACACGACTGCCTGTCCCGCCGAATTGCCGCCGCCGATCAGCAGCACGGGCTCCTTGCGGCACAGACGCGCCTCGATCGGCGTTGCCCAGTAGTAGACGCCGGAGCCTTCGAAACGCTCCAGCCCGTCGACGTCCGGGCGCCGATACTCCGCGCCGCTCGCGATCACGACGGTACGCGCAGTGATGCGCCGGGCGTCGGTGAGTTCGACGACGGGCGGCTGCTTGTCGCAATACAGGGCCCGCACCTCGCACGGAATGCCGATGTGCGCGCCGAACTTCTGCGCCTGCACAAATGCGCGGCCCGCTAGCGCGTGGCCGGTGATGCCCGTCGGAAAACCCAGATAGTTTTCGATGCGCGAACTGGTGCCGGCCTGGCCCCCGGGCGCGCGGCAATCGAGCGCGGCCACCGACAGCCCTTCCGAAGCCGCGTACACGGCCGCCGCCAGTCCCGCCGGACCCGCGCCGACAATGGCGACGTCGTACACATGCGCCGGATCGAATTCGGGAATCAGCCCGAGACACGAAGCGAGCTGTCCTTCGTCGGGATTGCGCAGCACCGTGCCGTTCGGGCACAGGACGAGCGGAAAGTCGTCGGGTTGCGGGGTCAGCCGTGCGAGCAACGCGATGGCTTCGGCGTCCTTGTCCGCGTCGAGCGTCAGGCTGGGGAACACATTGCGGCGCAGGAAGTTTTGCAGCGCGATCAGCCGCCCGTGGTTGGACGGGCCGACCAGCACCACGCCGTGTCCGCGCTCGATCACCAGAACGCGCCGCAGAATCAGCGCGCGCATGATCTTCTCGCCCAGATCGGCTTCGCTGATCATCATCGCGCTCAGTTCGTCGGGCCGTAGCAGGATCGCTTCGACGTCTTCGACCACGTGCGCGTCGACCACGGCCGGCTTGCTGGAGAGCTGCGTGACATCCGACGTGAACTCGCCGCGTTGCGTGTAGGTATGAATAATCCGCTCGTGGCCGAGACCGTCGCGCCCGACTATCCGCACCTTGCCCGACAGCAGCACGAACACGCCGGGACACAGACTGCCCGCACGATAGAGCAGGGCGCCCGTGGTGTAGCGCGACGGCGCGCCGAAGCGGCGTATCCGATCGATTTCCGCTTCCGAGAGCACGGGAAACATCTGCTGGTGCCGCGGATGATCGCGCACGCTCGGGTCTTCGAGGAGATCGCCGTCAAAGAGGTTCGCGTCCGTGGCGGGCTCACGGGCGGGCGCTGCGTCTGACGGCGTTGACTCGTTGCTCATCGCGGACTTCCTCCGGCGCATGACGGGGTGGCGCGTGGGCGTTGCGCAAGTGTTGGCTGCCCGTCAGCCAAGCATACTTCCATCATTCGATTCTTGCGTGCGATGGGCCGGTTTTGGTGTTTCCTGGCCGCGTGTTTCATTCGATCACGTTGCGTCGCTTCGCTGATCACTATCGAAAGCGTGTGAGCGATTAAATCGTATGCGATTGACATGGCGGGGCGCTTCCATCAATATGCATCGCATGCGATTGAATCGCATGATTTATATAAACCGATCTCCACTTTCGACTTAGGAATCACAATGACCAGAATTGAAAAAGTCCTGTTCACGGGCAAGACGCACACGACGGCAAGCCAGCACGCTGACGCTTCGCGCGGCCACGAAGAGCGGCTCGACCTGAGACTGTCCGCGCCGGGCAACGACGCACATCCGCAGCATGTGTTCGAAGCCGCCGATCCGCATCCGACGGCGGAGCAACTGTTCGCGGGCGCGTGGTCGGCATGTCTGATCACCGCGATCGGGTTGGCGGCCAAGGCGAAGAAAGTCGCGCTGCCGTCCGACCTCGCGCTCGACATCGAGATCGATCTCGGCATGACGGGCAACGCGTACTTCCTCGGCGCGCGGATCGACGTGAGCATGCCGGGCGTGCCGCGCGAACTCGCCGAAGCAGTCGTGCATGCCGCAGACGAACTGTGTCCGTACTCGAAGGCCACGCGCGGCAACATCGAAGTCGCGATCAACGTGATCTAGGCGTTCGTCACGTGCGCGCGTGCGCAAGCGGATGCCGTGCGTCTGGCCCGAAAGGGCGCGCTAGAATGAAAATCTGCGCCCTTTCATCGACGGCAGACGGCCATGAACCTGTGCATCGCCCGCTTCGTTCGCCCAACGGTGTCTGCCCTCTGTGCTGCGTCGCTCGCCGCGATTGCCGGGTGTGGCGGCAGCGTGTGCATCGGCTTCGACGGCTGCACGGGCGCAGTCGTGGTGCAGAACCTTGCGCTCGCTGGCACGGCGGCCACCGGCAAGGCACTCGCGAGCGCGAACCTCAACGTGGCCTGCGCGCAAGGCTCGGGGGCCACGTTAACGGATGGCGGCGGACGCTACAGCCTCGCATTCAATGCGACGCCGCCGTGCGTGATGACCGTGACTTCCGGCGGCACGACGCTGCATTCGCTCGCCTTCGCTGGCGGCACCTTCAACACGACGCCCGAAACCGAACTGATGCTCGTCTACCTCGCCGCGCAACTCGGCACTAGCGTGTCCAGTCTGATTGCGAATTTCGCCAGCAACGCGCAATTTCAGCAGGCGCTTGCGAACCAGAGCAATGTCCTGAATGCGCAATCGGCGGTGGTCGCGAATCTGCAGCAACACTATGCCGTCACGCTCGCTGCACCCGCGTTCCTGACGACGCCATTCACGGTCGGGCAGGCAGGCGTCGATAGCGATCTCGATGCGCTCGCGAAAGCGGGTGCCATCGACGCCAACGGTATGCCCGATTCAGCCGCCGTTGCGCTGATGGCGCAAGCGGGTGCCGCGCATCCGCTTGCGAAAGCATCCGCGCCTTTATCGGGCGGTATGTAAGTCGCGCGTCACGCGATCGGTTCTGTCGTCAGCGCGCGTGTCAGACCGTGCATCGGACGGCGCATCGCGACATCGAACGGATTCACCTGCGGGCCGATCAGATCGGCCTGGCGCTTGAGAAGCTCGACGACCATCGGCAAACGGTCTTCGCCCAGACGCGCCGACAGTGTGCCGACGCTCAGCGCCGCCACCGCGCAGCCCGTCCGGTCGATGATCGGCACGGCCACGCCCGCCATGCCTTCCAGCACGCCGCTATTGCGCCCCGCGTAGCCGAGTTGCCGGACGCGTTCGATTTCTGTGCGCAGATAGACCTCGTCGAGCACGCCATAACTGCGCAGCCGCGGCACGTTGAAGCGGATAATCTCTTCGCGCTCGGCTTCAGGCAGGAACGCGAGAATCGCAAGGCTGCCTTGGCCGACGCCCAGTGCGACGCGGCCGCCGATATCGCCTGTGAACGAGCGGATCGGAAACGGGCCTTCGCACATGTCGAGACACACGGCATCGAAGCTGCTTTTGACGAGCAGGAAGATCGTGTCGCCGAGACTCGCGCACAGTCGCAGCAAGGCAGGGCGGCACAGTTCGCGCATGCCGCTCGGATTGCCGGCCTGCGAGGCCAGCGCAAAAAAGTCGACGCTCAGCCGATAAAGCTTCGTACTCTGATCCTGCTCGACGACCCCTTCGGCAATCAGCGCATGCAGGATGCGATGCACGGTGGCCTGCGTCAGCCCGACGGCTTTCGCGATGCGCGTGACGCGGCCGCCTTCGGGTTGAATTTCTCCGAGCGCCCGGATCACCGCGAATGCGCGCTGCAACATGCCGGTGCCGGGAGCTTCGGCTTCTTTCGAAGAATTCATTGGCGATCTCGATTCGGATTCCATTGAACGGAATACTAGCTGATGTTCTTCCTGAAAAACAAACTGTTGTCTCCAAACGCCTTGAAAGCGACAGTACACGCGCGCTTCAGTATTTTCACTGACGGCACGCAGCGGAACATAACGCATGAGCATGGGACAAATATTCCACTCAACGGAAGAAATGGAATCTTTATATCGTTGATTGGAATTTGACATTGACGCTCTGGAATTTGGCTAGCTAGAGTCGGCTCAACAGACACCCGTCGATTCAGCCGGTGCCGTGCACCGAAAGGCCAGACCATGTCGTTCCTCACATTGACTGACGTTTCGAAGACGTTCGGCGATCTGCACGCCGTGACGGGCGTCAACCTCGCGGTGGAAAAGGGCGAATTCGTTTCGCTGCTCGGCCCGTCGGGCTGCGGCAAGACGACCACGCTGCAGATGATCGCGGGCTTCATCGAAACGACGCGCGGCCGCATCATGCTCGACGGCCGCGACATCACGCACATGAAGCCGAACCGGCGCGGCCTCGGCATCGTCTTTCAAAGCTACGCGCTGTTTCCCCATATGAGCGTTGCGCAGAACGTCAGCTTCGGGCTGGAAATGCGCGGCGTCGATAAAACCGAGCGCGCCGACCGTGTGCGCGAAGCCCTCGCGCTGGTGCGGCTCGATGCGCTCGCGCATCGCTTTCCGCGGGAATTGTCGGGCGGTCAAAGGCAGCGTGTCGCGATTGCGCGCGCGATCGTGATCGCGCCGCCCGTGCTGCTGCTCGACGAACCGATGTCGAACCTCGATGCGAAGCTGCGCGAGGACATGCAGTTCGAACTGCGCGCCATTCAACGCAAGATCGGCACGACGACCATCATGGTCACGCACGATCAATCCGAAGCGCTGTCGATCAGCGATCGCGTGGTCGTGATGGAAGCGGGGCGCATCACGCAGATCGACACGCCGTATCGCGCGTACGAGCGGCCCGAGAATCTGTTCGTGTCGCAGTTCATCGGCAAGGCGAACATGCTGGCGGGCAAGATCGTATCGCGCGACGGCGACGCGATCGGCATCGACCTGGGCCACGATCTCGCGGAAACGGGCAGCGTGGCGCAACTGGCCGCGCAAGGCCAGGCGATCGGCGTCGGCGACGCCGTCACGCTGTGCATTCGCCCGGAAAAACTGCGCCTCTGCGCGCCCGACAAAGGGCGTCTCGCGGGCAACGTGACGAGCCGTTTCTTTCTCGGCAGCCAATGGCTTTACCGGCTCGACAGCCGCGTCGGCGAGATGCTGGTGTGCTGTCAGAACGAAGGCAACGAACCGTTTTCGGAGGGCGCGCAAGTCGGCATCGACTGGCATAGCGATTCGCTGCGCCTGATCGGCCAGGAGCGCGCGCATGGATAGCACGCTGCCCGCCACGCAAAGCGCGAACGCCAGCGCAGCGCGCGCGCCATGGCGCGCCTTCGTGCCGCTCTGGCTGATGAGCGCGCCCGCGTTGATTCTGTTCGCGACGCTCGTGCTCGTACCGCTCGCCATGACGCTCGCGCTGACCTTCTACCGCTTCGATCCCGCCAGCGGCCCGATCGCCGCATTCGACTTGCACAACTACGTCGAAGTGCTCGGCTCATCGTATTTCCACACGATCTTCCTGCGCACCTTCGGCATCGCCTTGCTGACTACCGTGCTGTGCGTCGCGATCGGCACACCCGAAGCCTATGTGCTGTCGCGCATGCGCGACCCCTGGCGCTCACTGTTCCTGCTGGTGATTCTCGCGCCGCTGCTGGTGTCGGTAGTGGTGCGCGCATTCGGCTGGAGCATGCTGCTCAATACGAACGGTCTCGTCAATCAGGCGTTCGCGCTGTTCGGCCTCGGACCGTACAAGCTCGAATACACGACCTTCGCCATCGTCATTGCGCTCGTGCACGTGATGCTGCCGTTCATGGTGATTCCCGTGTGGACCGCGTTGCAGCGGCTCGATCCGCAGACGGAGAACGCGGCGTTGTCGCTGATGGCGTCGCCTGCGACGACGTTGCGCCGCATCGTGTTGCCGCAACTCGTGCCCGGCATTCTGTCCGGCAGCCTGATGGTGTTCGGCCTCTCGGCGAGCGCCTTTGCGATTCCCGGCCTGCTTGGCGGACGCCGTCTGAAGGTGGCGGCGACGGCTGTCTACGACCAGTTCCTGAGCTCGATGAACTGGCCGCTCGGCGCGACGATCGCGGTGCTGCTGCTGGTCGCGAACCTGGTAGTGATGCTCACCTACTACCGCGTGCTCGAGCGGCGCTACACGCGCAGCATGGGCTGACGCGAACCCGACAGGCGAAACATCATGCGCAAGAACGGCCCCTTTGCACTCGCGTTCCACACCATCGTGATTCTGTTCGTGCTCGCGCCACTGGCGATCGTCGTGCTGGTTGCCTTCACGCCCGACGAAACCTTGACGCTGCCCACGCATGGCTTCTCGCTGCGCTGGTTTCGCGCGATTCTGGACTATCCGGACTTCATCACGGCGTTCTTCAACAGCCTGAAACTGGCCTTCGCTTCGGCGACGCTGTCGCTCGTCGTGGCCTTGCCTGCGGGCCTGGCGATTGGCCGCGCGCGCTTTCCGGGGCGCAATTTTCTCAATGCGTTGCTGCTGTCGCCGCTCGTGATTCCCGGCCTCGTGCTCGGCATCGCGATGCTGCGCTTCTTCGCGCTGATCGGCGCAACGGGTTCTTTCGCCTGGTTGATTCTTGCGCACATGGTCGTGATCACGCCGTTCGTGATGCGCCTCGTGCTTGCGTCGGTGAGCGGGCTGGACCGCAGCATCGAGCACGCGGCGTCGTCGCTCGGCGCCGACGCGTGGACCACGTTCCGCCGCATCACGCTGCCGATGATCGTGCCCGGCATCACGGGCGGCTGGCTGCTTGCGTTCATCAACAGCTTCGACGAACTGACGATGTCGATCTTCGTCACGTCGCCGCAGACGGTGACGCTGCCGGTGCGGATGTACATGTACGCCACCGAATCGATCGATCCGATGATGGCGTCCGTCTCCGCGCTCGTCATCTTCATCACGGCGGGCGCGATGCTGCTGCTCGACCGTGTCTACGGTCTTAACCGCATTCTGATTGGCCAGCACTGATGGCTTCTTGCTCTCCCGCTCACATGTCCCGTTCCCACAGCCAGTTGCTGCGCGTGGCCGAAGCCGAACGCGCGCCGGTGTCATTCTTTCTCGATGGCGTCGAAGCCGGCGCGCTGACGGGCGATACCGTGCTGACGGCCATTCTCATGCAGCAGCGCCACGTGCGTCACAGCGAATTCAGCGGCGAGCCGCGCGCGGGCTTTTGCATGATCGGCGCGTGCCAGGACTGCTGGGTGCGTTGCGAAGACGGCGCGCGGATTCGCGCATGTTCGACGCCGGTGAAAGAAGGCATGCGGATCGTGACGAAGGGCGCGCCATGACGCGTGGCCAACAGGTGGTGATCGTCGGCGCGGGGCCTGCGGGGATTCGCGCGGCGCAGACGCTGGTGGCGGCGGGCATCCGGCCCATCGTGCTGGATGAAAACGCGCGCTGGGGCGGACAGATCTATCGTCAGCCGCCGGCCGATGCGGGTTTCCGCCGCAGCAAGGCGACGCTCTACGGCTTCGAGTGGAAGAAGGCCGATGCCGTGCACGAAGCGATGCGCGCGCTTGTCCCGCATATCGACTATCGGCCGGAGACGCTCGTATGGTCGTGCGAAGGCCGCAGGCTGGACACGATGTGCAATGGCCGCGAGGCCAGCGTGGCGTTCACGCAGTTGATCATCGCGAGCGGCGCGACGGATCGCGTGTTGCCCGTGCCCGGATGGACACTGCCCGGCGTCTATACGCTGGGCGGCGCGCAGGTCGCGCTGAAGGCGCAGGGCAGCGCGATCGGGCGGCGCGTCGTGCTGGCGGGCACGGGGCCGTTGCTGTATCTCGTCGCGTATCAATACGCGAAGGCGGGCGCGCGGATCGAAGCCGTGCTCGACACTAGCGCGTGGTCGAAGCAGGTCGCTGCTGTACCGAAGCTCATCAGTCAGCCGTCGACGTTCGCCAAGGGCGTCTATTACGTGGCGTGGCTCAAGGCTCGCGGCGTCAGAGTGGAGCGCGACGTGACGCTGGCCGGTATCGACGGCGAGGACGGCGTGGCGGGCATTCGCTTCAAGGCATCGCGTGATAACGGGCGCATCGAGACGATTGCCTGCGATGCCGTCGGTCTCGGCTTCGGCTTGCGCCCGGAAACGCAGCTCGCCGATCTCGCCGGATGCCGCTTTCGCTTCGATTCATTGAACGGCTGCTGGCTGCCCGAGCGCGACGCGGCAGGGCGCAGCTCGGTGGCCGGCATCTATCTCGCAGGCGACGGCGCGGGCATCGCGGGCGCGGATGCGGCTGAACTCGCGGGCCGGCGTGCGGCGCTCGCGCTGCTCGACGATCTGCGCATCGCGCATCCGGCGCAGACGGATGGCCTCGATGCCGCGACGCTGGAGCGCCGCCTGCAACGCATTGCCGTGTTTCGCGCTGGTATCGAAGCGGCCTTCGCGCCACCCTCGCAACCCGCGAAGCAATGGCCCGACGACATGACCGTCTGCCGTTGCGAAGAAGTCGATGCGGGTACGTTACGGCGCTGCATTCGCGGCGGCGAGGCGGGCGAGATCAACCGGCTCAAGGCCTTGACGCGTGTCGGCATGGGCCGCTGCCAGGGACGCATGTGCGGCGAAGCGGCCATTGCGCTGCTGAGTGAGGAAACGGGGCGTCCGGTCGAAGGCGTCGGGCGTCTGCGCAGCCAGGCGCCCATCAAGCCCATTCCCATCTCGCCGATGCTGTTCGACGACGACGTCGCCGCGATTCCCGAGGAGGCACGCGATGAGTGACGCTGTTCACTATCAGGTCGTGATCGCGGGCGGCGGGCTGGTCGGCGCGTCGGCGGCACTGGCGCTCGCGCGGCGCGGCGTGCGCGTCGGACTGTTCGAGCGGCGCTATTGCGGCGCCCAGGCGAGCGGCGTCAACTACGGCGGCGTGCGCTGCCAGGGGCGCCCCGCCGAACAGATGCCGCTTGCGATGCGCGCACGGCGCGTCTGGGACCGCTTGCCGGAACTGATCGGCATCGACGGGGAGCTCGTGGTGTCGGGTCATCTGCGTCTGGCGCGACGCGACAGCGATTTTGCCGTGCTCGAAACATGGGCCGCGATGGCGCGCGAACATGGGCTCGAAACCGGGCTGCTGGCGGGCGCGGCGTTTCGCAAGCGCTATCCGTGGCTTGGCGGCGCGGCGTTGGGCGGCTCGCTATGCATGAGCGACGGCCACGCGAATCCGCGCCTCGTGTCGCCCGCCTTTGCGCGCGCGGCGCAACGCGCGGGCGCCGTGGTGCGCGAGCAAACCGCGCTCACCGACATCGCGCATGACGGCACGCGCTTCCAGCTTCGCGCCGGCGACGAACGCATCACCGCCGACTGGTTGATCAACAGCGCGGGCGCGTGGGCGAACACCGTTGCGGGCTTTTTCAACGAAGCCGTGCCGATGAAACCGATCTACCCGAACATGTGGGTGACCGAGCCGCTGCCGCGCTTCATCGCGCACAACCTGGGCGTCGTGGGCGGCGGCGTGTACGCGCGCCAGGTCGAACGCGGCAACTGCGTGATCGGCGGCGGGCGCGGCCATGGCGACGGCGAATACGCGCAACCGTCCACGCAGACCACGCGCGCCGTGATGCGCGACGCGTGCGCGCTGCTGCCCGCCTTGCGCGACGCATTGCTGATCCGCACGTGGAGCGGCGTCGAAGGCGAGACGCCCGACAGCAACCCCGTGATCGGCGCGAGCCAGAAGGTGCCGCGCCTGCTGCATGCATTCGGTTTTTCGGGCGGCGGCTTTCTGCTTGCGCCCGGTGTCGGCGAGGTGCTGGCCGACCTCGTGATCGACGGCGAGACTTCGACGCCGCTCGATGCGTTTGCGATCGGCCGCTTCAACCGAAGCGCGATCCCCGCTGTTCTTTAATCCTGTCAGGAGACCCACAATGAAGCTGTCAAGCACGGTCGCGGCGCTGGCCGCCGTGTGTGCGATCGGCGCGGCTGCGCCCGCCTGGTCGCAAACCAAAACGATTTACATCGGCATGAACGGCGGCCCGATGGAGAAGGCGTACACGAGCCAGGTGCTGCCCGACTTCGAGAAGGCGAACAACGTGAAGGTCGTCGTGGTGCCCGGTACTTCGTCCGATGTGCTGGCGAAGCTGCTGGCCAATCGCAACAGCCCGCAGATTCACGTCGCGTTTCTCGATGACGGCGTGATGGCGCGCGCCGTCAGCATGGGCGTGTGCCAGAAGCTCGACGATGCGCCGGTGCTGAAAGAGCTGTATCCGTTCGCGCGCATGAAGGATGACGTCGGCGCGGGCGTGCAGCTCGGCATGACGGGCATCGGCTACAACACGAAGCTGTTCGCGGAGAAGGGCTGGGCGCCGCCCACCTCGTGGATGGATTTCGCCAATCCGAAGTACAAGGGCAAAGTGGTGTTCCAGTCCGCGTCGAGCAGCACGTTCGGCCTGCACGGCTTTCTCGCGATCAACCGTTTGATGGGCGGCAACGATCAGAACGTCGAGCCGGGTTTCAGCAAATGGTCGAGCACGGTTGGGCCGAATGTCGTCGAGTACATTCCCAATTCGGCGAAGCTCTCGGAGATGGTGCAAACGGGTGAAGCCGGTATCTTCCCGCTGACGCCGACGGCCGTCGGCGATCTGCAGGACAAGGGCATTCCTGTCGGCTACGCGAATCCGAAAGAAGGCGCGGTCTTGCTGCTGGTCGATCTGTGCGTCGTGAAGAACAACACCGATCCGCAGCTTGCGCAAAAGCTCGCGCAGTTCCTGTTGTCGGCGCCGGCTCAATCGAAGGCAGCGGCAGCGGGCAAGCAGATTCCGACCAACGAGCACGCAACGATGACGCCCGCGATGCAGAAGAGCCTCGGCAATCTGGATGATCTGGTGAAGAAGGTGACGGTCGTCGATTGGGATTCGATCAACGCGCACCGTGCGCAGTGGGATCAGCGCTGGAACCGGCAGGTCGAACAGTAATGGTCTGATGCGCGGCGAGCGGACCGTGCCCGCTCGCCGCCGTGGCGCGCGACCTCTCGCGCGCTCTCTATCCGTGCCGTAACGAACAGACGGGCATGAAAAAGCCTGCGCGCTGACAAACTGCACACGAAACGTGTAATTTGTTCTACGCTATAAAAGTTACCTGCTGCGCATTCACGCTCGTCTTGCGTCGGTGTCGATCGGGAGCGGTCGCGAACCGCTTGCGCTCCCGCCAGGTCGTGCGGCATCATGGCCGGCGGCTAACGTCAGAAGCTCTCTATGCTGATTCCCGATAACCCGCCGGCCGTCGTTACATCGACGGTGGCGGCATCCGACGCATCGGTCGGAACCTGTTACCACGGAGGAAGAAGATGGCGATTCGACTAGGAGAAGTAGCGCCCGATTTCACGGCGGAAACCACGGAAGGCACGATTCGTTTTCACGAATGGATCGGCGATAGCTGGGCAATCCTGTTCTCGCACCCCAAGGACTTCACGCCCGTCTGCACGACGGAACTGGGCTATATGGCGGGACTCAAGCCGGAGTTCGACAAGCGCAACACGAAGATCATCGGACTGAGCATCGACCCCGTCAGCGATCACCAGAGATGGGTGAAGGACATCGAGGAGACGCAGGGCAACGCGATCAATTATCCGATGATCGGCGACGCCGATCTGAAGGTCGCGAAGCTCTACGACATGATTCACCCGGAAGCGAGCGGCGGCCCACGCACGGCCGTCGACAACGCGACGGTGCGTTCGGTGTTCCTGATCGGGCCGGACAAGAAGGTGAAGGCGATGCTCGTCTATCCGATGAGCTCGGGCCGGAATTTCGACGAAGTGCTGCGTTTGCTGGACTCGCTGCAACTGAACGCGAAGCACACGGTCGCCACGCCCGTGAACTGGAAACCGGGCGAGGACGTGATCATTCCGACGTCCGTTTCCGATGACGCTGCCAAAGAGAAGTATCCGCAGGGCTTCAAGACGCTGAAGCCGTATTTGCGTTACGTGCAGCAACCCAAGTGAGACCTTGAGCGACGGTCCGGCGCGCTTGTGCCGCGCGCCGGCGTAGTTTCCATTCGCATCAGAGACATTTTCCGACACACGTTGAGAGACCGTGAGCGCGCTGATCTTCCGACAGCTGTTCGACCAGCAATCGTCTACCTACACCTATCTGCTCGCTGACGGTGACACGCGCGAAGCCGTGCTGATCGACCCCGTGTTCGAGCAGACGCGCCGCGATGCCGCGCTCGTCGACGAACTCGGTCTGCGCCTGCTTTATACGATCGACACGCATCTTCATGCGGATCACGTGACGGGCGCGTGGCTGTTGAAAAATCGCACGGGCAGCCAGATTGCGATATCGGCGGCGAGCGGCGCGGAGGGCGCGGATCGCTATCTGAGCCATGGCGATTCGATTGCGTTCGGCGCACGGCAATTGCGTGTGCGCGCGACGCCTGGTCATACGAATGGCTGCATCAGTCTCGTGCTCGACGACGAAACGATGGCCTTCACGGGCGATTGTCTGCTGATTCGCGGTACTGGCCGCACGGACTTTCAGAACGGCAATCCGCATGCGCTGTTTCGCGCGGTGCACGAGCAGCTTTTCTCGCTGCCCGAAAACTGCCTGCTGTATCCGGCACACGATTATCGAGGCCTCACGGTGACGAGCGTGGCCGAAGAGCGGCGGTTCAATCCCCGGTTGGGCGGGGAGCTTTGTGAAGACGATTTCGCGGTCTACATGACCAATCTCGGCCTTGCGCATCCGCGGCAAATCGATGTCGCCGTGCCTGCCAACCTGAAATGCGGCGTCGCGGCCAGCGATCCGTCGCTCACGCCGCAATCCGAATGGGCGCCGCTGACTTACACGTTCGCGGGGATTTGGGAAATACATCCGCAATGGCTCGAAGAGCATCTGCAATCGGTGCAGATCGTCGACGTGCGTGAGCCCGACGAATTCGACGGCCCGCTTGGGCGGATTCCCGAGGCGAAGCTGATTTCGCTCGGCAGCCTGGCGAAACGCGCGGCGGAGCTCGACAAGGAACGTCCAGTTGTGACCGTCTGCCGCGCGGGCGGCCGGTCTGCGCAAGCGACCGTGATGCTTCGCCAGGCGGGTTTCGAGGATGTCGCGAATCTGGCGGGCGGCATGTTGCGCTGGCGCGCTGAAGGCCGGGTCGTCGAGAACGGCAGTCTGTAGGCGCCATTCAAACGCATTGCTCCCTTTCGTCTGACCCGTCGCCTCGAACACTGCGCGATGCGGAAAGAAATGCGCGGTCGCGCTGCGTCTCTTTCGACTGTCAGGTAGGTTCTTCCCATTGAATGCACGCTGTAAAGATGCACATGCTGCGAATGTGTAGGGAGTACTTTTTATATCGTTCCCCAGGTAGAAAGGACCAGATTGATGCCGTTAAGGGTGGCGTTTAATAATTCGGTATGCTTATCAACGTAAAAATCACGCACATTGCTGTTTGATCCCGCCCTTGGACAACACATCATGGATTTCGGACAATCCTCTCGCGCCATCTCGCCATGCGCCGTTGCCGCAGATCATACGTGCTAGCTTTAATCGAGCCGTCCATGCATGTCGCGACAACGGGAGAGATGATGGAGAGCGTGATGGAGCTTCGCACTGTCGACGCGATGAATGAGCTTGACGCGGCACGTGTCGCAATCGTCATCGCGACGAAAGGACGTCCCGACGCAATACCCAACGCGCTCGCATTTCTCGCGCGTCAAACCTTGAGGCCTTGTGTCGTCATTCTTTCCGCTACGAACGAAGCTGACATCGGTGAAAAGTACCCGACGCCGTTTCCCGTGATGCGCATCTTCGGGCCCGCCGGTTTGCCCGCGCAAAGAAATCGCGCGCTCGATGCGCTTCCGGCCGATATCGACGTCGTCGTATTCTTCGACGACGATTACGCGCCATGCCGCGACTGGATCGAACAGTGCGTGCGGATGTTCGAGTCCAATCCCACCGTGCTCGGCGTGTCGGGGAATACAGTGCAGGACGGCTCGAAAGGGTGTCCGCTCACGTGGGGCAATGCCAGTCGCATCGTAGCCGATGCGGAAAGTGCGGAAAGTGCGCCGCATGCGCTGACGCCTTGCATTTCACTCTACGGCTGCAACATGGCATGCCGCATGAACGCAATGAGCGGCCTGCGTTTCGACGAGCGGCTCGTGCTGTATGGCTGGCTCGAAGACAAGGACTTTTCGTGCCGGCTGGCGAGCCGCGGCCCCATCGTGCGATGCGCGCAGATGCGCGGCGTGCATCTGGGCATCGCATCGGGCCGCGTGTCGGGGAAGCGCTTCGGCTATTCGCAAGTCGTGAACCCGAACTATTTGCGGCGCAAGGGCGAGATGTCGCGCAGCGAAGCGGTGCGTTACATCGCCAGGGCGCTTGTGATGAACGCGCTCAAGTCATTGAGACCCGAGCCGCATCTCGACCGTCAGGGACGCCTGATCGGCAATGTGCTCGGCCTGATCGCGATTGTGTCGGGATCGGGCGATCCGGAACAGGCCGCGAAACTGTAGCGCAAGGCGGGCGCGCAATCAGATCGTGCCGAACAACGCACGCGGGCGATCGCGCAACGCTTGCGCCAGCGTTTGCAGCGCGCTCACCAGTTGCTCGCGCGAAGACGCGCACGCGAGATTGATCCGCACGCCGTGCTCGACCTCGGCGCGGTCGACCGCAAAGGCCGACGACGGCATCACGACCACGCCGCGCGCTCTCGCATTCGCGGCGAAATCGTCGGCGCGCCACGGCGGCGGCAGCTTGAGCCACACGAACATGCACGCGGGGTCGGACTCCAGCCACTCTTGCGGCAGAATCTGCCGCGCAAGATCGTGCCGCACGCGGATTTCCGCGAGTTGCGCGTCCATGATGCGTCGCGCGGTGCCGTCCTCGATCCAGATCGTCGCGATCAGCATCGACATCGGCGCAGGCATCCAGGCTGTGGTACGCACGGCTTCGGCGGCGAGCGCGGCGCGCTCGGGCGGACTCAGCAGATAGCCCAGGCGCAGCCCGGGTGCGAGTATCTTCGAGGTCGCGGCGATGTGAAACGTCAGCTCCGGGCACAGACTGGCAAGCGTAGGCAGACGCTGCGAAACGAGCGGGCCATACACGTCGTCTTCGATGATCGCCACGCCATAACGCCGCGCGATATCGACGAGCGCCACACGCCGTTCCAGGCTCATCGTCGTCACGGTCGGGTTCTGCAGATTCGGCACCGTGAAAATCGCCTTGACGGGCACGCGGCTGCAAATGCGTTCGACTTCATCCGTGATCAGCCCGTCGCGGTCGCTCGGCACGCTGACTATCTCGAACTGGAACACGGGCGCAAGCGCCTTCAGGCCGTAATACGTGAGCCGGTCGGCGACGATCACCCCGTCCGTGCCGATCAGGCTGTTGAGCACGGCATAGAGGCCATGCTGCGCGCCGCTGGTGACGACGAGATGTTCCTGCGACGGCATGAAGCCCGGCCCCGCCATCCACTTCGCGCCCGCTGCGCGCGCCCAGTCGGGACCCTGCGGCGGCTGGTATTCCTGTAGCGACGCATAGCGCGGATCGCGCGGCAGATCGGAGAGCGTCGTTGCGAGAGACGCGAGGAACTCACCCGTCGCGGGCCGGTTGACGGTCAGATCGATCGCGCCGCCCGGCGCGGCATTCGGCGCGCTCGCGGTTTCGACACGCGGCATGGCGCCGCCCGTCACGAGCGAGCCGCGCCGCTTGCTGCCGATCACGAGGCCGCGCAGTTGCAATTCCTTGTACGCGCGCGACACCGTCGACACATTGATGCCGAGCTCGGTGGCGAGTTGACGCTGCGGCGGCAGACGGCTGCCGGGCGGATAGACCCCGCCGCGAATCTCGTCCTCGATCGACGCCGATACCTCGATATAGGTCGCGCGTTTTGTCTGGACGGCATCACCGTTTGTCTGGTCTGCCCCGGTTGCGGCGCCGTTGCTGCGTGCTGCCTTGCCTATGCTGGAAGCCATCGTCTCGCCCTGTCTCCATACAAAACAGGCTTTGTCTGCCTGTTTGTGCCAGTTCGCCGGATTTTATACCAGATACGCGGGTATGCCACGGTTTTCAAGCCCGGCAAGGACTACGCCCGGAAGGGCCAGGGAAAGTCCTGGACCACACAATGAGGTTTTTAATTGCACACAAAAAATTGTTGTGTGATTCTTTGAATCATATTTTGTGTGGTTTCCGAATTGCAGGATCGAGCCGAAAGGAGCTTTTGCATGGCAGAGAGCAGGACAAACGCCCGCGCCTCGCGCGACACGCAGGAGAGCGCGACGCCCCGTTCCCGCTTGGCATTGCGTCAGCGGCAGTTGAGCAGCGTGGTCGGCTATGTGGCGGTCATTGCCGCCATCGTGTCGCCGCAGGGCGTGTTCCTGTTCCTCGTCAACGCGTCGGGCGCCGTGATGTTGTTCGTCTGCCGAAGCCTGCACCGCAACGGCGAGCAGCCCTCACTGCCCATGTGGGTCTTCCCATGGCTCTCGTATGCGGTTGTGGCGGCGATCGTCGGCTTGCTGGTCTCGATGGGCGTGGACGCCGAACTTCGGCCGCGATTGATGGCGAGCATCGCGAGTCTCGCGTTCGCCTCGGCGGCATGGCTGCCGGCGGCGAAGCGGCGCAACGCGGATGACGGCACGCGCACGGGTATTCTTGCCGCGGCCGATGTATGCGCATTGTCGGGAGAGCGTTGATGGCAGAGATCGGCATTGTCGGCGCGGGTTTCATCGGGCTTGCGAGCGCCGGCTGGCTGATGCGCGACGGGCACCGCGTCACGCTGTTCGATCCGTCCGGCGTCGCGCAGGGCGCGTCGTTCGGCAACGCGGGCACGTTCGCGCCGTATGGCTGCATTCCTGTGAACAATCCTTCCGTGTTCCGCGATCTGCCGCGTTTCCTGCTGTCGAGCGAGAGTCCGTTCCGTTTGCGCTGGAGTTATCTGCCGCACGTGTTGCCGTGGCTCGCGCGCTTCATGATCAGCTCGACGCGCAAGCGGTATGAGGCGAGTGCCGGCGCGCTCGCGGCATTGCTCGCGCAGGCGCAGGACGGCTATGCGCCGTTGCTGGAAGAGCGGGAGCTTGCGAAATACGTGAGACCGCGCGAGTGCCTCTATCTGTATTCGAGCGGTGCGTCGTTCGATGCATCGCGCGCTTCGCTGAATCTGCGCAAGCAACTCGGCGTGTCGTTCGACGTGCTGTCCGCCGCCGAGGTGCGCGAGCTGGAGCCCGCGCTTGCACCGATCTTCGAGCGGGGCGTGCTCTTCCGCGACAGCTGGCATTTCTCCGATCCGCAAGGCTTTCTGCTGTCGCTGCATGAACTGCTTGCGGCGCGTGGCCTGGAACTCGAACGCAAGAGCGTGAGCGCCATTGCTCCGGCGGCAGACGGCGTCACGTTGACGACCGACGACGGCACGCCACGCCGCTTCGATCATGTCGTCGTCGCGACGGGCGCGCGCTCCGCGAAGTTCGCGGCGCAATGCGGCGACCGCGTGCCGCTCGATACTGAGCGCGGCTATCACGTGCGCTATCGGGGCGCCACGCACCTGATTTCGCGGCCGGTCGGTTGGGCCGAGCGCGGCTTCTACATGACGCCGATGGACGACGGCGTGCGTGTTGCGGGGACGGTCGAACTGGGCGGCTTCAGCGACGTGCGCAATCGTTCGTTGCTGGACCTGCTGACGTTTTCTTCGAAGCGCGCATTGCCGGGGCTGACGCAACCCGACAGTACGTGGCTCGGCTTTCGGCCCACGCTGCCCGACGGCGTGCCTGTGCTGGGCCGTTCGAGCGACAGTGAGCGGGTGATTTACGCATTCGGGCATCAGCATCTCGGGCTGACGTTGGCGGGCGTGAGCGGGCGCATCGTGGCGGATCTGGTTGCGCGGCGCGCACCGCCGCTCGATCTGTCGCGCTACGCGCCGACACGGTTCTGAGGCGACGCATACGCATGTTTCAAGGACGACTTCGAGGCGTCGCGCATCGGGTCAGTCGACAGGCAAAGAGCGCGACATTTTCTAATGACAGGAGCGCATCATGAATCGACGTACATGGCTGATGAGGTTAGGGGTTTGCGCTCTGGCGGCGCATGCTTCATTCGCATTCGCTGCGGACCCGGAAATCGTCAAGATAGGTTTTGTCGGGCCGTTGACGGGACCCGTCGCGCGGGTCGGCAAGGATCTGCAATACGGCGCGCAACTTGCGCTCGATGAAGAAAACGCGAAGCATCCGACCGTTGCTGGCAAGCCGGTCAAGTTCGTGCTCGACGTGCAGGATGACCAGGCTGATCCGCGCGTCGCGATTCAGGTTGCGCAAAAGCTGGTCGAT
Source organism: Paraburkholderia caribensis (assembly GCF_002902945.1). Taxonomy (NCBI): domain Bacteria; kingdom Pseudomonadati; phylum Pseudomonadota; class Betaproteobacteria; order Burkholderiales; family Burkholderiaceae; genus Paraburkholderia; species Paraburkholderia caribensis. The sequence continues at coordinate 444,361 of NZ_CP026103.1, forward strand.
GAAGGCGTGGTGGGTGTGATTGGCCACTACAACTCGGGGTGCAGCATTCCGGCTTCGACTGTGTATCACAACGCGAATGTCGCGATGATCACGCCGGGTTCGACCAATCCGCAATTGACCAAGCAGGGCTACAAGAACGTGTTCCGCACGATGGGGCATGACGGCATCGGCGGCGTGGTGGCGGGGCATTTCGTCGTCGAGCAGATGAAGGCGAAGCGCATTGGCATCATCGACGACCGCACGGCGTTCGGGCAAGGTCTTGCCGATGCATTCGAGAAAGGCGTGAAGGAAGCGAACGGCAACATCGTGTCACGCGAATTCACTAACGACAAGGCCGTTGATTTTCGCGCGATTCTCACTTCGCTGAAGAGCAAGAATGTCGATGTGATTTTCTTTGGTGGGTTGGACGAGCAGGGTGCGATGCTGGTGAAGCAGATGCGTTCGCTGGGGATGCAGGCACAGCTGTTTGGTGCGGGCGCGTTGAAGAGTAATGCGTTTCTGCAGATTGCGGGTACTTCGGGTGAGCGCACCCAGGATCTTGAACCGGGACCCGCGCTGGATAAGTTGCCTGCGGCGCAGGACTTCGGCAAGCGGTATAAGGCGCGATTCAATCAGGATGTCGAGCTGTATGCGCCCTTTGCATATGATGCTGCGCTCGCTATGTTGAAGGCGATTCATGATGCTAATTCGCTCGATCGCGCGAAGATCGTTGAGAGTTTGGCTAAGGTTTCGTTGACGGGTGTTACTGGGAAGATTACTTTTGATCCTTATGGGGATCTGATTAAGCCGCCATATACGCTCTTCGAGGTGCAGCAGGGGCAGTGGAAGAGTGTTAAGACTGTGGGTGGGGGAGTGTGATTGCTTTTGCTTTTGCTTTTGCTTTTGCCTTTGCCTTTGCTTTTGCTGCGCTGGCATCCGCGTCGCGTTAGCGTGCTTCAGGCGTCGCCCCTGTGCGGGGCGGCACCTACTTTTCTTTGCCGCCGCAAAGAAAAGTAGGCAAAAGAAAGCGGCTCACACCGCCAATTCTTGACGTTTACCCACGGGCCCCCAACGTCCCCACGCTTCATACAGCGGTGCCCTTGGCCAGTGCCCGTCGCCAACGCTTCGAATGAACGCCTCACCCGCTTCAAATACCCGTACCCGGTCAAGCGGCGGCGAATGGTATATGCCGCCCAGGTGGCAAACTGTGTGTAGGTTGTCGCGTCGTATAGGGTAGCGCTCTTACAGGGTGGAACGCATGTGCTATCGGTCCGGAGTGAGGCGTGCGAGGCACTACGGCCTACACACAGTTTGCCACCTGGGCGGCCGTGGACTGCCTGGCGAGGCGTGCCGTGACGCGAGGGCGTGAACCCGGTGAGGCGCCCAGCAAGAGCGCTGGCAACGAGCAGGAATGATGTGATTGCCGTGTGAAGTGTAAGAACCTTTGGGGGCCCTCAGGCAAGAATTAGTGCTGGCGGTGTGAGCCGCTTTCTTTTGCCTACTTTTCTTTGCGGCGGCAAAGAAAAGTAGGTGCCGCCCCGCACAGGGGCGACGCGTGAAGCGAGCTATCGCATCGCGGATGCCAGCGCAAAGGCAAACGCACACCGGCGACGCCTGAAGCACGCTAACGAATCGCGGATGCCAGCAAAAGCAAACCGCGGCTGCCAGCACAAATACCAGAACCCCAAACCGGCACTGCCAGAAAGCCAAACTCAATACCAAGACAATCCGCGTATCGCGGAAAATCGCCACACGGCCCCGCTAGATCAAGGCAGAGAAATAGTCAAATTCGCCGACTGCGGCCCAAGCCTGACAATTTGCGAGTAAGGCGCAAGCGAGCGCAACGTCGCATCCTTCAAATACGCATTGAGCCCAAGAAACGCCACCAGCCCGACAAACGCAAACACCGCGCCAATGGTCCAAAGCGGGACTTCCCGCTTAAGCCGATGCGCGATCTGATCCGGCAACGCCCAGTGCGGCGCAAACGGCGCGCGTTTGCCCTTCATATGCGCGATCTCATCGCCAAGACGCGCAGTCAGATACGCAAGCTTTTCCGGCCCTTCGAGCAAATACTTGCCCTGAAAGCCCAGTAGCAAACACATATGAAAGACCTCGAGCGATTGCAAACGCGCCGCCCCCTGCGCACGACACTCCTCCAGATGCTGAAAAAACTTCTCCCCGGCAAGCTGCTCGCCGAACAACGCAAGCTGCAACGGACGTCGCTCCCACTCGGTGCGGATCGCAAACGGCGACGACAGCACCATCTCATCGACGGCGGCGCAAAACGCGAACTTCGCCGTATAAGCATCTTCCGCGGCAACGTCGAGCTTCTTCGCGCCGCGCTCGAAATCACCCAGAAACTGCTGGATGCGATTCATGAACTCGGCAGCATTGCCCGGCTCGCGGCCGTTCTTCAACAGAAACAGCATGAAAAAACCGTCGTACAGCAGATCGAGCAGCGAGCGAACCTGATAGCTCGGCTGCAAGGCCGACGGCGGCATTGCGGACGGCTGCGTGTCGGTGTCGAACAGGGAAGGGGCGTAGCTCATGGTGTGACCGCGATCAGTTCGAGTTTGAGATCGTTGAGTCCCGACGGCGCATAGATCATCGTCGAACGGGCCTGCAACATGCGCTCATAAAGCGCGCCGCGCGCTTCCAGCGAGAAGTAACATGCGCCCGGCCGCACGGGAATCGCGGGCGGCACTTGCGGCGTGTAGGCGAGCCGCACGCCGGGCATCGCGGAAAGCACCAGCTTGTCGACGTCGTCGGGGGCGCCGACCTTGAAGCGCGCAGGCACGGCGTCGACGAGTTCGACGGCGGGCAAATCCGCCGACACGGCGAGAAAGAACTGCGTCTTGTCGTCGATCTTGCCCGAGTCGAGGCGCCCCGCATGGAACGACGGACGAACTTCTTCGAGCGCGATGGCGAAGTAGCGTGTCGAGATCACCGTTTCCAGCAGTTCGCGCAACATGCCGTCAAGGCGCGCGAACCCCGGACCAGGATCGTCATGACGATAGGCGGGCAGATCCGCGAGCGCGTAGCCTTTGGAAAACGTCATCAGTTGACCCGCAAGCCGTAGCAGTTCCTGAAACAGCCGCTCCGGATGCAGCGCGGAATGCTGATAAAGATGCGCAAGCGCGGCAAACGCGGCACTCGCCGTATGCAGCAGCCAGAACGACGCAATGTCGCCCGAGCGGAACTCGATGATGTTCTTGGTCGGCTCGCGATGAAAACCGTACAGCGCATTCACCTTCGCCTGCAACGCATCGATCAGCTGACGCAGCTTTTGATGCAGAAGCGGCGATGCATCGATTGCAAGGCAGGGCGGTACGAACGATTCATCGAGTTCGAAACCGGAAGTCGCCGTGCGGCGCACGCGCACGAGCGGCACGGACAACAACTGATCACGCGGCTCGCTGTGCGCGATCAGCTTCACACTGGTTTTCAGGAACGTGATGTCGGCTTCGGCGGCGTCGGTAAAATGGTCGGGCACGACACTCTGCCTGCTGACATAGCGCGACACGAAGCCGTCTTCATCGCTCGCATGGTTCTGCCCCGTTTCGCGCACGGGATGCAGCGCGAGATAAAACGTGAACTCGTTGATGCCGTCGGGCAGCGTGTCGAGCGCGACGGGCGGCGGCAATTCGTCGGCCTGTGGCGCGGCGTAGAGCGCGCCATCCGGAAACACGAGCGACAGTTCGCTCGCGCGCAGCACGTTGCTGCCGAGCGCATCGCGGTCGAAGCGCACCGAACGCACCCCCCAGTTGTACGGCTGGATGGCCTGAATCGATTCGAACAGGCGTGCCTCGTGGTACGCGTCCTGTCGCTGGAAATGCTGCGGCCTCAGAAAAAGACCTTCCCCCCAGAGCACCTTTGCGGAATAACTCATCGCGAACCTGTGTTTATGCAAATCACATCTGTAAGCGCGAATGACAATGACCGATTAAGTGGCGATTCGGGCTTTTATCACGCGACATTGTTAATTGTTAAATGACTTTTAAACGTCATCTTTAGCCACAACTGACCGACGACAGCAAATTCAATGACTGCAGGGGCAATCCCTGATCAGGCGGAATCACAGTGCCGTTTGTCACCGTCATTGCGCAGTTATGCAGCCCGATCATTATGCCGGATTTCTCCGACTTTCCCGGATCGAACGCGAACTTCCAGCGTTGCATGGCGGGATCGCGGAATAGGGCAACGATACCGAATGCCTGCGCTTCGCGCGATACCTTCTCAGTGACGTTATAGCGCTGGCCGGGAATGAGCGTCACCTCGCGCACGCCAAGCAGATCGCCACCCAAAGTACTTTTCTCTTTGGCTGGATCAGTAAACGTATCGAAAGGCGCCTGTTGAAAAGAAGTGGGGTCTTTCAGCGCATAGAGGCGCACGACGAGTGCGAGCGGACGCTTGTCATTCGCTGCGTTCAGATTGGGCGCGGCATATAAGGTCAAGCCGATATTGCGTGGCGGCTTTTGCGAGTCGGGCACGTCCGGCTTGCCGATTCCCGCAGCCTGCAGGGCCGAGGAGGCAGCTGCGCCAAGCACGCTGACCCCCGCCGCGCAACCCGCCAGCAGCGAGCTTCCAGCCAGACTCAATGCAATTAGCGATGCAACCCGGATAGCGCGCGTATTCATTCTTTATAGACCGGCTTTCGAGCCGGTTACCCCTGTGAATTGTCAATTAAAACGGCGGATGAGTGCTTCGTTTTCACCCTGCGCATGTCAGATTGCAAGAAGCGGAATGAAAATGCAAAGCATGGCGATCCAGGAAATTATTGCCGCCAAACGATGCGGAATGAATTGCCGACGGCCCTAATTTACCGGATATGTCGAAGACATCCAATTGACACGTTTTCCGGATTCTTCTTCTGTAGATGAAAGTTGAATTAATAAAAATTGGCCTGTACTATACGCGCGCACTTAGTGCAAAGCAAAATCGTTTTCTTCCTGATTATAAAATTCGCAACGGCGGTGAAACAACGATGAAAAATCGGCTCTTTACCAGTCTTTCTGGGGCAGTGCTGGTATGCGGCATGATTGCCGGATGCGCCACACAGGGAAATTCCACTCCGTCCACGCCTGAAGCATTTAACAAGGCGCTCAGCGACGCAGATACCGTAGCGAAGAATGGCGATCAGGATCGCGCCATCGCGCTTTATCAGCAATTGTCAAAAACCGATCCGACGCGTGAAGAGCCGTGGTCGCGCATTGCGCAGATCCAGTTCACGCAGGGGCATTACGGGCAGGCCATCGTCGCCGCGCAGGAAGCATTGCAGCGCGACCAGACCGACCGTCAGGCGAAGAGCGTGCTGGCCGTCGCGGGCTTGCGCGTCGCGACGCAGTCGCTTGGTGAATTGCGTCAGGACGCGGCGCTTGCGGGCGACGCGAAGTCCGATGCACAAGCGCTTGCGAAGCAATTGCGCGACACGCTCGGCGAAGCCACGCTGTTCCCGCCGGAGGCGACCGACAAGCAGCCTGCGAAGAAGAAGCGTGTCGTGCGTCATGTGGCAAAACAGGCGCCAAAGGCAAGCGATTCCGCGGACAGCAGCGCCGCGGCACCCGCTGCCAACGCGCCCGCGCAGGCACCTGCCGCCACGCCTGCCGCACCCGCTGCGCCCGCGAAAGCGGCGCAAAGCGGCGGCGCGTCCGATCCTTTTAGCGCGCTGCGCTGATATCAGGCTGGTCTGAACCACACGCACCCGGGAGCCGTCGATGGCAAAGAAAGAAAGTATTCAAAAGCGCTTGCAGAAAGTGCGGCCGCCGCGCGTTCAACTGACCTATGAGGTCGAGCGCGGCGATGCGATCGAAGTGAAGGAATTGCCGTTCGTGGTCGGTGTGGTGGCCGATCTCGCCGGACAGTCGGAAGTCGAACAGCCGAAGCTGCGGGATCGCAAGTTCGTCAGTATCGACCGCGACAATTTCGACGACGTGATGAAAGCCATCGAGCCGCGCGCGGCCTTCCAGGTGGAAAACCGCCTGAGCGATGCGGGCGGGACGTTCGGTGTCGATGTGCGGTTCCGGTCCATGGCCGACTTCAATCCCGACGAAGTGGTCGCGCAAATCGAGCCGCTACGCCGCCTGCTCGAAGCGCGTTCGAAACTCGCGGATCTGCGCAACAAGCTGGCCGGCAACGACAAGCTCGAAGATCTGCTTGGCGAAGTGCTGAAGAACACGCAGCAATTGCAGGCGCTCGCGGGTACGACGCCACGCGCCGAAGGCGATGGCGCGGACGGCGAATCGCGTACTGACGAGAACAAGTAGCGTCACCAGGCACCGGGGGTAACATGAATCAGCAAGCGGCTGCAGCTCACTATTCCAATGCGCAGGCAAGCGCCGGCGTGTCGCTTCTCGACGAAATCGTCGAGAAGAGCAAAGTAGCGAAGTCCGAATCGGAACACGCGCGCGCGAAGGATCTGATCGGCGAACTCGTGAATCAGGTGCTGGACGGCACGGTGATCGTGTCGGACAACCTGTCCGCGACAATCGATGCGCGCGTCGCCGAACTCGACCGTCTCATTTCCGACCAGTTGAGCGCCGTGATGCACGCGCCCGAATTTCAGCGCATGGAAAGCACATGGCGCGGACTCGACTATCTGTGCAAGGAAAGCAACACAGGCTCGACGATCAGGATCAAGGCGCTGCACGCGCCGAAGCGCGACCTCGTGCGCGACTTCAAGACGGCCATCGAATTCGACCAGAGCGCGCTCTTCAAGAAGGTCTATGAAGAAGAGTTCGGTACCTTCGGCGGTTCGCCCTTCGGCACGCTGATCGGCGACTTCGAAATCACGCGTCAGCCGGAAGACATGTACTTCATCGAGCAGATGTCGCACGTTGCGGCGGCCGCGCACGCGCCGTTCATCACGTCGTCGTCGCCGGAACTGCTGGGTCTCGAATCTTTCGCCGATCTCGGCAAGCCGCGCGATCTCGGCAAGGTGTTCGATACCGTCGAATACGCGAAGTGGAAGTCGTTCCGCGACGCCGAAGACTCGCGCTATGTCGGTCTGACGTTGCCGCGCTTTCTGGGCCGTCTGCCGTTCAATCCTAAAGACGGCGCGACGGCGGAAGGCTTCAATTTTGTCGAAGACGTGGACGGCACCGATCACAGCAAGTACCTGTGGTGCAACGCCGCGTGGGCGTTTGCTGCGCGCCTGACGGCCGCATTCGACGACTTCGGCTGGTGCGCGGCCATTCGCGGCGTGGAAGGCGGCGGTCTCGTCGAAGATCTGCCCACGCATACCTTCAAGACCGACGACGGCGAAATCGCGCTGAAGTGCCCGACGGAAATCGCGATCACCGACCGCCGCGAAAAAGAACTGAGCGATCTCGGCTTCATTCCGCTCGTTCATTGCAAGAACTCCGACTACGCCGCGTTCTTCGCCGCGCAGTCCGTGCAGAAACCGAAAAAGTACAACACCGACAGCGCGAATGCGAATTCCGTGCTGTCCGCGCAATTGCAGTACATCTTCTCGGTTTCGCGCGTCGCGCACTACCTGAAGGCGATGATGCGCGACAAGATCGGGAGCTTTGCATCGGCGCAGAACGTCGAAGTGTTTCTGAACCGCTGGATCTCGCAATACGTGCTGCTCGACGATAACGCGACCCAGGAACAGAAGGCGCAGTTCCCGCTGCGCGAGGCGTCGATTCAAGTCTCGGAAATTCCGGGCAAACCCGGCTCGTATCGTTCGGTCGCATTCCTGCGTCCGCACTTCCAGCTGGATGAGCTCTCTATTTCCTTGCGCCTCGTGGCGGACCTGCCGAAACCGGCAAATTGATAAACGGAGTCAGTACGCCCGGGTAGGCCGCCCGGGTGACTGTAAAAACCACCTCTTTGGGGAGTCGCACAATTATGAAGGATATCTACTTAAAGTTCGGCAATCCTGCAATCAAGGGCGAATCTGCCGACAAGGACCATCAGGGCTGGATCGAAATCGATTCCTGGACGCATGCGATCACGCAACCGCGTTCGGCGACGGCATCGACGGCGGGCGGTCACACGTCGGAGCGCTGCGAGCACGCCGACATGGCGTTCACGAAAGACATCGACGTCGTGAGTCCGCTGCTCTATCAGCATGCTTCGGGCGGCACGACGTTTGACGAAGTGACGATCGACTTCATGCGCTCGGACGGCGAGGGCAACCGCATCAAGTATCTCGAAGTGAAGCTGAAGTACGTGATCATTTCGAGCATTACGCCGAGCGTGGTCGGCGAAGGTCTGCCCACTGAGGCGTTCTCGCTGAAGTACGCCGCCGTGCAATGGAAGTACACGCAGCAGAAGATCGGCGGCAATCAGGGCGGCAATGCGCAAGGCGCATGGAGCCTGACGAAGAACGACAAGACGTACGCAGTCTGATGACAGCGGGTCCGCGTGCCGCTGTGCATGCGGACCCATTGCCGCAGTTTCGTTGAGGTTGCTCGAAGCAAACTTATGAAGCGATTCGAACCCAGTTTCTTCGACAAGCTGTTCGACGACGAGCCGCATCTTCCGGCACCCGCCGCGATGCGGCAGTTGTCGCTGGAAGAACTGAAGTCGAATGTCGCGCGCGACGTCGAAGCGATCCTCAACACGCGTATCGCGCTGACGGAAGCCGACCTCGCCGCGCTGCCAGAGTGCCAGCGTTCGGTGCTCACTTATGGGCTGAACGATTTTTCCGGTTTGAGTCTGGCAAGCCATTACGACCGCATGTTCATCTGCAAGTCGATCCAGCAGGCGATTGGCCGGCACGAACCGCGCCTGCAACAGGTCGCCGTGACGCTCGAATTGAATGAGCAGTCGACCAATGCGCTGTACTTTGCGATCCAGGCTTTGCTGGTCGTGCATCCGGCGGAAGAGCCGGTGAGTTTCGACGCGATGCTGCATCCGTCGACCTTGCAATACTCGGTGACGCGCGCACGCGCGAAGCTGTGATACCGCGAGCCTGCGAGCAGGCCGAAGCGGAACGATCTCGCTCGGGGAAGGAGTCATGGAAGAACTGCTGCCGTATTACGAGCGCGAGTTGTCGTTTTTGCGGCGCTATTCGCGAGATTTCGCCGAGCGCTATCCGAAGATCGCCGCGCGGCTCGCGATGTCGGGCGAGCATTGCGAAGACCCGCACGTCGAACGGATGATCGAGTCGTTCGCGCTATTGGGCGCGCGCATCAACAAGAAGCTCGAAGACGACTACCCGGAATTCACAGAAGCACTTTTCGAAGTGCTTTATCCGCATTATTTGCGGCCTTTTCCTTCCTGTTCGGTCGCGCAATTCGGCTTGTCGAGCGGCATTGGGAATCTGACGCAGCCCGCGACCATCGAGCGAGGCACGGAAGTCAAATCGCGCCCGATACGCGGCGTGCAATGCCGTTTCCGGACCGCGTACGAGGTCGTGCTCGCGCCCATTCGTATTTCAGAAGCGAAGTACACGTCGGTGGCGATGGCGCCGAGCGCGACGGTCCTCCCTGCGAGCGCGACGGGCATGCTCTCGATCACGCTTGAATCGACCGCGCCGCAACTCGATCTCGGTGCGCTGAAGCTGAGTACATTGCGGGCCCATTTGCATGGTGAACAATCGTTTGTCGCCGCGCTTTCCGATTGCCTTTTCATGCATGCACTGGCCGCGTACGTCGAGCCCGAGCGCAATGGCGTATGGAAAGCGCTGCGCGCCATGCCCGTCGAACAGGCCGGCTTCGACGAACAGGATGCACTGATCGACTATCCCGCGAAGTCGCATCCGGCTTATCGTCTGCTGACCGAGTATTTCGCGTTTCCCGATAAATTCAGTTTCGCCGATTTCGATCTGGCCGCCATGTTGCGCGCCAGTGGCCGTTGCCATCGCATCACGCTGCACGTCGTGCTGAAAGACGTGCGCAGCGATTCGAATATCGCGCGCCTGCTGGACGCGTTGTCCGCACAAAATCTGCGCCTGTTCTGCACGCCCGTCGTCAATCTGTTCAAACAGCATGGCGAGCCGATCCGCATCAGTCATCAGGCGGTTTCATACCCTGTGGTGGCGGAAGCTCGCCGGGCGTTCGCGTATGAAGTCTATTCGATCGACTCCGTCCGCCTCGTGCGTCAGCAGGCGCATGGCGAATCGGTGACGGAATTTCGCCCGTTCTATTCGCTGCATCACGGCGAGGCGACGCGCGCGGGCCACTACTGGTTTGCGCGCCGCAACGATTGGGTCGCGCAAAAGAGCCCCGGCTACGAGACGGAAATCTCCATCGTCGATATCGACTTCGAGCCGTCGGCGCCGCAAACGGACACGCTCAGCGTCGACCTGACGTGCACGAATCGCGATCTGCCCGCGCAACTCGCGGCGGGTCTCGAAGGGGGCGATCTGTTTCTCGAAGGCGGCTCGCTGGCGAGCACGCTCACGCTGTTGCGCAGACCCACGCCTAGCGTGCGCTTCGAGCGTGGGCGCTCCGCGCATTGGCGTCTGATTTCGCATCTCGCGCTCAATCATGTATCGCTCGCGGGCAGCGGGCTGGCGGCGCTCAAGGAAATGCTCGCGCTCTACGATCTGCGGCGAACGGCGGTGTCGGCGCGTCATGTCGACGGCTTGACAGGAATCGATCAGCGCGCGGCCGTGCAGTGGTTGCCCGGCAATCCGTTTGCGACCTTCGTGCGCGGAATCGAAGTGCGTTTGACTGTCGACGAGGAGCACTTCGTCGGCGCGAGTCTCGCTTCGTTTGTCGGCGTGATCGATCGCTTCTTTGGGCTGTACGTGCATCTGAACAGCTTTGTGCAACTGGTCGTCGTGTCGAAGCGCACGGGCGAGGAGATCTTGCGATGCAAACCGCGCAGCGGCGAATCGATCCTGGCGTAGTCGAACAACTGCTCGACGAGCCGCACCGCTTCGAGTTCTTTCAGGCGGTGCGTTTGCTGGAAAAGTGGTTCGGGCAGCAAACGTCCCAGCGTGCGGGCGATGTCGTCGCGCAGCGCATGACGTTTCGCACCACGCTGTCGCTCGCGTTTCCGCCGAGCGAGATCCAGGCCGCCATGTCGTACGACGAAGATGGCAATGCGCTCAAGGACAAGGCGCAGCGCACGGCTGCGCTCGTGAACGATGCGATCGGCAAGGTCGATCTGACGCCCGCGTTCTTCGGCCTGCTCGGCGGGCAGGGCGCGTTGCCGCTCAACTACACGGAGCAGTTGCTCGATCGCGAGCAGATGACGCGAGACCGCGCCGCGCGCGAATTCTTCGACGTGTTCTCGAATCGCGCGACGGCACTCTTCTACGCGGCGTGGAAAAAGTACCGTCTGCCGTTTCACTACGAGCTCGACCGCGACGAGCGGTACTTGCCGCTGTTGTTGTCGCTGGCGGGTGTGGGCGATGCGGATACGCGCGCGAGCCTGCAAGCGGGCAAGGGCGCACTGTTCGACGAAGCGATTGCGGGCTACGCGCTGGCTGCGCGTCATCGGCCTGTATCGGCGGCGTACTTGCAGCGCAATCTCGCGGAGTACTTCAACGTGCCCGTGCAGGTCGATCAGTTCGTTGGCAAATGGTATGACGTGCCGCGCGACCAGCTGACGGTGCTGGGCAGTGTCAACGCGACGCTCGGCGCGACGGCGCTGGCGGGCACGCGCGTCTGGCAGCGCGACATGCGCGTGCGGCTCGTCATCGGCCCGTTGAAGAAGGCGGACTACGAGGCCTTCCTGCCCGGCGCGGAACGGGCGGTCGCACTCGAACGGATGCTGACGCTGCTGGCGGGCATCACGCTCGAATACGAAGTGAAGCTGAAGCTGCGTCATGAGGACGTCGGGCCCAGCATTCTCGGCAAAGGGTCGCGGCTGGGCTGGGACGCGTTCCTCTGCACGAACGAAGTCGTCGAAGACAGGGCAGACGCACGTTACGAACTGCACGTGATCCACTGACGGCAAACCAAAACAACGACACGCACGACACATCGGACAGTACGCCATGAGCACGCCATTGAAGACCCTGATCGCCAAACTCAACCCGACGTGCCGCGAGGCAGCGGAGCAAGCGGCGAGCCGCTGCCTGGCGCGCGGCCACTATGAGGTCGATCTCGAACACCTGTTCGGCGCATTGCTCGATGAAGCCGCGACAGACGTGCCACTCGTCGTGCGCGCGAGCGACATCGATATCCATGCATTGCGCGCCGATCTCGAACGCGAACTGGGACGCCTGAAGACGGGCAATACACGCACGCCCGTTTTCTCGGTGCATCTGATTGCGCTCTTCGAGCAGGCGTGGCTGATTGCGTCGCTGGATTCGCAGATCGCGCGCATTCGTTCAGGGCATCTGTTGCTTGCCTTGTTGAGTGCGCCGGATCTCGCGCAATTCGCGCAGCGCATGTCGCCGCTGTTTGCGAAAGTACGCGTGACGGAATTGAAGCACAGTTTCGTTGAATTGACGCAAGGTTCGCGTGAAAGCGAAATCGGGTCGGCGACTGCGGAACCGGCGGCTTCGACAGAAGACTCTGCGCGCCCGAATGCCGCGTCGAAGACACCAGCGCTCGATACCTATACGACGAACCTCACGCAACGCGCGCGCGATGGCCATATCGACCCTGTGATCGGCCGCGAAGCCGAGATTCGTCAGGCCATCGACATCCTGATGCGCCGCCGCCAGAACAATCCGATCATGACGGGCGAAGCGGGCGTTGGTAAAACGGCCGTGGTCGAAGGGCTCGCACTGCGCATCGCCGCCGACGACGTGCCACCGCCGCTACGCGGCGTCGCGCTGCACGTGCTCGACATGGGGTTGCTGCAAGCTGGCGCGAGCGTCAAGGGCGAGTTCGAGAACCGCTTGAAAAGCGTGATCGACGAGGTGAAGAAAAGCGCGCATCCCATCATTCTCTTTATTGATGAAGCGCATACCATGATCGGCGCTGGCGGCGCGGCTGGACAGAACGATGCGGCGAATCTGCTGAAGCCGGCATTGGCGCGCGGCGAATTGCGCACGATTGCCGCGACGACATGGAGTGAGTACAAAAAGTACTTCGAGAAGGATGCGGCCCTTGCGCGACGCTTTCAGGTCGTGAAGATCGAAGAGCCGAATGAAACGCTTGCCGCTGCGATGTTGCGCGGCATGGCTTCGTTGATGGAAAAGCACTTCAACGTCCGCATTCTCGACAACGCGATCACGGAAGCCGTGCGTCTGTCACATCGCTATATCAGCGGACGTCAGTTGCCGGACAAGGCGATCAGCGTGCTCGACACGGCCTGCGCGAAGGTCGCGCTTGCACAAAGTGCGACGCCCGCCGCAATCGACGATACCAGCAAGCGTCTGGAACGCATCGACGCCGAAATCGCGGCATTGGAGCGCGAGACGGCGAGCGGCGCATCGCACGATGAGCGCCTCGCGGCATTGCGCGAGCAGCGCGCGATCGACGTCGAACGGCTTGCGCACGATCGGGCGCGGTATGAGAAGGAGCGCATGATCGTCGGTGAAATCGTCGCGTTGCGGGAAAGGATCGACGCGGCGCGCGACGGCAATTGTCACGAAGACGAACTCGCCAGCGCGCGCGAAACGCTGGAACGTCGCGTCGCCGAACTGGCAGACGTGCAGAAGACCGCACCGATGGTGCCGTTGCAGGTAGACGCGCATGTCGTCGCTGAGATCGTCGCTTCATGGACGGGCATTCCGCTTGGCCGCATGGTGAAGGATGAGTTGCGCACGGTGCTGAATCTGCAGCCGTTGTTGAGCGCGCGCGTGATCGGCCAGGATCATGCACTCGAAGCGATTGCGCAACGCGTGCGCACGGCAAGCGCCAATCTCGAAGATCCCAACAAGCCGCGCGGCGTATTCATGTTCGTCGGGCCATCGGGTGTCGGCAAGACGGAGACGGCGCTCGCGCTGGCCGACGTTCTGTATGGCGGCGAGCGCAAGATGATCACGATCAATATGAGCGAGTACCAGGAGGCCCACAGCGTTTCCGGGCTGAAGGGTTCTCCGCCGGGCTACGTGGGTTACGGCGAAGGCGGCGTGCTGACGGAAGCAGTGCGGCGCAATCCCTATTCCGTCTTGTTGCTCGATGAAGTTGAAAAAGCGCACCCGGACGTGCTGGAGATGTTCTTCCAGGTATTCGATAAAGGCACGATGGACGACGCCGAAGGGCGCGAGATCGATTTTCGCAATACGCTGATCATCCTGACTTCGAATGTCGGTTCATCTGCGGTGATGCAGGCGTGCCTGAACAAGAACGACGAGGACATGCCCGATGCCGGATCACTTGCCGAAATGTTGCGCCCGCAGTTGTACAAGGCGTTCAAGCCAGCCTTTCTTGGCCGCATGAAGGTCGTGCCGTACTACCCGATTGCCGACGACGTGTTGGTCGAGATCATCGAATTGAAGCTCGAACGCATCCGGCACCGAATCGAAACCAATCACAAGGCGGCCTTCGAATGGGACGAGTCGCTCGTCGAAGCCGTGCTCGCACGCTGCACCGAAGTGGATTCGGGCGCACGCAATGTCGATCACATTCTTAACGGCACATTGCTGCCCGACATCGCGCAGCATGTGCTCGAACGCATCGCCGATGGCGTGCCTGTCAAGCGCATCGGCGCGCGCGCGACGCAAGCGGGCGAGTTCGAATATACCGTTGCCTGAGGTTCACCAGAAACATGCCGACCAATTTCACCACGTTGCTTGAACCGATCAGCGACGCGTCGCCATGCGGCGACGACTTACTGTTCTCGTCGGAATTCGATGCGATCCAGCATGCGCGCCGTTTCGACGATGCGTCGCTGGATCAGGGCGAATGGGTCACCGAGATCAAGGAGGCCGACTGGTCGTTCGTCATCGAGCAATGCACGACGTTGCTTCTGACCCGGACGAAGGATCTGCGACTTGCCGCATGGCTGACGGAAGCGCTTGCGATCGAAGAAGGCGTGGCCGGTCTCACGCAAGGCTATGCGCTGCTCGCGGGCTTGTGCGAACGCTACTGGAGCAGCGTGCATCCTCTCGTGGATGGCGACGATGCGGAGTACCGGCTCGGCAATATCGGCTGGCTGGTGGTGCGCACGGCGGAATTGCTGCGCGCGTTTCCCGTCACGCAGGCGCCCGGCAGTTCGTTCAGCACGCTCGATTGGGACGTCGCCACGCATGTTGCGCAGGCGATCAGGCGTGACCCCGACCATGCGGACGATATCGCGCGCGGCAAGCCGTCGAATGAACAGATCGAGATGTCGAAACGCTCGACGCAGCCCGCTTTCTATACAGTCCTGCTCGCCGGTCTGCGCGCATTCGAGGCGGCGATGCTGTCGCTCGAAAGCGAGCTGGAGCGTCACGCCGGCGATGCGGCGCCGAGTTTCCGGCAGGCGAAGGATGCGTATGAAGCGGTTTATCGGCTTGCGGAGCGTTTCGCAAAAGACGTAGGCGCGAACACGCTACCGCCGACGCAAACGCCGGTGCAAAGCCAGGCCGCGCCGCGTGCCCAACCCGAAGCTGTCGAAGCGCGCAGTGAGCCGTCGTTCAGGACGGCACCGCTGGAGGAGCTACCGTTGCCCATATCGACCACGAACCTGCCGAATCCGACGCCGGGCGTCATTCAAACCCGGGCGCAGGCGGTGGCGCAATTGCGCGCGGTCGCGCGCTTCTTTCGTCACACGGAGCCGCACAGCCCAGCCGCGTATCTCGCCGACAAGGCTGCGGAGTGGGCCGATATGCCCTTGCATCAGTGGCTCGCGACCGTCGTCAAGGACGACGGCTCGCTGTCGCATATCCGCGAGATGCTGGGCGTGAAGCCCGAAGAGAATAACTAGGCCAGACGCCGCATTACGAACCCGCGCGGAATTCGATGCGTCGATTGCGCGCGCGGCCATCGGCCGTATCGTTCGAGGCGATCGGCTGGTCCGGTCCGACGCCGAGCGTCGACAGTTGCTGCGGTGAAATGCCCTTTGTGACCAGATAGCCCTTCACGGCATCCGCACGCGCCTGACTCAGCGCGACATTCGTCGAGCGATTACCGGATGCGTCCGTGTGCCCGATGATCTCGACCTGCTTCGTCGTCATCCTGGTGAGCACAGCCGACATCTGATCGAGAATCGCGCGGCCTTGCGGCGTCAATGTCGCGCTGCCCGTTTCGAATTCGATGGTGCGATTGGCTAGCGTCTGATCGAGCAGACCCTGTTCCGAGGCGCTGACGCGCAACGCGTTGCGGATCGTGTAGGTCGGGTTCAACGCGCTCGCCATGTCGCTTGCAAGCTGCTGGCGCTGCGCCTCGTTGCGCACTTCGCCTTTCACTTCGATCGACGTGCCGTCGATCTTCAGTTGCCCCTTGCTGATCTGCTTCAACTCCGGCCCGATCAGCTTCTGTACGTTCGCGCTCCAGTTTGGCGGCGTCGCGACGTCGCCGATTTCGATCTGATCGACGACGTTCGCCGCGCCATACGTGTCGCGCAAGCGCGCGAGCACGGCTGCCTTGGTGGCTTCATCGGGCAGCTTGCCGCCGACGACGACCTGGCCCGGCACCGCGTTCGCCGCGGGCGGCGCGGATCTGACGGCGCCCGTCGCGACAGGACTTGCAGATGCGGACGCGGTCGCGGACACGTTCGGCACGGAGGCAGGCGTGGGCGCGGGCAGAACCGTGGTGTGAATCTTGACGCCGCTGTTGTCGACGGGCGTGACGTTCGCCGGGCCGGCATTGTCGGCGAGTGCTGCACCGCTTGACGTTACGGCGAGCAGTGCCGCCGCGATCACGTTGCGCCTGATTCGCGTCGTCATGGTCTCAGGCTCCTGCAAACGCTTCGCGAAACGTGTCGATGCTGACACGCAGCGAGAGTTGCGGTTGATCGAGGTAACTGACGAGCTTGCTGATGCCATGGTCGTTTTGTGCGTGTTCGTCGATCCATTCGGGATCGTCGATGTCGATGTTGTGCTGTGCGTACGCCTGCGGATCGACGACACTGTGCAGCGTTTTCGCCGATGCGCCATTGAAGCCGATCACGAGGCGTTCCCGTTGCGCGATGGTGCCCATGAAAATGGCGAGTTCGAAATCGGCATGCGCGACGAACGGCGCGATCAGTTCGAGCCAGAACGCGGCGACCAGCGAACGATAGAACGGATCACTCGGTAACGGCAACGTGAGACCGCGTTCGAGGTGCGATGTTCCGCTCGTCATCACGGGGCGCAGCAGCGAACCGAGCGCGAGCATCGCGCCGCGCAGCCGCACCGGGTGTCCGCTTGCGAGCAGCATCTGTTCGAGACCGGACAGCGTTTGATGTTCGACGAAGTCGTTGAACGTGCCGTCATGCGGATTGCCCGGCCCCGCAATTTCGATCGGCACTTGCGTTTCGCCGAGCGCCTGCAATGCGCCCGCCGGTTCCGTCGAATCGAGCAGCGGTTTCATCTGCGTGGCAACGCGCGACCATAGCCGTGCAAAGGCGAGCGGGCTGCGCGCGAAGAACGCCAGCGGCCGGTCCACTTCGAGCGCCGTGGCCGCGAGAAACGGAAAGCGCCGCGCCGATTGATCCTGGCTCGCGACCATATGACCCGCGATGGCGAGCTTGCTGCGCGAGCCGAGAAACGCGAAGTGCATCGGCTTCGCGCTTTCATAGACGATCTTCCAGCGCGGATCTTCCGCAAGCAGTTCCATGGCTTGCGCGATCCAGCGGTCGAGCGTTTGCAGCAACTGCGGATTGTGCGCGCTCTTCACGAAGTCGCCGCGCGACGGAATCTTGCCGAAATAGGCGATCTGCGCCTGCACGGTCTGGCTCATTGCGCGCTCCCGTTGTTGGTGGCGGCAACGGCTGCCGTCGCCGTCGGCGACGTGGCCGCGGGCGTCGAGGCCGTCGAGGCCGTCGCCGCAGCGCCTGTGGGCGTACCCACATCGGCAATCGATGAAGGCAGCTTCAGGCCGCGCAGAGATTGTTGTTGAGGCGCGTCGCCGCTTGCCGTCGCCTGCGACGTGCTGATGATCCGCATGCTCACCGACACGCTCACGCTGCCTTGCGTCCACGTGAGATCGAAGGTGCCGTCCGGGCGGCGCGAGCGTTGCGCGGTGTTGATGAGCTTTTCGAGGCCATAGCGTCCTGGCTCGTTGACGAGTTGCACGGTGCGGCCGTCGAAGGTCGTGGCCGACAGCGTCGCGCCCGGCGAGCCGGAAGGATTCGGCCACACGAAGTTGGTCCATTGCGGCGGCGTGTTGCGATAGCGCAGTTGCTGGCCGTCGATGGCCACCGTGTACTCCGTCGTGCCGCTGCTCGGCTGCGGCAGGATCTGGAACACCGTCTGCGGTTCCGATGCACCCTGTGCGCCGCCCGCCGCGCCGCCTGCAAGCGGCGCGACCCAGCGCGCGAAGCCGTTGGTGAAGTCGGGCGCCAGCGCGAGGCCCATGTCGCCCCACGTGCGCGCCGTGAGCGTGTCGCCGCGCCGCACCGCGAGCGGTCCGAGCGTGCTGCCGACGAACTTCGCGACGGCGCCATCGGGCCCGAAGATCTGCGCGATCTCGCTCGCGCCTGCCTCGACCTTCGCGTCGCCCGCAAACGGATACTTGCTCGCCAGCGACGCCTGGAACGGCTGATACACCTGCGCGTTCCAGACCTTGTTGACTTCGGCGCTGGCAGGCTGGATCACCACGGCATACGCCTGCATCAGCGGACGCACGAGCAGCGGACGCAGCGCCTTGCGTTGCGCGTCGGTAAGGCCCGTGAGCATCTGTTCGTCGACGTACTTGAGCGAGTCCGCGAGTTCGGAGCCGTTGCCGTCGAGCGTCTGCTGCATCAGTTGACGCGCGCCCGGACCCGGATCGCCCTGGTTCTTCAACACGTTGAAGCGCGTGCGTACCTTCGACAGCGAGTCCATATAGCCGCGCAGCAACGACACGTCGCCGTTCTTCACGGCAATGCGCGCGAGCCCCGCGAAATCCGCGCCGACGGGGCCCATGGGGAGATCGACAGGCTTGCCGTTGATATCGACGTTCGCGTTCAGTTGCGAGGCGGGCGTGCGCGAGAACCACTGCTTGACCCAGTTCACGACGCCGCCTTGCGCGCTCTTCAAGGCAACATTCGCCAGCGACGGGTTGTCCCACGAGGTTTGCTCATACGCGGTTTCGAGTACCTTGCGGATCGGCGAGTCTTGCGGATCGCCGAGACGGTTCATGGCTTCGACAGCCTGGTTAAAGTTGCCGAAACTCTGCACCGCAATGCCCTGCATGAACTTCTGCCAGTGCTGCGCATACTCGGTCTTGTACATGCCGACCAGCGCCTTCTGGATCTGCTCGGGGCTGCCTTCGAGCGTGAGGTCGTCACGCGCGGACGTGTTGAGCACCCAGTCCTTCGCCTGCAGCTCTTTCGTCGCGGCGTCGCGGATCGCGGGCTGCACGTACTGGAACCACGCGTCGCGCGTGAAGGTGCCCGGAATCGCATAGCTGCCTGCGATCAGCCCCGTGTTGTTTTCACCGACGATGCGCGCAATCGTCATCGGCGCGAAGCGCGTCGACGCGCGCGCCTTGATCTCTTCATACACGCGCTGGCGGGCGGGCATGCCGCGCACCACGCGGCGCAGGTTGTCGCGCGTCTGGTCGACCAGCGACAGATTCGCGTCGATCATCGGCCAGTCGTCGTCGCTCACGCGTGACAGATAGAACGTGATCATCCGTTCGGCGCTCTTGATCATCTCGTCGCGCGGCATGTTGCCGCGATTCTGTTCGAGCCAGCCGCGCCAGAAGCGTGCGACCTGATCGGTGAGATGCGCGGTTTCGACGTGGCGCTTGTCGGAGAGCATCAGATAGGTCTTCAGCGCGTTGTACGCATCCTCGACGTTGGTCGGCGACGCATCGCTGTAGAGGCCGCCCTGATTCGCCGACGTCATCGCCGTGTGCGCGGACACGGGAATGGCGCCGGAGTCGGGCGCGTGCGTCATCGGCGCGAGCTGCTCGGGATGCGCATCCACGTCCTTCAGGAACGACGCGAGGCTCTGCGACACGGGCGCCAGCATGATCTGCCTGATGCCGTTGTAGTACTCGGTCAGCAGGCGCTGTTCGAGGCGGTCGCCCTGATACAGGCCAAGCGAGACGGAAAGCGGCCGCTCGCGGCGGAACTGTTCGAGTTGCTCGATGCGGTCTTCGAGCACGTCCATCGCTTGCAGGCGCGATTGCAGATCGTTGCGGCCCTGCTGCATGCGCGTGACGTTGTCGAGGTCGGCTTGCACGTTGGCGGTGAGTTGCTGGTTGCCGATCGTCGACCAGGTCCAGCCGCCCAGCGCAAGCGCCAAAATCACGACGAAGCTGAAGAACGTCGCATAACGCAAGCGGGTCTTGGCGGGACTGGCGAACTGCCGCACCGTCTGACGGTCCGCGAAAATGACCTTTGAAAACAGGTCGCGCAGGAAGAAGCCGTTCTTCGAAAAGGTGCTGTGAGGCTTCGGCAATGCGTCCGGGCTGAGGCCGAAGCGATTGGCGATGCGCTGCGCGGCGGCGCTGTTCGTCTCGCCTTCCTGCAGCGCGCTCGTGAAATAGAAGCCGCGAAAAATCGGTTTGTGCTGGAACGGGTTGTTCTCGAACAGCGTGGCGATGAACGCGCGCAGCGATGGCTTGATCGTCGAGAATTCGAGCGGGAAGCTCAATTGTCCGGGCGAGAGCTTGTTGCCGCGGCTGATCGACAGTTGTGCCACGCTGATTTCTTTCAGGCCTTCGTAGAGCTCTTCGAAGTGCTCGTCGAACTGCGCGACCACATCGCGCTTCTCGTCGGGCTGGTAGGGCAGGGTGGCGCCCCACGCCCGGTCGTACTCGTGACGCTCGCCGCCGCTGAAAAATTCCGTGAAGCCGGTGATCAGATCCGCCTTCGTGAACATCACGTAGACGGGGGCGAATACTTCGAGCTTGTCGGTCAGTTCCTGCACGCGCTGCCGCAGATTCTTCGCGAGGTTGATCGCGAACTCCGGCTTGTTGCCCGTCAGTTCCGCAATGCTCGCGGTGACGATGATCCCGTTGATGGGCGCCTTCGGACGAAAACGTTTGAGCAGGCCAAGAAAGCCGAGCCATTCGGTGCGGTCTTCTTCATGCACCGAATAGCGGCCCGCCGTGTCGAGCAGTATGCCTTCCGTGGTGAAGAACCAGTCGCAGTTTCGCGTGCCGCCAATGCCATGCACGACGGCGTCGTTCTTGTCGGCAAACGGAAATTGCAGGCCCGAGTTCAGCACCGCGCTGCTCTTGCCCGCTGCGGGATTGCCGATCACGATGTACCACGGCAATTCGTAGAGCGCCGAGCCGCCCGACGTTTGCCCGATCTTCGACGTCTTGATCGTCTTCACGGCGTCGACGAGACGCGTGCGCAGCACGTCGAGATCCGCGCCACGCGCGGGCGCGGCGGCCGTCGCTTCGCTGCCTGCTTGCGCCTGTTGTTCGAGCATCTCGCCGAGCTTGCTGTTCGCGCGGCGAATGCGGAGGCGTCTGACGAGCCACGTGACGAGCAATAGCGCAATCAGCGCGCCGACCGCGATGGCCGGCCAAACGGGATCGATCTGGAAGAAGTCCGCGCCGGCGAATAGCACGGCCGCTAGCGCGAGCACGCCGATGACGGTCAGCGTGCGTCTGGAGGTCAACCCGTTGAGGAAGCGTTGCATAAGCCTGTCAGGTCTTGATGATAGGAATAGCGTGTGAAAAGACGTCTAATGCGGCTTAATCAGCCTTTAACGATCATTCGACCGATCGTTTCAATGCGTCTTGAGTAAGATTGGAAATGCCGCAATTCATGTGTTGGATGGCGGGTAAAAAGTGCGATTTAACATTTTATCGATTGCGGCCGAGCACGAAACCGGGCTTGTGATATTCGACGTGTCCGAGGTCCATCATTTTCCATCGCCCGCCCCAGGTCAGCCCCACTTGCTCGGCGACTTGTCCGTATAACTGGTAGCCTTGCATGGCCCACGGATCTTTTTCGGAAATGACGATCTTGCCATCGCGCAAAAAGGCATTGTCGGCAGCGAGACCGTATTGATGATAGCTTTGGAATGCGGCTGCGTTTGTGACATTGCTACCCATTTGCGCAAGGCGGTTTTGCCTTTCCGGACTCCGGTAACCTTCCAGTAAAGCCATCTCATAGCCATGTTGCTCACGCATGATTTTATAAACGAGCAACAGACGCGTCCGGAAATCGGCATCGAGCATATTCCAGTCGCGGCTCGCGTCTTTCAGCGCGGGCCGGATCTGCTCGACCTCTTGTGTCGCAAAGGCTTCGGGCGGCAGCGGCGGAGGCGGCACCAGCTGTTCGCCATTGAGCAATTGGGCGATTTTTTCGTCCGGTGACCTGGAAACGTCATCGAACTGGAATAACTGTTTGCCGCGTAATGCGACGGCTACTAATGGCGGCGTCGCAAGAATACCTGTGGTGGTTAAAATCAGCAAGCGCCGGCGTGCCAGTAAGTTTTGCATATCGGCAATTGTCGTTTGAGACATTTTTGCCGAATAGCTTAATTGCGCTTTAGCTTTCAGTACGTTATTTGATGCGCGCCGCATGAATCGCGCATGCCAAACTGCTATGCCGCCAAGAATTGTTAAACGGACTGGCGGCAATAGGACGATTGCCGCAAGTAGAACAGCAATGGCGAAATAGACGACGAGTGCGACGGCAATCAAAGGAAACCCCGGAAATTCGCGGCAATTGTTTTTTGTAATGCTTGATCTTAGAATCAGGCGTGCCCCGAGGAGGGGCTTTTACACATTTTCCTCTCGAATATTAACCAGTTTCCAAGAGACAGTGAATGAGTGCGCCTGAATCGAACTCAAAAGTCCCACCCAGTCTGCTATCCGAGCCGGCTAAAGATGGGCAAGCGGGTGGTTCGCGCATTCTTGCCAATCTCGAAGGACGCGTCGATCCTTCCGCGAACCAGAAGCCGAAGCGTTCGCGCGCGCTGCCCCTCGTCGTGGCGGCGCTGGTGATCGCCGCGGGTGGTGTGGGTGCCTATCAGTTGCAGCATCGTGCTTCGGCGGCGAAGGTTGCAGCGGCCGCCGCGCAGAAGGATGCGGCGAATGGAGCGTCCACTGTCGTGGCGTCGAGCGTCCGGCTCGCGAGCGGTGTGACGGCGAGTGTGTCGGCTTCCGCCGTGCCGGCTGCGGCGCCCGCTACCATCGTCGCCGCTGACGATGCGAGCAAGGATATGCCGCGCGCACAGGCATCGAATGACGACGGCAGCCGGTTGTCGCGTGCGTTGGCGGATGGTGCGGGCGCATCGGACGAGCATGCATCAGCGGCAATCGTGTCAGGCACGAACACCGACGATACTGCGAAGCCCGCCAGTGCCGCGAGCTCGAAGCATGCCGACACGGCATCGAAAGCGGCGCACGGTAAACACGATAAGCGGCAGCTCGCGGAAGAGCGCCATTCGAAGGAAAGCAAAGCGGCCGTGGCGTCGCGCGCGAAGAAGCCGAACGGCAAGCAGGAATCGAAGGACGATTCCGATGCCGATCTGCTCGCCGCGCTCGTCGCGCGCACCAAGCCCGCTTCGACCCGATCCGACCAGCCCGCCGATGCCCAGGCCGCGGCGAAGAAAGTGGGCGCGGCTGGCAATCCCACAGCGACGCTCGCCGAACGCATCAACGAATGTGGCCAGCACGGTTTCTTCGAAGAGCAACTGTGCCGCTGGCGCGTTTGCGATGGACATTGGGGCAAGGACCCGCATTGTCCGGCAGCGGCGCAGGCACGGCAGCCCTGAGCGTGAATGTTTCTTGTGTCGTGTGAAGCGGCGCCGCGTGCGCCGCTTTGTATTTCAGGTCGCGGCAGCTCGACATCGATATCGATATATCGGCGTCGACGTCGGCGCGATCAAGCGATCGCATCTGCCTCCGCAATATGCCGCACGATGGCCGCATTGACCTTGTCGGCGTGCGTGACGGGGCCCATATGTCCTGCCCCTTCGACGATCGCAAGTCGCGCCGCCGGCAGCAACATCGGCAATCGCTCGGCAATGGCGCGGGTCGGAATGGGCGCGTGCTGGCCGCGCATGATCAGCGCCGGAACACGCAAACCGGTGTACGCGCTGGCGGGCGTGCGTTCGTCGAGCAGCGCGCGAAAGTCGAGTGGCGCCTTCGGCGCCCAGCGCGTGAGTGCGTCCTGCACCGAGGGGCGCAATGCTTCCCATGCGCCCCGGCCGCCCCAGTAATCGACGAATGAAGCAGCCGCGCCCCGATAGTCGCCACAGTTCACGCCATCGGCGGTGCGCTTCGAGATTGCGACGATTTCCGCCAGCGCGTGGGCTCCGTATGAGCCCATCGTCTTGAGCAGATGAAACGCCGAGGGCTCGTATAGCGTCAGACTCGCGATACGCTCGGGCCGCTCGACGGCCGCGCGCAACGCCACGCCACCGCCATACGAGTGGCCGACGAGATGCACCTTGCCGCGCGATGCGTCGATGATGCCCAGTGTCTTCGCGGCCTCGTCGGCGAGCGTGAACGCGCGCTCGCCGCTCCACGGCCCCGTGCTGTCGCAGCCGTAGTGCTCGGGCGCGACGAACGCGTGACGCGCGCCAAGGGCTTCGCCGAGTTTGCGCCATTGCGCCGCTCCCGAGCCGGAGCAATGCAGTGCGATCACCGATGTGACGGATGAAGAGGATTGCGATGCGACTGTGATGTCCATGTTGTTCAGACAGTTCGAAAGTTGGATCGGGACGTCGGCGCGCGTGCCTCAGTCATATTCGCTCGCATGCATGCGGCGTTCGAGTTCGACGATGTCGACCGAGGCTGCAAGGTACGCGTCACGGCGGCTATGTTCAGCACGGTCGAGTGCCTTTCTCAACAACTGGAATAAATAGATGAGCATGATGTCCTCTGTTCGATCGTGTGACCGATTGCGTAGCGGCATGAATGCCGTGTACTCGCAGAGTCCATGCCACATTGCTGCAAGCCTTGTCTGGTGGACCTTTCAGCTGCCTCTGCGGGTTCGCGGCGGGCGGAAGCGTCGTCGCGCGGCCGACAGACCTTGAGTGGAAGTTGGACTGAAACAGACACGTGTGCCGTGCCGCGGCGCATCGCGGGACTTCGCCGCGCGCGAAGCGCAGCGAAGTCAGTCGATACAGGAAAAGCGGTGTCCGGATGAATCGACGGGACGCCCGGCGTCAGACTCCACTCATGCGCGTTCCACTACGACTTCGAGATACTCGCTCGGCAGGACGAGCGTCGCGTCGTTCGAACGGTTACGGCTCTCGATCAGTGTCATCAGGTCGCGCAGAAACGCCGCCTGCGGCTCGCCTTCGAGTGCGGCAAACGCCTTGTTCATCGGCCCGTAGAAGGTGCGGAACACGTCGACGAAATGCTCAGGCGACCGGTAGCGGAACGTGAAATCGCGGCTCGCTGCGATGATGTTCCGGGCGTTGGCGCCGAAAAGCGCTTCGACGTGTGCCTTCGTGCCCCAGAGTGCTGGCGACTTCACGCCTGCCGGCGGCGGGATGTACTTGCCGATCGTCTTGAATAGCTGTCCGATGAAACTCTCCGGTGTCCAGTTCGCGAGACCGATCCGTCCGCCCGGTTTGCAAACACGCGCGAGTTCGGCGGCCGCTTTCTGCTGGTCTGGTGTGAACATCACGCCGAAGGTCGACATCACGATGTCGAACGAGGCATCCGCGAAGGGGAGCGCTTCAGCGTCCGCTTCCTGGAACTGCACGGCAAGCCCTTCGGCTTGCGCGCGCGCACGGCCGGCATCGAGCAGCGAGGCGACGTAGTCGGTCGACGTGACGTCGCAATAGCGGCGCGCAGCGGCGAGCGTCGCGTTGCCGTTACCGGCGGCAACGTCGAGCACGCGACTACCGGCACGCATATCGAGCGCTTCGCAGAGGTTCTCTCCAACGATTTGCAGCGTGGTGCCGACAACGGCATAGTTGCCCGTCGACCAGGCCGCCTGCTGGCGAACCTTGACGGCGGCGAAGTCTGCAACGGGTGCGAGAGCGGAATCAACAGCGGACATGAAGAACTCCTGAAAGGCCAGGGCAGCGATGCGCAATTGCATGGTTCTGCTGCGTGTCGGATGACGCCGCGAATGCCTGCTGCGAGCGTGCCCGCGCGGCGAACGGGCAAGTCGGACTTGATCTGGAAGACGCGACAGCTACGCGACGTTTACTCGACTGCGGAGATGCCCGAGCCGCCCATTTCGCCAGGCAGGTCCCTGAATTTTGGCAGGCCATCGTTCATAGGGAGCACGGACTCGGGGTAGTGAACGTGCACACCCGCTGCATAGGGGAAGTCGTCTACAACCGCGGCATAGACATCGATCAGGCCGAGTCCCGGATGCACCGTGAAGAGATGTCCACCGCACAACCTGCACCACTTGCGATAACTGTGCGGTGTCTTGTTGTACGTGCTGATGTCGTCGGCACCATGCGTGACGCACAGAGCGTCGGGGCTCCACAGCGTGAATGCATTGATCGGGCTGGCCGACCAGCGGCGGCACGACTCGCAATGGCAATAGCCCATTCCCGCAGGCTTGCCAATCAACGTGAACTGGACGGCGCCGCAAAAGCACTGGCCTCGATAGATATCCGCGTGACTCATGTTTGTCTCCGGATAAAGCGGTGGCCGCTCGTTCGACATTTCATGAGCGCTTCACCGTTCTTTGTTGCAGAATTGCGTGAGTGCCAGTATCGGCACGCAAGCTGGTTCGAGGAATGACCAGGCGTCCAGATGTTTTGCGCAGGACGCCGAAACTGATGGGCGCTGTCATGGATGCTTTCTCGGATGTCCTTCGCGTGGTGCGTCTCGGAGGGGCGGTGTATCTAAACGCCGACTTAACCGCACCCTGGTGTGTCGTCGGGGAAGTCACATCGGAGCTGTGCGCCACGTTTCTGCCGCGCGCCGAACGCATCGTGTCCTATCACCTCATCACTGAAGGCAGTTGCCGGGCTGCCCTTGTTGACGATCCTGCTTCTGCGATTCGTGTCGATGCGGGCGAACTTCTTGTCGTGCCGCAAGGCGAAGCGCATCTGATGGGCAGTTCACTCGACGTCGAGCCCGCGCCTTCAGACGAGTTGATGTCGAAGTATCTGAGTACCTCGCCGGGTGAAGTGATGACGTTGAACTACGGTGGCGGTGGCGCGCACACGCGGATCATCTGCGGCTTTCTTGCCTGCGACGATTCGTTGACGAATCCGGTCCTTTCAGCATTGCCACGACTCTTCAAGGTCGACATGCGCAACGATCCGCAATCGGCGTGGCTCGAATCGTCGTTGAAGCTCGCGGCCAACGAAGCGGCCGACTGGCGCGTCGGCAGCGCAATCGTGCTGGCGCGGCTTTCGGAGTTGCTTTTCGTGAAGGCGGTGCAACGTTGCATCGAGGCGCTGCCGGCGGATCGCAAGGGCTGGCTGGCGGGCGTGGGCGATCGTTTCGTTGGCCGCGCGCTCGCCATGCTGCACGCGCAACCCGCCTATGGCTGGACGGTCGAAGAGCTCGCGCGCAAGGTCGGCCTCTCGCGTTCGGCGCTGGCGCAGCGCTTCACGGAACTGCTGGGCCAGCCGCCCATGCAGTACCTTGCCCGATGGCGTCTGCAGGTCGCAGCGCAGGCGTTGCGGGACGGGAACCAGACGCTGGCGGCAGTGGCCGAGCAGGTCGGGTATGAATCGGAGGCGGCGTTTAATCGCGCGTTCAAGCGGGAGTTCGGCATGCCGCCGGCCAGCTGGCGACGCGGCAAGGGTCTGGATGGCAGCCGCGATTCGATCGATGCAAACACCAATACTCGGATCGGCGGGGTTTCGTCTGATGAGCGCCTGGTGACGGACTGACGGCGGTTGCGTGAACGCGCGCCAGGCGGCGGTTCACCACGGGTGAGGACGCTCATCGGCGGGGGCAACCGTGTGGTTCGTTAATTCGCAACTAACTGTCTGCCGCCCCCGGCGCCCCCGACGCCTTCCGCGCAACGTCTGTCTACAGGCGCACGGCGATATACGCCTTTCCTTGAACATGCAAGCGCCGACCCGGCAAAGGGCGGCCGCGCAACGCGTGCACGCACCATCGGCGGCGCGCGTCGATCGACAGTGCTAGTCTTTGCGCTGATCGCGCATACCGGCCGTCGCGAACTTCATCGCGCTTCGCGGCTCTTAGCGCAAACGACGACGTGTCGCGGCGCGCATCTGCGCCCGGGCGCGGCGCCGTCCACCGTGCTCGACGGGCACAGACGACCGAGGCGAGGTAACGTGCATGAACACACCATCAAACAACGACGTCGTCTTTCTGTTCGACGTCGATAACACGCTGCTCGACAACGATCACGTGCTGACTGACCTGCGCACGCACATGACGCGGCAGTTCGGCGAAGAAAATAGCGCGCGCTACTGGCAGATCTTCGAGGATCTACGCAGCGAGCTCGGCTATGCGGATTATCTCGGCGCGTTGCAGCGCTATCGCACCGTGCACGACGACGACACGCAGCTATTGTTGATGTCGTGCTATCTGATCGATTACCCGTTTGCCAACCGCGTGTTTCCCGGTGCGCTCGATGCGCTGCGCTATGCGAGCGAGTTCGGCAAGACGGCGATCCTTTCCGATGGCGACGTCGTGTTCCAGCCGCGCAAGGTTTCGCGCTCGGGCCTGTGGGACGAAGTGGAAGGGCGCGTGCTGATCTACATTCACAAGGAACTGATGCTCGACGACGTGATCGCCCATTATCCGGCGCGCCACTACGTGATGGTCGACGACAAGCTGCGCATCCTCACCGCGATGAAGGAGCAATGGGGCGACCGCCTGACGACGATCTTCCCGCGCCAGGGCCACTATGCGCTCGATGCCAGAGAGATCGCGAAGTATCCCGACCCCGACATTACGATCGAAAGAATCGGCGAGCTGACGTCGATCGACTTCGATGCATTGACGGCAGAGGGGCGTCGATAGGCGAAGCGGAAGCGCCAGCTATTCACTCATCCATTTGCCGCTCGGATCGCTGCCTGGCAGCAATTCCAGGAGCGTGCCCGGCGGCTGACTGAGCCGCTTCGCCGCCAG
This sequence comes from Paraburkholderia caribensis, assembly GCF_002902945.1. NCBI lineage: Bacteria > Pseudomonadati > Pseudomonadota > Betaproteobacteria > Burkholderiales > Burkholderiaceae > Paraburkholderia > Paraburkholderia caribensis. Next base: position 473,196 of record NZ_CP026103.1, read on the forward strand.
CGCGATGAATACGACGTTGGGCAATGCGGGCAGGCTCGCGCTGTTCATGGGCGGCGCGCGTCCCGCGCGCGGACACGGTTTTGCCCATCATGCGCTTTGCATGAAATGTTGCGCCCTCGCATCAACCTTGCACGGTTTGACAGTTGTTACTAAATGTATCTGATACATTACGCGCGCTTTTAGCACTACGGCAGCGCATAAAAAATGAACAAGAGAGCTTACCGGCTGGTATTCAGCCGGTTCCGGGGAATGCTCGTCGCAGTTGAGGAAACCGCCGCTGCGACGGGAAAAAAGAATCAGGGCGAAACGACGGGCGACGTGTCGGCAGCGACGCGCGCCGCTGTCGGCGCGGTACTGCGCTCCGTCCTGGCGGCAACGGGCCTGACCGTTTTCGGGCTGGCGACGGCCTTTGCGCAGGTCGTGGCCGATCCGAACGCGGGCGCACATCGTCCGACTGTCATCCAGACCGCGAACGGCATCCAGCAGGTCAACGTCACGCGCCCTTCGGCAGCGGGTGTATCGATCAACGGCTATACGCAGTTCGATGTGCCGAAGGCGGGCGTGGTCCTGAACAACTCGCCCACCATCGTCAACACGCAGCAGGCGGGGTACATCAACGGCAATCCGAACTTCGGGGCGAACCAGTCCGCGAAGATCATCGTCAATCAGGTCAATAGCCGCGCGGCCAGCCAGATCAACGGTTATGTTGAAGTCGCGGGCAACCGGGCTGAAGTCGTCATCGCGAACGGCTCGGGAATATCGGTGAATGGCGGCGGATTCATCAACACGTCGCGCGCGATTCTGACGACAGGCACGCCGAACTACGGTCCCGATGGGTCGCTGACGGGCTTTAACGTAACGGGCGGCAGCATCAGCATTCAGGGTGCGGGCCTGAATGCGTCGAACGTCGACCAGGTCGATCTGATTTCACGCGCGGTGCAGGCGAACGCCGCGATCTATGCAAAGAACCTCAATGTCGTGACGGGCGCAAACAGCGTCGATCACGATACGCTCAACGCCACGCCCATCGCGGGCGACGGCCCGGCGCCGGGTGTGTCGATCGATGTGAGCAGTCTCGGCGGCATGTACGCGAACCGTATCGTGCTGGTCGGCACGGAGAACGGCGTCGGCGTGTCGAACAAGGGTGTGCTTGCCGCGCAGGCGGGCGATCTGGTTCTGACCACACAAGGCAAGCTGGTGCTCGCCGGACAAACCAACGCGACGGGCAACATCAGCGCGAATGCGCGGGACGGCATCGACAACAGCGGCACGACATACGCACAGCAGAACATTAGTGCCAGCACGTCGGGCGCGCTCACGAACAGCGGGACGCTCGCGGCGCAACAAAGCGCGTCCCTCAGTGCAGCGAGCATCAAGTCAGGCGGTACGCTAGGCGCAGGCGTGAACGGCGATGGCACAGTTGCTGGCAGCGGCAATCTCGCGCTCAATGCGAGCGGTTCTGATATCGACCTGTCAGGCACGACGACAGTGGCAGGCGGCGCGTTGAGCGCAAACGCAGCCGGTACGCTGTCCGTTGCGCAGGGCAAGCTGTCGAGCGGCGGCGCAATGCAACTCGCCGCGTCGGATGTCTCGAACGTCGGCGGGCAGATCGTCTCGCAGTCGGCGCTCGATCTGAGCGCATCGCACGCACTCGACAATCGTACTGGCGTCATTCAGTCGGCCGCGCGTGCATCTGTCAATGCGGGTTCGATTGACAACACCGCTGGCCGGCTCGTGTCGCTGAATGGCGATGGCATGTCGCTGACCACTACGGGTGCATTGGTCAACGCGACGGGGACGACAGCGTCGGGCGCTTCTGGTGGCGTGATCGGTACGAACGGTGCCTTGCAGATATCGGCGGGAGCGCTGTCGAACCAGGGGCAACTCAATGCGGCGAGCGACGCAAACGTTCAGGCGCAGTCAATCGATAACCGCGCCGGCAATATCACTGCCGGCGGTGCGCTCGATGCGTCTGCGGCGGGCGCGCTGGATAATACCGGCGGCACGCTTTCCAGTACGACAACCCGTATATCCGCCGCATCCATCGACAACACGAACGGCAGCATCGACGGCGATGCGTTGAGCGTGTCGGCCGCCGGCAATCTGACGAATCGTGGCGGCAAGCTCACACAATACGGCACCACGGACCAGACAATTCACGCGGGCGGCGCTTTCGACAACACGGGCGGCGCAGTCTCATCGAATGCAAACAGCTTGACGGTCGCGGCGAATAGCGTCGTCAACGATAGCGGCTCGATCCAGCATGCGGGCAATGGTGCGCTCGGCATCACGACGTCGGGCGACGTCTCGAACCGGGCGGGCAGAATGGAACGCAGACGGGTTCAGTCGCCGGGCAGTCTGCCAATCCACAGTCGTTGAGCGGTGCACAGGCGGGCGGCGTGACGGGTGGTCCGATCCGGCCGCAAACAGTGGGTGGTCTGTCAGGCGGCATTCCCAATCTGAAGCTGCCGTCGAATGGCCTGTACAAATACAACACGGCACCCGGCGCGACCTATCTCGTCGCGACGGACCCGCGCTTCACCCAGTACACGAACTTCGTATCGAGCGATTACATGCTCAACCAGCTTGACCTCGATCCTTCGAAGGTCGAGAAGCGTGTGGGCGACGGTATGTACGAAGAGACGCTCGTGCGCAACCAGATCACGCAGTTGACTGGCCGCACCTTCCTCACCGGTTATACGGACAACCTCGACGAATACACGGCGTTGATGAACAACGGCGTGAAGTATGCGAAGGAATTCGGGCTGACAGCGGGCGTTGCGCTGACGCCCGAACAGATGTCGCAACTCACAACCGATATGGTGTGGCTCGTCTCGCAGGACGTGACGTTGCCAGACGGTTCGCATCAGAGCGTGCTCGTGCCGCAGGTGTATCTTGCGCAGTCGGATACGGTTGACCTTTCGGCAAGCGGCGCGCTCGTCGCCGGCAACAGCGTGAGCCTGAACGCGAGCGGCGATGTGAACAACAGTGGCCATATTGTCAGCGATGTGGCGACCACGATCATCGGCAATAACATTACGAATAGCGGCGTGATCGGCAGTGCCGGGACGACGACCGTGTCGGCGGTTCAGGATGTGCGCAACGTCGGCGGGCGCATCGGCGGCGCGGACGTGATCGTGCAGGCGGGTCGCGATGTCATCAGCGAGACCCAGACGGCTAGCGTGTCCAGAACATTGCGGGATGGCGACTTCACGTCGACGGCGACAGGCACGGTCGTCGGACCCGTCGCGACGATCAGCGCAACAGGCAGCGTCGCAGTGGTTGCGGGACGCGACGTGACGCTGACGGGCGCGAACATCCAGGCTGGCGGCGACGCACTTGTCGGGGCCGGGCGCAACCTGACGCTGCAGACCGATACGGCTACGACGTCGCAGGACGTCGTGGCCGATGGCGGCAGAAGCTATGGTCACGACACCGTGACGCAAAGCCTCGGCAGCGAGATCGCTTCGGGCGGCACGCTGCTCGCCGTCGCTGGGCAGAACGCGACTTTCATCGATGCGAACGTGAGGGCGTCGAAGGATGCCACCCTCATCGCAGGCGGCGACCTCACGCTGTCAGCATCGAAGGACACGCATTCTCATAGCGAAGCGTCGCTGGGCGGCTCGATTGCCAACTACAGCAAGTCTTCATACGACGAGGCGGTTCGCGGCACGAACGTAGAGGCTGGCAATAACATAGCGGTTGGCGCAGGGCAATCCGATCTGGCGCGCGCGGCGCTCAAGACCTACGCCGGAATCGACGCGCCTGCCGCCATCGATAGCAAGGGCAATCTGACCGTGCTCGGCTCCACGATTGTGACGGGCACGACCGACGCGAATGGGAAGACCACAAGTGGCGGCAGCGCCACTCTGGCGGCGACGGGCGACATCACGCTTGGCTTCGTCGATGAGACACACGTCGCGGACAGCTGGTCGAAGACCAGTCACTCGGGATTGATGTCTCACGAGGAAACCGAAGATGCGTCACATTCGAAGCAGACGCTGGCGGTTGGCTCGCTGGTATCGGCGGGATCAGTCACAGCGCAGGCAGGCAACGATCTCAACGTAGTGGGCAGCGCCCTCGCCGCGACCGGCAATGTCGCGCTGAACGCCGGACACGATGTAAATATCGTCGCGGCAACGGAAACCAACGAAGAGAGCTCGTACCATCACGAGCACAAGTCGGGGTTGTCGGGGTCGGGTGGTATCGGTTTCTCCGTCGGATCGAGCGATGTGAAGTCTTCGTACTCGGGCACCTCGGTTACGCAGAGTGGTTCGGGGAGTACGGTCGGCAGCGTGCAGGGTAACGTATCGATCGTCGCGGGTGGCGACATGCACATCGGCGGCAGCGACATCGTTGCCGGCAAGGCGGCGGGCGACGTGTCCGGCGCGACGGGCAATATCGCCCTGCGCGCGCAGAACATCACGATCGACCCCGCGCACGATGAAGCGCAGGTCCATCAGCAGCAGGAGTCGCGCTCAAGCGGCTTCACCGCTGGTATTACGGGCACGCCGCTCGACACCGCTCGCAACCTGTCGAAGGCGAACGACTCCGGGACGGCGTTCAAGCGGGCGCAGGGTATTGGCAATGAGCTTGCTGCCAGTGCGCTCGATACACCGTCCGTCACGCTGTCTTATGGAAGTACCCGCAGTTCGAGTTCGAGCGACGTCTCCAGCGTGACGAACACGGGCAGTACCATTCGCGGTGCCGGCAACGTGACGCTGACGGCTACGGGCGGTGCGGTGAGCATGCGTGGCGCGCCCATCGACGGTGACATCACCGTGACGGGATCACTGATCCAGGCGGGCGGCACAGCGACGTTCGACGCGAACCACAGCGTGATCTTCCAGGCGTCGACGGATCAATACCAGCAAAGCATGCAGTCGAGCAGTTCCAGCACGGGATTCCAACTGGCAAGTCCAAGTCTCGGCGACCTGTCGCGCTGGGTAAATGGTGGGCCGAACAGCAGCGGCATCAGCCCGTCGCCTTACAACGCGAGCAGCAATGCATCGAATGGCGCGTCTGCTTCGACACAGCAGAACGCGACGGTTGTCAGGGGTAACAGCGTGATCGTCAAGAGCCATACAGGCGATATCGATGTGATCGGTTCGGGCATCAGCGGCACGCAAGGCGTCGATCTGATCGCCAGTCAAGGGTCGATCAACGTGCTCGCCGGCACCGATACCAATTCGAACCATCAGGAGCAGAGCGGGCATCAGTTCGGCAGTCTGGGCAGCAACAGCACGGGTACGGGGTTCTCGGTCGGCGTGGCGAACAGCCATTCGATGCAGGATCAGGCCGGACAGACGCAAAGCACGATCCGCAGTCAGATCGTGAGCCAGAGCGGCAATGTGACCCTGGATGCGAAGCGGGACGTGACAGTTCAGGGATCAGACCTGTCGGCAGGTAAAGATCTGACGCTAATCGGTGCCAACCTCAATCTTGACCCGGGCACCGATGCGCAGCAAAGCAGCCTCAGCCAGAGCGCGAGCCAGTATGGCGTGACGCTCGCGCTCGGCGGCGCGGCGGGCAACGCAGTTGCGGCCGTCAATCAGGCGACAGGTCCGAACCGGTCGAGCGATTCGCGCTTGAGTGCGCTGGATGACGCGAAGGCGGCGTTGGCCACCTACGACGCCGTCAACGCAGCGGAGCAGTTTGCGAGTTCGGGCAAGAGCAATCAGGCGCTCGTAAAGGCGACAGTGAGCATCGGCGGGGGCAGTAGCCATAGCGAATCGCAGCAAAGCTCGATTGCGACGAGTGGCAGCACGCTCGACGCGGGCGGCACCGTGAAACTGGTGGCAACTGGCAGCGGCGCGAAGGATGCCCACGGGTTTGCTGAGGATGGGGACATCAATTCTCGCGGCACGCTGATTTCCGGCAACGACGTCGTGCTCAACGCAGCACGGGACATCAACCTCCAAAGCGCCCAGGATCTGACGCATCAGTCAAGTAGCAATAGCAGCAGTAATGCGAGCATCGGCGTCGGATTCGCACTGGGCGGACAGCAGAACGGCTTCACCATCGAACTCGCAGCAAGTGCGGCCAAGGGCCATGCGAATGGCGACAGCGTAACGAATCGCGATACCCAGATTGCCGCTGCCGACAATCTGTCCATTACGAGCGGGCGCGATACGAACCTGCGTGGCGCGGAAGTTTCGGGCAAAACGGTCGATGCGAATGTCGGTCGTGACCTGAACATCCAGAGTGTGCAGGACACCAATACCTACGACAGCAAACAGGTGAGCGGCGGATTCAACATGAGCATCTGCGTGCCGCCGATCTGCTATGGCACGACGGTTAGCGGAAGCGCAAGTGTCAGTGATCAATGGATCAAGGACAACTACCGCTCGGTCGATCAGCAGAGCGGTATCTATGCTGGCAGCGGTGGGTTCAACGTCCAGGTTGGCAATCACACGCAGCTCGACGGCGGGGTGATTGGAAGCACGGCGACGGCAGACAAGAATGTATTGTCGACGCAGACGTTCGGCTACACGAACCTGGAGAACACGTCCGACTACTCCGGGGCGACGCTGGGCCTTAGCGTGAGCGGAGCAGCAGGCAAGAGCGCGCCGCAAGGCACGACGTTCAGCGCACCCGTCCAGCCTAACGGTGTCGCAGGCGCAAGTCCCAATCAACTCGGGCCGTCCGGTTTCGGTATGGCCGGAGTGAGCGGCAGTCAGTCCGGAACGACGTACGCTGCGGTGAGTGCGGGAACGATCGTGGTGCGCGGCGATGCTGGGACTGGTCACGACAGCACGGCGGGTCTAAGCCGTGACGCTGCAAGTGCGAACGATGGCGCGGTGAAGAACACGTTCGATGCCCAGAAAGTGCAAAACGACATGGCGGTTCAGCAGGGCGCCGTACAGGTCGGGATGCAGGTTGTCGGGGATATTGCGACGAAGCTCGAAGACGACGCAGCGAAAAGGGCCGAGAAAGCGCAAGAGGCAAAAGATGCGGCAATAGCTGCGGGTGACACCAAGGCCGCAGCTCAGGCACAGGCCGATCTCGACACGGCGAATCAGCAACTCGCGCTCTGGGGCAATGACGGCGCTGCTCGAATCGCGGCGCATGCCGCTATCGCTGGCGTAGGCGCCGCGTTGGGCGGGGGCAACGTGGCGGGTGCGGTGGGCGGCACCGTTGCGGGCGACATCGCCGGCAACGCGGTAGCCGGCGCAATGGGCGATTCAGCGGGTGGCAGTCTGGCTTCGAACATAGCGTCGGGGCTTGCGGGCGCGCTGGCAGGGGGCGCGCTGGGCGGTGCCGGCGGTGCGATGAGTGGGGCGAACGGTGCGCTCGGGGCGGACCTGTACAACCGACAACTACACCAGTCAGAAAGAGACTGGGCTAAGGCGAACGCGAAGAAGTACGCGGATTTCTATAAATCTCAGACTGGTCGCGATATCAGTGAGGAAGACGCGTACCGAAGTTTGCTGTCGGCGGGATACGCCATCGTGGACAACTATGCACAGAGCACGGGAGGCAGTGATGAAAAGGCAAAGCAATTCATTGCTCAAAATGCGGCACCAGGGATCTTTGATGCCACTCCGGAAGAGCGCGCTCACCCGTTGTGGGGCGGAAATGCCGACGGATCCATGACGCCAGAGCAACAGGCTCGCTGGGGAACTCAAAATCCGAGCGCAAACGGACAGAAACAATATTCCGATGTGTTGAAGTTGGCGCAGCAACCGTGCGCCGATGCATATTCCTGTGGGGCAAAAGTCGACGAGGTTACATCCGCAATCCAGGCTCTGCAGCAGGAGAAAGCGTTGTATGGAGATGATCCAGCGAAAAAGCAGCAGATCGAAGCACAAGAGCAACAGCTTCTGAGCGGTGTGACAAGCGCTGAATGGCAGCGTGCAAAGCTGGCGCAGGCCGACCAGTCCACATTGATCGAGGTGCTTGGATTCGTCAGTGCTCCTGCGCTGGCGGGTGATATCGCCGGTGCATTGGGAAGACTGGGGGTGAGCGGAGGCAAGGCGGCGGACTCTGTTGCTCAGGCAGGGGCGTCGACGGCCGGAGCCGTAGCCAGTCACACGGGGAGTGCGAAGGGATTAGCAGGTCTTGGAGATACCAGCGCCGTTTCGCCCACTGCTTCAGGGTACGTTAACGCAACCAAGGTCTGTCAGAGCAGTTGTGTCTTGGCTGCGCAGACCTCGGAGCAGCAAGCTCTCGTACAAACGATTCTCCGGGACGGTGACCGTGAGGGTCGGTTGACTGAGAAGTTGATCAATTCGATTGGAGCGAGCGAAGGGTACACGGTCTTATCGGGGGGGAAGTATGGCGCGAACAACGGTTTCGATCACGTATTCGAAAGTGCTTCCGGGGATGTCACGTTGGTTATCGACAGCAAGCAGATAAACAACGGGACATTTAAACTATCGCCAGACGGTGCTGGTGGGAACATGCAGCTTTCAAAAGAATGGATCGATGCCGTTTTGAACAAGCTGGATCCAATGTCGCCGGCCTATCAGGCGATCGAGCGCGCACAGGCAACGGGTACGCTGACCACCGCCATCGCAGGCGTCGACAAGACAACGGGACAGATTATTGCTGTTCCAGTGAAAATCAACATTCGTTAAGCGAGAGATGAAGCCGACAATGAACGAAGCGACGATGATCCAGCAAGGAATCAAGCATGTACAGGCGCATCAGCGGGCCCTCTCTGAAAAGCTGGATTTTTTTCTCAGCATTATCGACGGAGCCAAAGGGGATCCTGACTTTTGCTTGTTAAGGTTGGCATCGCATGCCTCGGCAACCGCGCTGACATCGTGGTATTTGAACGGTGATCTGGAATTGTTCAAGCAATGGTCCTATGTGAGCGGGAAGCTGGAATACGTGCAGTTCAAGCGGAACCCCGGGCGCTGGTTTCCGGCATACCTGCTATTGATGCCATTGATGTCCGACAACGAGGCGCTGATTCAGTGGTTTATGCACAACGACCTTTCCTTTGATATGGGAAAGGTAAGTGATTCAAGAACGGCGGAGTTCCACGCGTACCAGGCGCTACTGGCACTGAGAGGCGAATGGAAAGCACTCGAGGAGCGTAGCCTCAGTGTCATCGGCCATTCGGCAGCAAAGATGAAGAAATATGAGATCGATCATCGCTTCTACCTTGCTTTGTCACGGCACGACGTCGATGGCATGGAATCCGTTCTACAAGAACTGACGTCACCAAAAATCGCAAAAGTGCGTAATAGCGAACAAGCGTTTGGTTTTACGGAGAAGTTGATCGGTACACACGCGGTCATTTACGCGAAAATCGCATGGCGACATGGATTCAAATTGAAAGTCAATTCTCCTTGGATTCCTGACGAGTGGTTGCCGGTTTCGCCTCTGTCTCACTATGTCGATCCTTATCGGTTTCTAGAAGATTTAGCTATCGTTTGAAAACCGATTTCATTGAGAATTTCAAATGGCTGAATTTATTTATGAATATGATGTGCCGCATGCAACTTCGTTACGGAGTGGACGGTGTAACGGCATTTAAAAAGCGCATCGGGAGGTAAGTGATGGACAGCAGGGACGTTCAGATTTGCAACGAGATCGGGCAGTTGCTTTATTCGGCAGCGCCAGACGAAGCAAAAATCATCGTGATGCAAGCGGACCTGAGTGACGAAGACGATCGCGCGCAATTTGCTTTCGACTTCGTAGACGGTATCGGTAACGAGTCGTGGTTTACCGGCGGTGCTAACGTGAATCGTCAGTTACTCAAGCTGCTTGTCGAGCATCGACGCTTCTTCGTTGCAAAGAATCAGCCACGATGGAAAAGATGCAAATTTACTGTCGATGTCGAGGCCGGTAAATACTCGCTTGAACTCAAATACGAATAGAGATGCATAACACGCCAAAGACAGTACTCGCCGGATATGCGCTCGCTCTACTTGCCGGATGCAGCACCGTAGGCCATCCGTATCCTTTCCCCAAGGACTCGGAGCCATCCGCAGAACTTCAGATTCAAAGCAAGGCCGTCTACCTTCTGACTTTGAACGAGAAAGGTTGTTACACAGGTAAGACCTACGTCGACGGAAGCCCAGGTGCGATGCCGGTGAAGGTTGTCCCTGACAAGCCGCTTGTGATCTCCTACGAGGAGAACGTATGCATGCTGCCTGCTACGTTCACGCCGCAGAGAGACGTTCATTACCGGCTGGTGGCGGTGGAGGGTCACAAGCCATCCAATCCGGGTGTCCCTTTCCTGCAGTCGATGATGCACATACATGACCGACAATGCATCGTGAGTGTGGTGGAGGTCGATGCAGATGGTCTGCCGGTCAAACCGGTCACGGTAAAGGAATTGCGCCCACAGCAAGCCGGTATTGCTTGCATCAAATTTCGCTAAAGCCGCTTAAAGAATCGCTCGATGTTGCCGTAGATTAATCAATTACCCACGATGAAAAAGAATGGGCGGCGCTGCGAAGACTACGACTCGGAGCGCATCCTTGCGAGCAAGAATCTTTCCTTTGTACTGCGACTTTGTCGCGCGTGGATTACGGTGTCATCAGGCACTTACCTGGCTGCGATCTAAGTGCAGACGAGTTTGGCGTCGTAAAGTAAGTTAATCGATCGTTTCTGACATTGGGATAGCGCGGGCATGTGAGCATCGCCAGTTGTTCTGTTCCGCTGCCGACACGGACTGTTCTTACGTCAATGTCGAAGCGAATGACGCTCGCACGACGTCAAAGTGACCCAATTTCTAAGCCGCTTTATACAAATAAACCAAGTTTCGGGGAAGAATAATGTATTTAGAATCGCACAGAGCAGCAGCGGCGCTCTTCACAGTAGCTGTCATCGTTTCGGTCTCAGCATGCACGTTTGTCCAACCCGCGCATCACGTTACGGAAACAAGTCCGAGCTACGATCCAGCGGTTTCATCTCGCATCCGATTTCTAACCGGAAACGGCACGAAAAGCACGTCGTTCCGCCCGAACAGCGTCTGCTACCGCAGTGCCTGGGAGAATGACCCTGATGCAGTCCGGGTGGATGACGGATACCTCGCTGCATGGAAGTATTCGTCACATAGCGTGACCATCGGTATGTCATCCAGTCCGCGTCCCTTCATGCGTGTCGAGGGTTTGAACTTCAAAGACATGATCAAGGAATACGTCGTTGAAGCAGGAAAGCCACTCACGATTTCGTCGAATGTGCAGTCGTCGACGGGGACGGTTTCCTACTCCTGCTCACCGCCTGCGATGACCTTCACACCTGTCGCAGGCCAGGACTACGACGTCTTCCAGGATTCCAACGGCAGACAGTGCTGGCTTTCGGCTCGCCGCATCGATGGTCACGGCATGGACGAACCCGTGAAGCTGTCACCTGCATCGAAATGCCCGGAAGATGACGCCGTGCGAGCCGCCCGGCCCGTCAAGACTGGTCCCTGAACGACGCAGAGATAAGGCGGGCACACGTATCTCCCGCCTTTCCGCTACACGCCATACACGCAAGTAATGAAAACCAGAAAGAGGCTGGCGGCACTCCCGCTCACAGCCTTGATATCACTAACGGGCCAGGCGCAGCAGGCGCCAACTCCTGCGGACACAGCTGCCGCCGCACGCGCGAGCGCTGAACAGAACCAGCAGGTGCAGCAGCAACGCGACGCACAACAGCGAGCCCAGGCGGTCAACGCGCCGGCAGTACGCTCGACGGCACCGAAAGCCGACGGCTATCCCGTGCTTCCAACCGAATCACCATGCTTTCGCATCGATACGTTCGCGCTCGACGTGCCCGACACATTACCCGACGCGATCCGCAAGCAGGGCGCATCAGCGTTGCCACTCGACCGCTTTGCATTCGCGCGGGAATGGCTCAATCACTACGCGGGCCAATGCATCGGAAAGCAGGGCTTCGACATTCTCACCAAGGGCGTGCAGCAACTCATCCTGAGTCGCGGTTACGTCACGACCCGCGTGTTACTGCCCGAGCAGGACGTATCGAAAGGCACGCTGGCAGTCGCACTCGTACCCGGAGTCGTCCGTCATCTTCGTTTCGCGAATCCGGACACGCGCGGGACATGGAAATCTGCATTCCCCGCTCGCGACGGCGATATGCTGAATCTGCGCGACCTGGAACAGGGCCTCGAACAGATGAAGCGCGTCGCGAGTCAGGACGTTAACATGAAGGTCGAGCCAACTTCATCGCCTGGAGAAAGCGATGTGGTGATCGACGTGAAGCGCACGAAGCCATGGAATGTCGTCGTATCCGTCGACAACTCGGGCACGCGCGCGACGGGCAAACTGCAGGGCAATCTGAGCCTGGGCCTCGACAATCCACTGGGTCTTAACGACGTGCTTGCACTGAGCGCTAATCAGGATCTCGAGTTGGGCGATAAACATTTGGGCTCGCACGGATTCAATGGCTCTTACTCCGTGCCATGGGGTTACTGGACAGCGACGCTCTCGGGCAATACCAATACCTACTACGAGCAGATCGCCGGCGTGAACCAGACGTTTGTGTCGAGCGGCAATTCGCAGACTGCAGCGTTCAGGCTGGCGCGCGTTCTCTCTCGCAGCCAGAACGATGTGTTCGGCATGCAGCTTCAGTTATCGAAGCGCTTCGGCGAAAGCTTTATCGACGACACAAGCATTCCGACGCAGAAGCGCGACAACACCTTCATCGAAGCTGGCCTGACTGATCGTCATTACTTTGGTGCTGCGCAATTCGACGGCACGCTTGCGTATCGTCAGGGCGTCGGCGGTCTGGGCGCGACTTCAGATCCGTATCCTGATGGTCCGACGTATCGCTTCCATATGGCCGTGGTCGACGCGAATCTTTCCGTACCCTTCGCCGTTGCAAAGCAGAACTTCCGTTACGTGAGCACAGTGCACGGCCAGTTCACGAACGACACCTTGTTCTATATCGACGACCTGACTATCGGCAGCCGCTATACGGTTCGCGGTTTCGATGGCGAGACGATGCTCGCGGCGGAAAAGGGGTTTTACTGGCGCAATGAACTGCAATGGGCGATTGGACAGACGGGGCAAGCACTGTATGCCGGAATCGACTATGGACACGTCTACGGTCAGAACACGGCATTTCTCGCCGGGACCCAACTGGCGGGCGCAGTCATCGGCATTCGCGGCAGCTTGCCAACGCGTGTCGCCGGGTTTGCGTACGATCTGTTTGCGGGCACGCCCATTTACAAGCCGGACGGGTTTCCAACGGCTCGCGTAACAGTAGGATTTCAGATGACAGCTCAATTCTGAAAAGATATCGCCAGTGGCGGCACCAGATCTCCTTCAGGAGCCGATTCGACAACGGCAGGCAGGCTGTTGAACACTTTCACTCCCAACAACTGTGTGGAAGAGAACAACAGCCTGATCCTGGACTCAGGTGAAATAGCCGCTAACCTTACGGCTTCGCCACCTGCCCAATCGCATATCGGGAGTTGTCCGCTGTCTTGGCCGCGTAAAAAATTGTCCGCTTGTATAAGCTGCTACCCGAAATCGGCAGGAACACGATTGCTGCCTGACCATTAAAGGTTGTTCCCGACGGAGCCGAACACGAGCTCGCCGTCCCGCTTACGGTCACCGTAAACGTGTACAGGTTCTTGTTCGACAACGGCGTTGTCAGCACAAGCGTGCCTGACACAGGGCAGTTCGACATCGTTCCGGATACCGCACCTGCATTGTCCACGGTCAGCGAGGTGTTAGTCTCTGTCCAGGTACCGGTGACACTTGATTGGGTCACTGCAAGTGCATTCGCCGCGTCGTAGTTCCAGGCGAGGTTCGCCGTGGTGCCGTTTGCAACGTAACTGCCGCTAAACGTCTGTTTGGCCGCAAACGCGCCGCTGCCCGATGAGGCCGTGTAGAAGAATCCCCCGGAATATTTGACGCCGGTATTGAGCACCCACGTTGAACTCGTTGGCACAATCGAACCGAAGAACTCGGTTGTCGCAATAGTCGCGATACCATCGACGTATTGAAGATTATTTGTCGGGTCGATGGTCGCGTACGTGTGACTGGTACCGGATGTGGACCAGATGCCTTCGAGTCCATTGCCCGCATCGGCTGTTGAACCCGTTTGCGGATGCGCCAGATCGGGCAGCGATTCGCCGTCCACAACGGGGGTGGGCGAGGGCGTGCTGGCGGGTGTCGACGTAGGAGCCGGCGTCGTCGATTTGCTTGCGGTCGAGGAATCTCCGCCACCGCCACCACAAGCGGTCAGTGCAACAGTTGCGATAAGGGAAAGCAGGAACGGGGTCTGTATTTTCGTGTTCATGTTCAATCCGGACGGACTCTCTTCCGTCGCGCACTCCGTTTATAGATTGTAGAAAAGCACGAATCCACCGCTGAAGCAGTCCTTGTCCCTTTTCACATCGCCACCGGACAAGATAATGCGTATTTGCCAGCCATGAGTTACACGGCGGACTCGCGCTATAGATGTAAACGGATGCAGAACTGAAAACTTGAGTATTAATCCATCTAATGAGCAACAAAACAGAAAGTCGGTAAGACTCGCTATCGGCTCAGGGGGCTTGGATTTTCAGATGTAGAAGAACGATATGACATCAAGAATCGAATTGTCCGAGCTTTTGCTTGTTCTTCGCGCGAGCACTGCGCTTACAAAATAATAACTTGCGATATCCCTCTAATGCTCGCATTGCGCAAACCACCTGGCCTGTCTCTGCGGCGGAAGGGCCGGCGGGAACGTGCGTGTCGTCTGGTCCAGAGTTGGTAAAAGCCTACGCCGCGTGCCATGTAAATGTTAATGCGATCGCCGATGATTTCGGACATGGTCGCGCGCGTACCGACCGACTTAAATCCGTCAAGCATTGCAGCGACGTTTGCAGTTGCCGTTTGCACCGTTTCCGAAAAGACTCTTCGGTGCGGGCAGGCCAAGTGCGGCCATATTTTTCTGGAAGGCAGCAAAGTCAGGGCATGCTGTTGCCACACGCTTATATTCCAAAGGCATGAATTGGGATAAATCGCGTGTCTGCGTACGGCGATGACAATCAACACCTTCAGGTGACTTCCCGATTGCCGGTGAAACCGATACCATGAACGCTGCATTTGGATCTGGACGAATCGGCCCGATCGCCGGTTCGGCGAAACGCCCGTTTCCGAGGCGCTGTGATGGCAATGCCGTGTTTTAGGCTTCCGCCGCGCCTCTCCGAACATCATCATGACCCGCGATTCCTCACACACCGCACTGCTCTGGATCGTCGCCGCTGCATTCTTCATGCAGGCGCTCGACACGACCATCGTCAACACTGCTCTGCCTTCGATGGCGCAAAGCCTGCACGCGTCGCCGCTCGCCATGCAACCCGTCGTCGTCTCGTACTCGCTGACGATGGCGCTTCTCACACCCGCCTCAGGCTGGTTCGCCGACCGCTTCGGCACGCGCCGCGTGTACCTCGCCGCGATTCTCGTGTTCGTGCTTGGCTCGGTGTGCTGCGCGTGCGCGCACACGCTGGATCAACTCGTCATTGCGCGCGTGCTGCAAGGCGTCGGCGGTTCGATGCTGTTGCCTATCGGGCGGCTTGCCGTGTTGCGCAGCGTGCCGGGCGAGCAGTACGTATCGGCGCTTGCCTTCGTTTCGATTGCGGGGCAGGTCGGGCCGATCGTCGGGCCGACGCTGGGCGGCTGGCTCACGCAAGCCATTTCGTGGCACTGGATTTTCCTCGTCAACGTGCCCGTCGGCGCAATCGGGCTGATCGCCGTGCAGCGCTTTCTGCCGCACGACAACGCAAGCCACCCGCCGCCGTTCGATTTCATCGGCTGCGCTCTACTGTCGCTTGCGATGATCCTGCTGTCGCTCGCGATCGATCCGCCGATGAGCACCTATCGTGTCGAATGGTCGGTGGGTCTTGCGATGGCGGGCGTCGTCGCGGCGCTGGCTTACATTCCGCATGCACGCTCCAGCGCGCGGCCGCTGTTCAGGCTCGCGCTATTCAGCGAACCGAATTTCAGCGTCGGTCTGATCGGCAACCTGCTGTGCCGGATCGGATCGAGTGCGGTGCCGTTCATGCTGCCGCTGCTCATGCAGGTGCAGCTTGGCTATTCGCCGCTGCGCTCGGGGCTGATGATGCTGCCCGCCGCCATCGCCGGCACCGTGTCGAAGCGATGGATCGCGCCGCTCATCAAGCGCTTCGGCTATTCGGCGTTTCTGCTCGTCAATACGATGATTGTCGGCTCGACGATCATCGCGTTCGCGCTCGTGTCGAAACAGTCGACGCCGCTGCTGGAAATCGCGCTGCTCGCCGTGTTCGGCGCGGCCAACTCGATGCAGTTCGCCGCGATGAACAGCGTGACCCTCAAGGGCCTGTCGCATGCGGATGCAGGCAGCGGCAACAGCCTGTTTTCGATGGTGCAGATGCTGGCGATCGCGCTGGGCGTGTCGATCGGCGGCGGGCTGGTCAACCTGTTTTCGACGGGCTTGGGCTCGGCGTCGACGGGATTCATGCTGAGCTTCGTTTGCGTCGGCGTGATCACGCTGCTGTCGGCGCTCGTGTTCCGGCGGCTCGATGTTGCGCCTGCGCGGCCTGCCGTCGCGGCGCGCACGGCACGCTGATGCGCATTTCATCGTGGCGCGTGCGTGCTCCGCGCGCGCTCGACGAGATGATCCACCATGCGCTGCGCGGCAGGCTGTAGCGATTCGAAATCGCGAAAGCAGACCACGAAATTCCGCTTCGCCCATTCGTCCGTCAACGGAATGACGCGCACGTCGAGAATGCGCGCGTAGGTGTCGCCGACCACCTGCGGAATCACGCTGATGCCGAGCTTCGCGGCCACCACGCGAAACGCGGCATCGAAATTCGATACCACGGCCCGGTAAGACACCGTGCCGCCCGCGCGTGCCGCGGCGCGCTGCAGCATCATGTGCACGGATGTCGTCGGCGGCAGTCCGACGTGCTCGTAGCCGAGCGTTTCGGTGAAGCGGAGCGTCGAGCGCTTCGCCAGCGGATGATCGGGATGCACGGCGAGCGCGAGCCGGTCCTCGCGATACGGCCGATGCTTCAGTCCTTCGAGATCCACGTTGTCCCAGCAAACACCGACGGACGCGGCGCCTTCGCGCAAGCGCCGCACGAGATCGTGCGACAGCCACTCTTCGACATGCACGCGAATGTTTTCATGCGCGGGCATGCTCATGAACGACGCGACATCGTCGAGCAGGCTTTCCGCAATCGCCGATGCCGACGCGCATACGCTCACGCTGCCGCGCAGGCCGCTGCCGAACGCGGCGACGTCGCTGGCAATCCGGTCCATCGTAAACAGCACGCTGCGCGCATGTTCGAGCAGCGCGACGCCGGCAGGTGTGGGTTGCACGCCACGCCGCGAGCGCGTGAACAGCGGCACGCCCAGATCGCTTTCCAGTTGCGCGATCCGCTTGCTGACGGCGGAAGGCTCGATGTGCTGGTCGTGCGCTGCGCGCGCCATGTTCTTGTGCTCGCACACGGCCACCACGAGCCGCAAGGTTTTCAGGTCGATGTCGCGCATGCGCTGCGTCTCCTTGTGGGTTTCCGTTTCGGAAACCTGGCGCTTCCAAAATAGCGCTTTATGTATCGGATGGAATGTCTAAAGTTAGCACAACGCCGGCATGACCACGACCGGCACGCACGCAACTTTGTTGCATGGGACAGAAGTAAGCGCTGAAGCGCTAACTCCTGTCGACACTGGAGACACCTTCCATGCCCCCATTCCCATCGAGCGTCGTGATCCGCGAAGTCGGCTTGCGCGACGGGCTGCAAAGCATCCAGACCATTCTTCCGACGCAACGGAAAATCGAATGGATCGCCGATGCGTATGCCGCCGGTCAGCGCGAAATCGAAGTCGGTTCGTTCGTGCCCGCCCGTCTGTTGCCGCAACTGGCCGATACGGCGGAACTCGTCGCGTACGCGAAGACCCTGCCGGATTTGCGCGTGTCGGTGCTCGTGCCGAACCTGAAAGGCGCCGAGCGCGCCATCGATTCACGCGCCGACCTGATGCTCGTGCCGCTCTCGGCGAGTCGCGCCCACAGCCTCGCGAATCTGCGCAAGACGCCTGACGAAGTGATCGCCGACGTCGCGCGTATGCGGGCGGCGCGCGACGCTGCGGGTTCGAAGACGCGGATCGAAGGCGGCATCGGCACGGCGTTCGGCTGCACGATTCAGGGCGCCGTCGATCCGTCCGACGTGCTGCGTTGCATGCAGGCGCTGCTCGATGCAGGCGCGGATTGCGTGAGCATCGCGGACACCGTCGGCTATGCGAGCCCGGCCGCCGTGCGCGATCTGTTCGAGAAGGCGCGGCGCATCGCGGGCGAGCGCTTCTGCTGCGGCCATTTCCACGACACGCGCGGCCTCGCGCTCGCGAACGTCTATGCGGCGCTGGAAGCGGGCGTGGCGCGCTTCGATGCGACGCTCGCGGGTATCGGCGGCTGTCCGCATGCGCCGGGCGCGAGCGGCAATGCGTCGAGCGAAGACCTCGCGTTCATGCTCGCGGACATGGGCATCGAAACGGGCATCGACATCGAACGGCTTCTCGCGTTGCGTGCGAAGGTCGCGCGCTGGCTGCCGGACGAAACGCTGCGCGGCTCGTTGTGGCTCGCGGGCTTGCCCAAAACCTTTGCTAATCACACTGCTATTGCCTGAGGGCCGCCATGAACGCTTCCACTCGACTGCCTCTCGACGGCGTGCGCGTCATCGAATTCACTCACATGGTCATGGGCCCGACATGCGGGATGATCCTCGCGGATCTCGGTGCGGAGGTCATCAAGATCGAGCCGCCGGGCGGCGACAAGACGCGCAGGTTGCCGGGACTGGGCATTGGCTTTTTCCGCACGTTCAATCGCAACAAGAAGAGCGTCGTGCTCGATATCAACACGCCCGAAGGCCATGCAGCCGCTGAAGAACTGATCGGTCAGTGCGACGTGATGCTCGAAAATTTCCGGCCCGGCCTGATGACGACACTCGGGCTCGATTACGACATCTTGTCGAAGAAATTTCCGCGTTTGATTTACGTATCGCACAAGGGCTTTCTGCCGGGTCCGTATGAAAAACGCCTCGCGCTGGATGAAGTCGTGCAGATGATGGGCGGGCTCTCTTATATGACGGGGCCAGTGGGGCGGCCGTTGCGTGCAGGTACGTCCGTCAACGACATCATGGGCGGCATGTTCGGCGCGATCGGCGTGCTGGCTGCGCTGCGCGAGCGCGATTTCACCGGGCGCGGTCAGGAAGTGCAAAGCGCGCTGTTTGAGAACTGCGTGTTTCTCGCTGGCCAGCACATGCAGCAATACGCGATGACGCGTGAAGCACCGCCGCCGATGCCGTCGCGCGTCTCGGCGTGGAGCGTGTATGACGTGTTCACGCTGGCGAACGACGAGCAACTGTTTATCGGCGCAGTGAGCGACAAGCAGTTCGTCACGCTCTGTGACGTGATCGGCCGGCCCGATCTCGCCGATGAGCCGCAATTCGCGGATAACGCGATGCGCGTCGCCGTGCGCCCAGAACTGCTTGCGCGGCTTGGCGACATCCTCAAACAGCATCGCATCGACGAACTCGCGCCGAAGCTCGAAGCAGCGGGCATTCCTTACGCGCCGATCGTGCGTCCCGATCAACTGTTCGACGATCCGCATCTGAAGCAAAGCGGCGGCCTCGTGCCGATGCAGACCGACGACGGCGACACGACGGAAGTGGTGTTGCTTCCGCTGACGATGGGCGGCCGCAGGCCCGGCGTGCGTCAGGCGCTGGCGAAGGTCGGCGAGCATACGCAGGAGATACTCGCGCGGCTGACAGGCAGAGCGGCCGCCTGAACGCGTAGTGGCCGGGCAGGCAAAGATAGGAAAGAATTGAAGACCATCAGGTATCCAAAGCAATTACAGACCGATGGTGAACTTCAGGAGACATTCATGCAGCGCACGATCACAGCAGACCATCCCCCGTTTGCGCCTTCCGATACACAGCCCCATTTGCGTGCCGCTGCGTCGTTGTCGGCGCGGATGGACCGCTTGCCTGTCACGCGGCATCTTTGGATGCTCGTGCTGCTGATCTCGCTTGGTGGCTTCTTCGAAGTCTACGATCTGATTTTCACCGGCTATATCGCGCCGGGCATGGCGAAGAGCGGGTTGCTCAAGACCACGACGGAATCGTTCTTTGGCCTTCAGGGCATTGCTGGATTCATCGCATCGACTTTCGCGGGCCTGTTTGTCGGCACGTTCTGTTTCGGCTGGTTGCCGGATCGATTTGGCCGGCGCAAGGTCTTCACCGTTTCGCTGCTGTGGTATTCGATCGGCTCTGCGATCATGGCGTTTCAGACCTCGCCGGAAGGGCTGATCTTGTGGCGCTTTATTACGGGTATCGGCGTTGGCATCGAGATCGTGACGATCGACAGCTATATCACCGAGCTCGTACCCCAGCATATGCGCGGCCGCGCGATGGCATTCAATCAGGCCGTGATGTTCGCCGCCGCGCCTGCCGCCGCGATCCTCTCGTACTGGCTCGTGCCGGTCACGCTGGCGGGTATCGACGGCTGGCGCTGGGTCGTGCTGCTGGGCTCGGCTGGGGCGGTGATCGTGTGGTTCATCCGGCTGGCCGTGCCGGAAAGTCCGCGTTGGCTGGCAAGTCACGGACATGTCGAGCGCGGCGAGCGCGTGGTCAGGAAAATGGAAGAGATGGCTGTGAAGCAGACGGGCCGCGCGCTCTCCGCGCCACTCCCCATCGTCGAGCAGCCTGTGCATCGCCGCGCTTCGCTGGCGGAATTGTGGCAGCCGCCGTACCGCTCGCGCCTGATCATGCTGATCGTCTTCAACTTCTGTCAGGCGATCGGATACTACGGATTCGCGAACTGGGTGCCGACGCTGCTGATCGGACAGGGCATCACGGTGACGAAGAGCCTGCTGTATTCGTTTGTCATCGCGATCGCGCTCCCTTGCGGGCCGTTGCTCGCCATGCTGTTCGCCGACAAGGTGCAGCGCAAATGGCTGATCGTCGGCTCCGCGTTTGCGGTCGTCGTGTTCGGATTGATGTTCGGCCAGGTGAAAACAGTCATGCCGCTGATCGTGCTGGGCGTGCTCATCAGCCTCGCGGGACAGACGATTTCCGTTTGCTATCACGCGTACCAGGCGGAACTGTTTCCGACACGCGTCCGCTGCCGGGCGAATGGGATCGTCTATTCCGCGAGCCGCGTCGGCGCGATGATGTCGGGTTTCATGATCGCGCATCTGCTGCGCGAGTTCGGCGTGGCGGGCGTGTTCGTCGGAATCACGGCGTGCATGCTCGTGGTGATGATCTCGATTGGCGGTTTCGGTCCGAAGACGAACGGCAAGCGGCTAGAAGAACTTTGCCATTGAAAACAGAAACGCCGGCCGGGTCTTTCGAGACCCGGCCGGCGTTTTAACTTCGTGCAGCGAATAAGCGTGTGACGTTACGCTTTGCCCGCTGCCTTCAATTGCAAACGGAACTTGTGCAGCAGCGGCTCCGTATAACCACTGGGCTGCGCGCAACCTTCGAACACCAGCGCGCACGCCGCCTTGAACGCGATCGAGCTGTCGAAGTTCGGCGCCATCGGCTTGTAGCCCGGATCGCTTGCGTTTTGCTGATCGACGACCTTTGCCATGCGCTCCATCGTCTCGCGCACGAAATCCGCCTTGATGACGCCATGGCGCAGCCAGTTCGCGATGTGCTGGCTCGAAATGCGCAGCGTTGCGCGGTCTTCCATCAGGCCGACGTTGTGAATGTCCGGCACCTTCGAGCAACCGACGCCCTGATCGATCCAGCGCACCACATAGCCGAGAATGCCCTGCGCGTTGTTCTCGACTTCGCTGCGGATCTCCTGCTCGTTCCATTGCGCGCGCTCGACGACGGGAATCGTCAGCAGCCCGTCCAGCAGTTCGTCGCGCACCGCGGCGAAATCCGTGCGCTCCAGTTCCTTCTGCACCGCCTGCACGTCGACCTGGTGATAGTGCAGCGCATGCAGCGTCGCGGCCGTGGGCGAGGGCACCCATGCCGTGTTCGCGCCGGCTTTCGGATGGCCGATCTTCTGCTCGAGCATCGCCTTCATCAGGTCGGGCATCGCCCACATGCCCTTGCCGATCTGCGCGCGGCCGCGCAGGCCCGCAGCGAGGCCGACGAGCACGTTGCTGCGCTCATAGGCGGCGATCCACTTGCTGGACTTCATATCGCCCTTGCGCAGCATCGGGCCCGCTTCCATCGAGCTGTGCATCTCGTCGCCCGTGCGGTCGAGGAAGCCCGTGTTGATGAACGCGACGCGCGCCGACGCCTGGCCGATACATGCAGCGAGGTTCACGCTGGTGCGGCGCTCCTCGTCCATGATGCCCATCTTGATCGTGTTGCGCGCGAGCCCGAGCAGATCCTCGACGCGCGAGAACAGCTCGCTCGCGAACGCGACTTCGGCGGGGCCGTGCATCTTCGGCTTGACGATGTAGATCGAACCCGTGCGCGAATTGAGCTTGTGCGTGCGGTCGTGCAGCGCGCACAGCGTGGTGACGACGCCGTCGAGAATGCCTTCGGGAATCTCATTGCCTTCGCGGTCGAGCACGGCCGGGTTCGTCATCAGATGGCCGACATTGCGGATGAACAGCAGCGAGCGGCCATGCAGCTTCACCGGCTGGCCGTTTGCGCCTTGATACTCGCGGTCCGCGTTAAGACGGCGCGTGAACGTCTTGCCGCCCTTCGTGACTTCTTCCGTCAGGTTGCCGACCATCAGGCCGAGCCAGTTGCGATAGAGCAGTACTTTGTCGTCGGCATCGACGGCGGCGACCGAGTCTTCGCAATCGATGATCGTGCTCACGGCCGCTTCCATCAGCACGTCCTTCACGTGCGCGGGGTCGGTCTTGCCGATCGGATCGTTCGCGTCGATCTGGATTTCGAAGTGCAGGCCGTTGTGCTTGAGCAGCACGGCCGTCGGTGCATTCGCGTCGCCCTGATAGCCGATGAATTGCGCCTCGTCCTGCAGTGCGGCCGTGCCATTCTTCAGTGCGATGCTCAGCTTGCCGTTCTCGACGCGATAGCCGGTCGCGTCCTTGTGCGAGGCATTCGCGAGCGGCGCGGCGTCGTCGAGAAACTGGCGCGCGAACGCGATCACGCGCGCGCCGCGCACCGGGTTGAACTTCGCGGTACGTTCGGCGCCGTCGGTTTCGTCGATGGCGTCGGTGCCGTACAGCGCGTCGTACAGGCTGCCCCAGCGCGCGTTCGCCGCGTTCAGCGCGTAACGCTGGTTCGACAGCGGCACGACGAGCTGCGGGCCCGCCTGTTCGGCGATTTCGCGGTCGACGTTGTCGGTCGTCGCTTTTACGCCGGCCGGCGTCGGCACGATATAGCCGATGCTTTCGAGGAAGCCACGATACGCGCGCAGGTCACGCACGGGCCCCGGATTCGCGCGATGCCACTTGTCCAGTTCGGCCTGCAGGCGGTCGCGTTCGGCGAGCAGCGCGCGGTTCTTCGGCGCGAGATCGTGCACGAGGGCATCGAAACCGGCCCAGAACGCGGCGCTATCGACACCGGTGCCAGGCAGGGCTTCCTTTTCGATGAACTGTTCGAGGTTCGCGGCGACCTGCAATCCGCCGCGTTGGGTCAATTGAGTCATGGGCTGTTCCAAGAGGGGCAAATTCGGGGGGGCAAATTATTTTTGTCAGCGCGGCATTCAGCCGTTCGCGTGGCTGGCAACGGCCGCGGCACCGGCCTTTGCCACTTGCGCATCCTGATCGGCCTTGACGCCGGAAACACCGACGGCGCCGATCACCTGGCCATCTACGACAACGGGCACGCCGCCTTCCAGCGTGCCCGACAGCGGCGCGCTCAGGAATGCAGTGCGGCCGTTGTTGATCATGTCCTCGTACTGCTTCGATTCGCGGCGGCCGAGCGCGGCGGTGCGGGCCTTATCCGTCGCGATGTAGGCGCCGACGGGCGCGCAGTTGTCGAGGCGCAGCAGCGACAGCAGATGGCCGCCGTCGTCCACCACGGCGATCGTGACGGCCCACTGGTTACGTTCGGCTTCGGCGCGCGCCGCTTCGATGATTTTCGTCGACTCTGCGACCGTCAGCACGGATTTTGTCTGCATGTTGCGATTCCTGAAACGATTGAAATGAATTCCACCGACAGACCGGCCGCAAGCCGCGCATGCACATGTCGGCCGACGTGCGCGCGCACTGCGAACGTGCATGCGAGGTCCAGTCTTATATATGACTTGGTGCCCATTGTTCCGGGTTCCTGGCGACTTGTCGACCCGGTGGAACACTGGTCATACCAGTTTTTTCTGTTTCTTTTTTCGGCTCGAAGCGCTGGCAGGCGTTGCGCCAGGGAAAACCCGCGCTGCAAGTCGATGCGCTTGACCGCAGACGGCACGGCGCGAATACTACTAAGATATTAGTGAATGGTGAATGCAGGCAACCCATGTTCGCACTCGACGATCACCGGATTCATCTCGCAGCCGAGCCGTTTGCACGCGATGTCGATGCGCGGTCCGTGAGCGCATTGCTTGCGAGTGGGGCGGCGTGCAGGCCGCCTGTCGACGGGACGGTTTACGGAACGCTGCTGAACGACCGCGCCACGCTCGATGCACTCGGCGGCGCGGTCAACGCGGCGCCCTACAAAGCGCCGCCGAAAGCGCCCGTGCTGTACGTGAAGCCGCGCAATACCTTTGCCGGTCATCGTGCCCGCGTCGTGGTTCCGGACGATGAGCAAGGCGTGCAGGTGGGCGGCTCGCTTGGCGTCGTGATCGGGCGCACGGCATGCCGTGTCCACGTCGGGAACGCACTGGATTACGTCGCGGGCTATACGGTCGTGGCCGACCTTTGCGTGCCTCACGAAAGCGTGTATCGCCCCTCGGTGAGATTCCGCGCACGCGATGGCTTTTGTGTGATCGGCCCTGCTGTCGTCGCGCGCCGGCATGTGAGCGATCCCGATGCGCTGCGTGTCGCGATCAGTATCGAAGGAACAGAGCCGTTCGTCGCGAACACGTCCACGTCGATTCGCGACGTTGCGCGTCTGATTGCCGACGTGACCGACTTCATGACGCTCACTCCCGGCGACGTGCTGACATTGGGCGTCCCGCACGGCGCGCCGACCGCCCATGTGGGCGACGAGATCGGCGTTGCAATTGGCGACTGGCCGCCGTTGTGTTTCTCGATGACCGCGAAAGAGGGAGGCGGACAATGATGCGCGGCCGTGTTGCCTACGCAGGCGCGATTCATGAAGCGTATCCGCATGAACGCGGCGTGCGTCTCGCCGATGGCCGCGTGTGCCGTGAAGATGACGTCGTGTGGCTCGCGCCCGTTCAACCCGGCACGATCTTCGCGCTCGGACTGAATTACGCGGAGCACGCAAAGGAACTGCAGTTCTCGAAACAGGAAGAGCCGCTCGTGTTTCTCAAGGGCGCTGGCAGCGTGATCGGTCATCGCGGCGTCACGCGGCGTCCTGCGGATGTGACGTTCATGCACTACGAGTGCGAGCTGGCCGTCGTCATTGGCCGGCCAGCGAAAGAAGTGACCCGCGACGAAGCGATGCAATACGTGGCGGGCTACATGATCGCGAACGACTACGCGATTCGCGACTACCTGGAGAATTACTATCGGCCGAATCTGCGCGTGAAGAATCGCGACGGCGGCACGGTACTGGGCCCCTGGTTCGTCGATGCCGCGGATATCGACGATGTCGCGCAACTCGAATTGCGCACGTATGTGAACGGCACGCTGCATCAGAAGGGCAACACGCGCGATCTCGTGATCAGCATTCCCGCGCTGATCGAATACCTCAGCAGTTTCATGACGCTCGCGCCCGGCGACATCATTCTGACGGGAACGCCCGAGGGCGTCGTCAATGTGAATGCGGGCGATGAAGTCGTCTGCGAAATAGACGGCTTGGGCCGTCTCGTCAACGCGATCGCTTCCGACGCGGACTTCAACCGCGACTGATCATTCAGGAACCGTCATGCGAATCGAACATCTGATCAACGGCAAACCGAAGGCCGCGCGCGATTACTTCGAAACGGTGAACCCGGCCACGCAGGAAGTACTCGCCGAAGTCGCGAGCGGTACGGCGGAGGATGTCGAGGCCGCAGTGCGCGCCGCGAAAGACGCGTTTCCCGCGTGGGCCGCAAAGCCCGCCAGCGAGCGCGCGAAGCTCGTGCGCAAGCTTGGCGAACTGATCGCGAAGAACGTGCCCGAACTCTCCGATACGGAAACGCGCGACACGGGGCAAACCATTTCGCAAACGCGCAAGCAGCTGGTGCCGCGTGCCGCCGACAATTTCACGTACTTTGCCGAGATGTGCACGCGCGTCGACGGCCACACGTATCCGACCGATTCGCATCTGAACTACACGCTGTTTCATCCCGTCGGCGTGTGCGCGCTGATCTCGCCGTGGAATGTGCCATTCATGACGGCGACATGGAAAGTGGCGCCATGCCTCGCATTCGGCAATACGGCCGTGCTGAAGATGAGCGAGCTGTCGCCGCTGACGGCGTCGATGCTGGGCAATCTTGCGCTGGAGGCGGGCATTCCTGCGGGCGTGCTGAACATCGTGCACGGCTATGGCAAGGACGCGGGCGAGCCGCTCGTCGCGCATCCCGACGTGCACGCAATTTCCTTTACCGGTTCCACCGCCACGGGCAACCGGATCGTCAAGACAGCGGGCTTGAAGAAGTTCTCGATGGAACTGGGCGGCAAGTCGCCATTCGTGATTTTCGACGACGCGGATTTCGAACGCGCGCTCGATGCCGCGGTGTTCATGATCTTCTCGAACAATGGCGAACGCTGCACGGCGGGCTCGCGCATTCTCGTGCAGAAGTCGATCTACGCGAGGTTCGCGGAACGCTTTATCGAACGCGCGAAGCGTCTGAGCGTGGGCGATCCCCTTAGCGAGCAGACGATCATCGGCCCGATGATTAGCCAGGCGCATCTGGCGAAAGTGCGCAGCTATATCGAGCTGGGTCCGAAAGAAGGCGCGACGCTCGCGTGCGGCGGGCTCGATGCGCCAGCGCTGCCCGATGCATTGAAGCGCGGCAATTTCGTCACGCCGACCGTATTCGTCGATGTCGACAACCGCATGCGAATCGCGCAGGAAGAGATCTTCGGACCCGTCGCGTGCCTGATTCCATTCAATGACGAAGCCGAAGCGATTCGCCTCGCCAACGATATTTCATATGGTCTTTCCAGCTACGTGTGGACGGAAAACACGGGCCGCGCGCATCGCGTCGCAGCCGCGATCGAGGCAGGCATGTGCTTCGTGAACAGCCAGAACGTGCGCGATTTGCGCCAGCCGTTTGGCGGCACGAAGGCATCGGGCGTGGGACGTGAGGGCGGCACATGGAGTTATGAAGTGTTTCTCGAACCGAAGAACATCTGCGTATCGCTCGGCTCACATCACATTCCGCGCTGGGGCGTCTGAGCTTTCCGCACGACACGCGATTCCAGCCATTGGTTTCTGAAAGGAGAGCACGATGGGCAAGCTCGCACTGGCCGCTAAAGTGACCCACGTGCCTTCGATGTATCTGTCGGAACTGGATGGGCCGCATAAAGGCTGCCGCCAGGCAGCGATCGACGGGCATCATGAAATCGGCCGGCGTTGCCGCCAGCTTGGCGTCGATACGATCATCGTGTTCGATGTTCACTGGCTGGTGAATAGCGAATACCACATCAACTGCGCGCCGAAATTCGAAGGCGTTTATACGAGTAACGAACTGCCGCATTTCATCAATAACATGGCCTATGCGTATCCCGGCAATGTGCAGCTAGGCAAGCTGATTGCCGAAGTCGCGAACGAGATGGGCGTGAAAAGCCGCGCCCATAGCGAAACCTCGCTCGAACTCGAATACGGCACGCTGGTCCCGATGCGATACATGAATGCAGACCAGCGCTTCAGGACCATATCGATTGCAGGGTGGTGCATGTGGCACGACCTGCCAACCAGCGCGCGCTTCGGGCTCGCCGTGCGCAAGGCCATCGAGGAACGCTATGAAGGCACGGTTGCGATTCTCGCGAGCGGCTCGCTGAGTCATCACTTCGCGAACAACGGCACGGCCGAGCAGTTCATGCACAAGGTGTGGGACCCGTTTCTCGAACAGACTGACCGGCACGTGGTGTCGTTATGGGAACAGGGCGACTGGAAAGCGTTTTGCGGCATGCTGCCGCTCTACAATGAAAAATGCTGGGGCGAAGGCGGCATGCACGACACGGCGATGTTGCTAGGTGCGCTCGGCTGGGATCGTTATGAAGGCAAGGTCGAAGTGGTGACGCCTTATTTCGGCAGTTCGGGCACGGGGCAGATCAATGCAATTTTTCCCGTTACGCCGCTGTCCGCCTGATCGATCAATGGAGAGTTGACGTGCCACATCTCACGCTCGAATACAGCGCCAATCTGGCGAGCGAAGACAGCATTGGAGCGCTTTGCCGCAAGCTTGCGCAATGCCTCGATGCGCAACGCGAGAACGATCAACGTGTGTATCCACCCGGTGGCATACGCGTGCGCGCGGTGCGCTGCGAACAGTACTGCATCGCGGACGGCAGGCCGGATGCCGCGTTTTTGCACGCGAACCTGAAGATCGGCGCGGGCCGCTCCGAGAATGCAAAGAAGGCGACAGGCGACGCGCTGTTCGACGTCATCAAGCAGCATTTTGCCGATGCCTTCGAGCAATACGGGCTAGCGCTTTCGCTGGAGATCAACGAGTTCAGCGAAGCCGGTACCTGGAAGCACAACAATCTGCACGCCCGGCTGAAGAGCTGATAAAGGGCTGCGCGCGACCATCGGGAACTCGACATGTTAGATCAGACGACTATCCGCGAACTCGCCGGGAAACTCGATCAGGCCGAGAAAACGCGTACGCAGTTGCGGCACTTTTCCGCTGCCTATCCCGAGATGACAATCGAGGACGGTTACGCAATCCAGCGCGAATGGGTGAAGATGAAGCTGGCGGAAGGGCATGTGATCAAAGGCCGCAAGATAGGCTTGACGTCGCGCGCCATGCAGCGGTCGTCGCAGATCGACGAACCCGACTACGCGCCGCTTCTCGACTCCATGTTCATCGAAGCCGGACAGGACATTCGCGCCGATCGCTTCATCGCGCCGCGTGTCGAAGTGGAACTGGCGTTCATTCTCGCGCGGCCGCTCAAAGGGCCCGGCGTGACACTCACCGACGTGCTCGACGCGACGGCCTATGTGACGCCCGCTGTCGAGATCATCGACGCGCGCATCGAGCAGTTCGACCGCGAGACCAAGGCACCTCGCAAGGTGTTCGATACGATCTCCGACTTTGCGGCGAATGCCGGCATCGTGATGGGCGGTCGTCCCGTGCGTCCGATGGATGTCGACCTGCGTTGGGTCGGCGCGTTGCTTTACAGGAACGGTGCCGTCGAAGAGAGCGGTCTTGCCGCTGCCGTGCTCAATCATCCGGCGACGGGCGTTGCGTGGCTCGCGAACAAGATCGCCCCTTATGACGAAATGCTGAACGCGAACGACGTGATTCTCAGCGGCTCATTCACGAGTCCCATTGCTGCGCGCGCGGGCGATACGTTTCATGTCGATTACGGTCCGCTTGGCGGCATTGCGTTGAATTTCGTCTAGCGCGGCCCCGTGCATCGCGGCATTTTTTGAAAACTACCAGGCAGCCGCACATCAAGGCACAATCGGAAGGTCGCGCGTTCGACGCAACACGGCGGAATGCGCTCATTGTGTGGAGCCGGCACCATGAGGTCATCGATCAAGCTCGTGCTATTCGATATGGAAGGCGTGTTGTCGCATTACGATCGCGCGGCGCGCACGCAACGCATGGCGCAGTTGACGGGCAAGCCGCCCGAAGCCGTGCGCCACGCCATCTGGGAGTCGGGCCTCGAAGCGCGTGCCGATGCCGGTGAGATTACCGACGACGCGTATCTTCGCGAGCTTGGAGACATGCTGGGTTGCGCCGTCAGCCGCGACGACTGGCTGACGGCGCGGCACGCGTCGATCACGCCGGACACGGAAACGTTAGCGCTCGCCGCTCAGGTGGCCGATCGCCATCCGATCGCCGTGCTGACCAACAACTGCCGGCTCGTCACCGACCATATCGGCTATCTCAATCCGCCCGTCGCGCGGCTGTTTGGCGCGCACGTTTATCCGTCGGCGGCGTTCGGGGCGGCGAAACCCGCCGCCCAGGCTTATCTGGGCTGCGTTCGTCAGCTTGGTATCGATGCCGACGCGACGCTCTTCATCGACGACTCCGATGCCAATGTCACGGGCGCCCTCGACGCAGGGCTACGCGCCTGCAAGTTCACCACTGCCCGCGCGTTGGCGGAAGAACTGACGCGCTTCAATCTGCTTTAGCGCGGGATTGTCCAGCCGGCGATTTGCGCCGGATGAAGCGCTGCTCGACGACAGCCTCTCCCCATTGCGTGCCCTCGGCCTCCTCGGCCAGCTGGAAGCCGAACGCTTCGTACAAGTGACGCGCGGCATCAAGGCCCTTGAACGTCCACAAATACGTTTCGTCGAAGCGTTCGTCGACGAACGCCATGGCGCGCGTCATCAACTGCCTGCCGATGCCCAGGCCGCGCAGCGAATCGTCGACGATGAACCAGCGCAAATGCGCAACGCGGCTCTTCGCGTTTCCGTCGATGGCGATGGATGCCAGCGCTCGCCCGTTGTCGGACACGAGCCACAGTTGTCGGCTGGGATCGGGAAGCGACTCCGCAAACTCGGCCAACCCTGTTGCAACGAGCTTCTCGAAGTACGCGCCAAAGCCGGAATGCTGCGAGTAATAGCGCGCGTGAAGACTCGCGATGTCGCCAATGCAACCGGGCTGATAGCCTTCGACGATTTGCAGGCCGGATGCAGTTGCCTGCTGCGCCTCTTTGGCATCGTTGTCCTGCTCGAGCGCGCTCGCGTACAGCGAGAGCGCGCGCACCAACGACTGCTGATCGGATGGCGCAAGCTTGCGTAGCGCGCTCGACACCTGATCCGTCGCGAACTTGTCGATCTTTTTGCGCAGTTGTTGACCCGCTTTGGTCAGATAAAGCTCCGACGAGCGTGCATCATCGCTCGACGCCATGCGTTCGATCAGCCCGGACGTTTCCAGTTTGGCGACCTGTCTGCTCGCATTCGACTTGTCGAGCCGCAGAAGATGAGCGAGATCGCGTGCCTGAATGCCCGGCGTTGCGCCGATTTCAAGAATGGCGTGCACCGCCGACGGCGCGAGATCGCTGTCGGCCAGCGTGGAACGCATGAAACCCAGTTCGCGCACGAGTTTGCGCGAGAACTCGCGCAGTTCCAGGATGGTTGACTCACGCGACTGGATGGGTGTGTCGATGATATCCATGATTTGTGCTGTAGTTGCGCTTCGCAACCACTATAGTTGCGAAGCGCAACTTTTGCAAGTCGTGATATTGATGTGCGCTAGCGGAGGCGGCCGGCTCACTCCATCTTCCACTTGATCGAACAGCCGAGTGCCGGATACTGCGTGTCGGGTGCGGCACCCGTCTGGACGATCTGCTGCATCGCCTCGAACAGGTCGCGTCGCGCATCGGGAAGCGGGTCTTTGCGGGAAGCGTCCAGTCTGCCGCGATATCGCAGCCGCAGTCCGGCATCGAAGCCATAGAACTCCGGCGTGCAGACGGCATCGTAGGCGCGCGCGACCTGCTGCGTTTCGTCGAACAGATAGGGGAAGGGCAACTGCCAGTCGGCAGAAAGCGCCACCATGCGTTCGAACGAATCTTCTGGATAGGTCATGCTGTCGTTCGAGTTGATTCCGACGGTGCCGATTCCCAGTGTCGCGAGATCGCGTGCGTCGCGCACGATACGCGGCAACGCCGCTTGCACGTACGGACAATGGTTGCACATGAAGATCACGACGAGTCCCTTCGGCCCACGCACGTCGGCGAGTTCATAGGTGCGGCCGTCGGTAGCGGGCAGCAGGAACGCGGGCGCTGCAGTACCCAGTTCACCTGGAGGCGATTCGGTAGCCATCCACTCACTCCTTGATTCGAAATGTCGAAGAGCCTTTTGCTTGCCGTAGTTATAACGCTAACGCGCTAACGTCCCAATGCGGCCGCCATCGTGTCTTCCTTCATTTGCGTTGCGACGGGCATTGCATCGGGCGCGACATGGGACAGCCTCATCATGCGCGGTTGCAACAGCAGCGCAACGAGTCCCGTCCACCCCGTCTGATGCGAAGCGCCCACACCACGTCCGTTGTCGCCGTGAAAGTACTCATGGAAGAGAATCAGGTCCTGTGAACGCGGGTCCGCCTGCAGCATCGGATACGCGGCCATCACGGGCCGCACGCCTTGCTCGTTCTTCATGAACAGTGTCGTGACACGCCGCGCGAGATCGTCGGCGACTTCGCTGAGCGAAGAACTGTGCCCCGATCCTGTCGGATGCTCGATGCGGAACTCGTCGCCATAGTAGCGATGGAATTCGTATAGCGATTCGATCAGCAGATAGTTGACGGGCATCCATACGGGGCCGCGCCAGTTCGAATTGCCGCCGAACACGCGCGAATCCGATTCGGCAGGTTGATATTCGATGCAGACATGCACGCCGTCGTGATCGAAAACATACGGTTCATGAAGATGCACACGCGAGAGCGCCCTCACGCCAAAGGGCGAGAGAAATTCGTTTTCGTCGAGCGCGCGCTTGAGCAGCGATTTCATTCTGTGTCCGCGCAATAGCGAGAGCAGGGATGTGTTGCCTTTGCCGGATTCTGTCCAGCGCGAGACGAGTTTGGCCAGATTCGGCCGGTGATCGAGAAACCATGCGAGCCGCTCGCGCAATCCCGGCAAATGACCATGTATCTGCTCGTCGAGTACATGCACCGCGAAAAGCGGAATCAATCCGACGATCGACCGGATGCGCATCGGCACGCGCGTTCCATCGGGAAGATGCAGCACGTCATAGAAAAATTCATCGTGACCGTCCCACAGTCCTGTATTGCAACCTTCGCCGCAACTGACGGCTTCCGCGATATACAGAAAGTGCTCGAAGAACTTCACCGCGATTTCGACGTACGCCGGGTTCGTCATCGCGAGTTCGAGGCCGATCTGCATCAGATCGAGTGCATAGGAGGCCATCCACGCGGTGCCGTCTGCCTGATCGATGCGGCCGCCCGTGGGCAGCGGCGACGAGCGATCGAAGATGCCGATATTGTCGAGCCCGAGAAATCCGCCCTGAAAGATGTTGCGGTCGTCGGCGTCCTTGCGGTTGACCCACCACGAGAAGTTGAGCAGCAGCTTATGGAACATCACTTCGAGAAACTCGTGATCGCCGACACCCGTGATCTCGCGGTCGAGTTCGTAGACACGCCACGTTGCCCACGCATGCACGGGCGGATTCGCGTCGCCGAATGCCCACTCGTAGGCGGGCAGTTGCCCGTTCGGATGCATGTAGCGCTCTTTCACGAGCAGTTGCAATTGCTTCTTCGCAAAGTCGGGGTCGACGATCGCGAACGCGACGGCATGAAACGCGAGGTCCCATGATGCATACCACGGGTACTCCCATTTGTCGGGCATCGACACGATGTCGCCGTTGCACATGTGTCGCCAGTCCGCATTGCGGCCACGCCTGCGGCCTTTCGGCGGCACAGGCTGGCCGGGATCGCCGTCGTGCCAGCGCGTCACGTCGAACTGATAGTACTGCTTCGACCACAACATCCCGGCGAGCGCCTGACGTTGCACGAGACGCGCGTCGGCATCGGCGATGTCGTGCTGAAGCGCCGCATAGAATTCGTCGGTCTCAGCCTGGCGGCGTGCAAAGAGCGCCGGCATGTCGAGCGGCGCGGACTCGGCAACGGATTCGGGACGCCAGCGCAGATACAGTACCGACTGTTCGTGCGGGCCAAGCTGGAGAACCGTATGCGCGGCGGCGCGCGTGCCCTTGTCGCGGCGGATCGCGCGTTCGTTGCCATCGACGAGATAGTCGTTGAAACCGTCCTTGAACGGCCCTTCGCCATCGATGCCGAAAATGCGGCGCACGTTGGTGTCGTTTTCGCAGAAGATCCATTCGATGGGCTGCTGCGCGGTTGCCGTTACGATCATCGTGTCGAGTGCGGGATGGCGTGCGATGACCCGCGCGCCTTCTGCCGCATTCGGCTCCAGCGTGAGCGACGGCTTGCCGGGCTTGCCCGACCACGCCCAGCGGTTGCGCGCCCAGAACTGCGGCAGCACATGCAGCGTGCCGGGTAGGTCCGAGCGGTTTTCGACAGTCACGCGCATGACGATATCGTCGTGTGTGTGCTTCGCATATTCGACCCAGACGTCGAAGTACCCGTCGTCGTCGAACACGCCCGTATCGAGCACTTCATATTCGGGTTGGCCGGCGCCGCGCCGCGCGTTTTCGTCGATCAGGTCCTGGTACGGATACGCGTCGTGAGGATACTTGTAGAGCATCTTCATGTACGAGTGCGTCGGTGTGCCGTCCAGATAGAAGTAGAGCTCCTTCACGTCCTCGCCGTGATTGCCCTGCGCGTTCGTCAGGCCGAACAGTCGTTCCTTGATGATGGGGTCGCGTTCGTTCCAGAGTGCGAGCGACACGCACCAGTCGAGCGGATCGTTGCCGAAGCCGGCGATACCGTCCTCGCCCCAGCGATACATCCGGCTGCGCGCATGGTCGTGCGGAAAGTAGTCCCATGCGGTGCCGTATTCGCTGTAGTCCTCGCGCACGGTGCCCCATTGACGGTCGCTCAGATAGGGACCCCAGCGGCGCCAACGCGCGAGGTCCGGTCCATGAAGACGCGAACCTTCCTTCGACTGGAGCAGATTGATTGCGCTTGCAGGCTGCATGGCACCTCCCGGCCGACATCGATCGTCCGACACGTTCCGGATATGAACGTCTGTGCTTTTCCGTCCTGAGCGCGGCGTGCGCGAACGGAATCATGATGATATGCGCCAACGCGCTGCATGGCGATCGAAGGGCGTAGCTATCCGTTGAGGGCCGTCGCGGTACAGCGTTGTCATTTCGCGCGAGCATTCTGCTGCATACTTGAGCGCATCACATTGCGGAACCTGTCGATATGGATGCGAAGCTCGCACGCTCGTGGTTGACGTTCAGCGCCCCCGTGGCGGCCGCGCAGGCGGCTGGCCGCCCGATCGTGGCGCTCGAGTCGACGATCATCGCTCATGGCATGCCGTACCCGCAGAACGTGCGCACGGCGCGTGAAGTCGAGGCGGCGGTCCGCGATTCCGGCGCGCAGCCCGCGACCATCGCGCTGATCGGCGGGCGCATCCGCATTGGACTGTCGGACGACGAACTCGAACTGATTGCGCGCTCCGACAACGTGCACAAGGTCAGCCGCCGCGATCTGCCGGCCGTGCTGGCAAGCGGTGGACTCGGCGCGACGACGGTGGCGGGCACGATGATATGTGCGGCGCTGGCGGGGATCGAAGTGTTCGTCACGGGTGGCATTGGCGGCGTGCATCGCGGCGCACCGGAAACCTTCGACATATCAGCGGACTTGCAGGAACTGGCGAAGACGTCGGTTGCCGTCGTGTGCGCGGGCGCGAAATCGATTCTCGACATTGGGCTGACACTGGAATATCTGGAAACGCATGGCGTGCCCGTGCTCAGTTGCGAACAGGACAATTTCGCTGCGTTCTATACACGCGACAGCGGCTTTCGCGCGGATTTCAGACTCGACGATGCGGCAGCCCAGGCACGCTTCATTCGCACGAAGTGGGACCTGGGTCTCGCGGGCGGCGTGGTGTTGAGCACGCCCGTGCCCGAGGCGGCTGCGATGCCCTCCGACGAGATCGACACGTTGACCCGGCAGGCGCTGGAAGAAGCGGCTGCGCAAGGGATCACAGGAAAGGCCGTGACGCCGTTTCTGCTGGCGCGCATCAAGGCGCTGACGGGCGGGCGCAGCCTTGCAACCAATATCGCGCTGGTGAAGCACAATGCCGAGGTCGGCGCGCGGCTGGCACTCGCGTTGGCCAATCAAGGACGCACAGCGGCATGAACATGCCGTTACGTCTCGGATACCTGGATCTGGTAAAGGCCCCACGGCGACAATACGAAGCGATCCTTGAGCGGCTTTGCGGCGAGTTCCGGAATCTTGTCGGCATCGTAGATCGCCCATAGCGGACCGAGGCCGCCCAGGGGCATTGGCTTCCCGTCCATATGCGTCGCGACGATGAAGCGCCATGCGCGGATGTTGTCGAGCGTGGTCAGCACCGCGTAGCCGTCGACGGCGCGCAACGAAATCCTGGTGTCGCCAGCGCTGGGCGCGCCGGCCTGCTCGAGTACATTGGCGAGCAATGGGCCGGTTAGCGTGTGCTGCTTCGCGTCGTATTCGATGGTTGGCTTGATGGTGACGGTGGGCAGGCTGGTGATAGACGGATAGTCGAATGTATAGGCCGATGTGAATTTGACGAGATGCCTGGCCATCAGTGGATCGAATGCCGGGTCGAGCGCGCCGCGATTCGTGCGCTTGATCGCACCGGACACGGTGAGTATTGCGGGAGCCGCAGCGCATGCGGCCGTTTTCGCATTCGTAGCGCCAAGTGCTGGCGTGATGCTGACGCCGATGGCAGCGGCGCTGGTCAGGAACTGACGTTTATTCATGTTCAATGGCTCCGCGGAGGTCGTCGTTTGATTTTCGAATCTTATACATCGGCAACAGGTATCTGGCGTTGCCGGCAGCATGTTCAGTGAGCGCTTCATGAAGTGCGGGCTGGGTGCTTTTTCTCGTGATGCTCGGGCGTAGAATCGCTCGGTATTCAGCGTCCCATTGAATGGGGGAAGTCGCATATGGAAGACGATTCACAAAGCGAAGTCGCGCAACTCGTCGTCGTGCGTCCCGACAGGGAAATTGCCACGATGCAGCGCTTGCCGTACTTCGTCGGTATTTCGTCGACAACGGCGGGCGCGCAGGGCCTGTCGATGCATCTTGTCGTCGTTCCGCCCGGGGGACATGCCGAGCCGCACATTCACTGCGGTTATGAAACGGGGATTTATGTGCTGGAAGGGCGCGTGGAGACGCGGTATGGGCCTGGCCTGCGTCAGGCGATTATCGCGGAAGCAGGGGACTTTCTGTTTATTCCGCCGGGGGTGCCGCATCAGCCTTTTAATCTCAGCATGACGATGCCGGCGCGCGCCGTCGTGGCGCGGAATCGGGCTGATGAGATGGAGCAGGTTTTGCCGTATGAGGTTGGGGGGTGATGTTTGCTTTTGCTTTTGCTTTTGCTTTTGCTTTTGCCTTTGCCTTGCTTTTGCTTTTACTTTTTCGCTGGCATCCGCGTTGCGTTAGCGTGCTTCAGGCGTCGCCCCTGTGCGGGGCGGCACCTACTTTTCTTTGCCGCCGCAAAGAAAAGTAGGCAAAAGAAAGCGGCTCACACCGCCAGCGCTAATTCTTGCCTGAGGGCCCCCAAAGGTTCTTACACTTCACACGGCAATTACGTCATTCGTGTTCGTTGCAAGCGCTCTGAAAGAGCGCCTCACCCGCTTCACGCACCTGCGTCACCGCACGCCGCGCCAGACAGTCCACGGCCGCCCAGGTGGCAAACTGTGTGTAGGCCGTAGTGCCTCACACGCCTCACTCCGGACCGTTAGCACACGCGTTCCACCCTGTAAGAGCGCTGCCCTATCTGACGCGCTGGCGCTTGACGCTGGCGTGTAGTGCATTGAAGGCCGGGGACGAACGGCTGGCCGCGATTGCGCGGCAAATAGGCTATGACTCTGCAACGGCGTTCAGCCTCGCCTTCAGGCGGATGTCCGGGGTGAGTCCCGGGCGCTATCGGATCAAATCGCGCGTGGCGCGCGACTCCGACGCCGTGAACCGTCGCCGAACCCTAGTAAGTCATCGGCCGGCCTAAATCCCGGCGGCCGCGTCTTGGTCGTGAGCGCCGCCGCTCCGCTTTCAACGGGTGCGAAGCGGCAGCTGGGGGCGTCGTAGTAACGATCATGTGAACATTGACACCCGACCTAACGGCTGTTGCACCTTGAAAGCCGCCTTGGAACCGGCGCCGGATCCGTTGCCCGCAACGGGTCGGGTTGACCCGTTCGCTGTTGGTCCGGGTTCTGCGAAGGCGACGAATGCGTACAGTCGGCCAATAAGAGCCATTCGACGCGTTGAAATGAATTGCTGGCAATGCTCGTTTGGTCTCGACCAAAGGAAGTCCCATGATGATCGACGGAACGGTCTTTCAGCCATGAACAGAAGTGTTTTGTGCTGGCTCGCTATCTTCGCGCGAAAGCACCCGGTAAACGTTGCCGAGTACATAAACCATAAGTAAAATCTTCGCGCCATTTAAAATGCCCGCCGCATATTTAACTTTTCTCGATTCCCATTTAAAGATTTTTTAAAATCCGGTAAACGGTTTGCTCGTTATATTCTTGTAGAATCGCGCGGGTTGATTAATAACGGACAAAAAGAGGCGTTATGGGGGCGCAGGACGTTATCGCGGCCATTACAGGTCGTCTTGCACAGGGCGACCGGCTGTTGAAACTGGATACGCCGATCGGCAGCGATGTACTCGTGCCGCAACGCGTAGTTGGCAAATCGCGCATCGGGCGGCAATTCGAGTTCGCGGTCGACGCGATATCGACTTTTTCCAGCATCGAACTGAAAAAGCTGATTGCTCAACCGGTCACGCTGTGGATACAGCAATCCGATCAGACTTATGCGCCGCATAACGGCTATGTGCATACGGCACGCCGTCTTGGCTCCGATGGCGCGTTGACGACCTATCAGATCAGCTTTGCATCGTGGATGCATTTCCTGAAGTTCCGTCGCGATCAACGCATCTGGCAGGACGTAAGCGCGGATCAGATTATCAGCGACGTGTTTAATGCGCATCCGCAAGCGCAAGGATGGTTTCGTTTCGCGCTGTCAAAACCGCTGCCGGCACGTTCGTATTGCCGTCAGAATGAGTTCGACTGGAATTTCGTGCACAGGCTGCTCGAGACGGAAGGCTTGTACGGCTTCTGGCAGCAGGCCGACGACGGAAAGTCGCATACGCTCGTGATCACGGACAGTCTGTCGACCCTCGACGCCATGTCACCGCAGGCCGTCAGCTTCTATCGCGCAGGCACGAAAAGTGAAACAGACGCGCTCACGCAATGGTCCAGTACGCGCACGCTGCAAAGCACGTTGCTCACCACGCGCACGTTCGACTACAAGAGCCCGTCGAGTCCATATAACGCAAAGGGCACGAGTACGCCCACTCTGCCCACACACGGCGCGTTGCCTGCCCAAGCCGAGGTTTACGAGTACACGGGAGCCTATACCTATGGACAGCAGGATCGCGGTGATACGCTCTCGCGAATTCGCATGGAAGAATGGGAATCGCGCGCGAAGCGCTTTCACGGCGTGGGCGGCGTGCGTCATATCGGTGCGGGTAAGCGCTTCACGCTAAGTGGCCATCCGGATCATGATCGCGATGCGGCTGACCAGTTGGAGTTCGCGGTAATCGAAAGCGTCTGGACGATCGAGAACAACTTGCCCGTTGCCGGCGACGCACCCGTGTTTCCGCATAGTCTGCAGCGTACCGTGTCGGCCGTGCGTGCGAGCCACGAGAGCGAGCGGAGCTTCGAGCTGGCGTCGGCCGATGGCTCGAACGGGTTCTATCGCGTTGATATCGAAGCGCAGCGCACGAGCGTCCCCTATCGCAGCCCATTCGAACATCTCAAGCCGGATGTGCAGATGGAGTCGGCGATCGTCGTCGGCCCGCAGAACGAAGAGATCTATACCGATGATCTGAACCGCATCCGGGTGCGTTTCATCTGGGACCGGCTCAACAGCGGCGACGAACGCGCGTCGTGCTGGGTGCGAGTCGCGCAATCCGACGCAGGCAGCGGATACGGCGGCGTGCATCTGCCGCGCGTCGGCGAAGAAGTTCTGATCGATTACATCGACGGAGATTGCGACAGGCCGATCGTGGTCGGCCGCGTCTATAACAGTGCAAACGCGCCACATTGGCATTCGAATGGGTTGCTATCGGGCTATCGGTCGAAGGAGTTCGCCGGCAGCGGCTACAACCAGATGGTAATGGACGACGCGACCGGACAGAACCGCGTACAACTCTATAGCAGCAGCGCAAACAGCTATCTGCATCTGGGTTATCTGATTGCACACAACGGCAACGCGCGCGGTGCGTATCTGGGAAGCGGGTTCGATCTTGGTACAGACAGCTACGGCGCGGTGCGGGCGGCGAAAGGCCTGTATGTGACGACGTACGCCAAGCAAGCCGACAGCCAGCAGATGGAAGTCAACGAGCCGCGCCAGCAACTCGCAAATGCGCAAGGGGTGATCGATGCGATGTCGTCCGCAAGTCAGACGCATCAGGCGGAAAACCTCAAGGACGGCTACGACGCGCTGAAGTCGTTCACGGATGCCACACAGAAACGGGTGACGGGTGCGTCGTCGAACGGAGCGACGGCGGGTGGTGGAACCGGAAGCGCGAACGCCTTCGCGGAGTCGGCCATGCTGTTTGCAAGTCCGGCGGGGATCGGACTGTCGACCCAACAGTCGGTGCATGTGTCGGCGGATCGGCAGATCAATCTCGTCAGCGGGCAAAGCACGCATATCGCGACGGGCGGGTCGCTGGTGGCGAGCATTGCGCAGAAGATTAGCCTGTTCGCGCAGAACGCGGGCGTGAAACTCTTTGCCGGCAAGGGCAAAGTGCAAGTGCAGGCCCATTCGGACAACGTCGAACTGACTGCGCAAAAAAGCGTGAAGCTGTTGTCGGCGACGCAGAACATCGAGGCCGCCGCGCAGCAGGAGATTCTGCTCACATCGGGCGGCGCCTATATCCGCATCAAGGACGGCAACATCCAGATTCACGCGCCCGGTACGATCGATATCAAGGGTAGCACGCATCAGTTCAGCGGCCCCACGCAGCAGTCGTATCCGTTGCAGTCCATGCCATTACCGGCCGACATGCAGCGCTACAGCAACAAGGTCGACATGTCGGGGCTTGACGCGATCGCCCAGCAGGACGGCGTGAGCCATGCTTGGGGCAATACGCCGTACTACGTCACCAATGCTGCCGGCACGGTGCTCACGAGCGGCGTGACCGACAGCGTTGGACAAGGGTCGCGCTTCTTCACGCGTGAATCCGAGGATGTGCATGTCTGGATGGAAAAGGACGAATGGCTGAGCAGCGAGGAAATCGAGGCTGAGTCCGGCGCGCCCGATACAGCTCCTGCTCCCGCTGCGCCGGATTGCTCGTATCTCGACGGGTTCAAAGGGCGCATCGACGCGCCGCAAGATTTCTATACGAAGAAGAACGCCGTCACGCTCGATTCGGGCAAGGAAACGAAGTTCAAGTTTCCGGGCGGCGGTCAACAGGATGCGACTCAATATCACGCGATGGTCAACGACCATCCGCTCGACATCTTCGTGCCGAAAAGCGGCGCACCGACGGGTGCAGCGCTGCCGGACCAGCAGTCGATCGCGAAGGCATTGGAAACCGTTCCCTCGCAGCAACTCGAACAGTTGAGCCGTGTGTCGATCAACCCCGCGCCGAACCCACAGGACGCCGTGTGGCAGAAGATCTACAACAAGCCCGACTTTTACTCGGCGGCAACGGCGAGTGTTTCTCAGGGCGTGGCGTTTTATCCATGGAAAGACTGGAAGACGATTCCGCAGCAATATGTCGACAGTACGATGACGCATGAAACGGGGCATTTGTGGAGCGAAACGCTGTGGAAGGATGCCGCATCCAGGCAGAGCTATCTGGATGCAATCGCCAAAGACGGCAAACCGCCGTCGGCCTACGGCGCGAACAATCCGACAGAAGACTTTGCCGAGTCTGCCAATATGTACTGGTCAAGCAAGGGCACGCCTTGCGAGCAGGAAGGACGAAAACGCTATCCGGCCCGTTATGACTACTTCGACAAAATTGCTAAATAAACTTTGCCGACAATCGGCAGTCCTCGCCTCGTACGCATTGCTCGTGTGCGGTTGTGCAGGCACATTGGGAGCCAACAGCATGTCCAGTTCCATTCCCCCAGGCGCGCAAGATCCGCACAACCCGCATCCGGGTTCGATCAACATAAAGTATGCGTGGAACGGCTCGACGGAAACAGTGAAAGCCGCCGACTTGCCGGATGCCTTCACGTTCCGCTGCAGCGACGCCAAGGGCAATCCCAGTGAACGGGACAATGCCGCGTGGTGTATTCCCGTCGTGGAGATCGAAACGGTGTCGGTCGATAAGACCGGACGACCTGTCGCGCCCAAAGACGCGTATTCGATTACGAGTTCGGTGTATGGTCCCGGCCATACGTTTCTGGAACACGTCACGTCGGGTCCTGCGGCGGGCAAGTGAGCACGAGTGAAGATGATGCATTTCCAAGGCAATCGACATGACGGATGATTCTTCTATCTACACGGTTCAGCCTGGCGACACCTTGAGCGTTATCGCCGGCAAGAGGGGCGTGCCGTGGAAAGACATCGCGCGTGCCAACGAAATCGGCGACCCGCGTTCGCTACAGGTCGGACAGCAACTGCGCATTCCGAAGAGAGCCGGCAAGATCACCACGAACACGCTCGACGCCGAGCACAACCCGCTGCCGAATGCGTCGTACCGTATTCGCAGCGGCGACAAGCTCGTGTCGGGCAAGACATCGAAGTCGGGGCAGCTGGAAGCGTTCTGGCCGGACTTCGAAGGACAGACTGTCGAGATCTTTTTTCAGAAGCTCAATGGCGAGTGGAAGAAGGTGTATGAAACAGTCGCGGAAGAGACCAACAAGCTGGTCACGCTGGTCAGCCCTCGGCTGAAGATTTCCATGCAGACGCAGCCGCATCCCCAGAACGGCGAAGCGCGGAGCAAGCCGCCGCAGCCGGCTCCAAAGGCGCCGCCTGCCGGCGATCAGACCGATTCGTCATTCGCACCGGGCAAAGGCGTCAAGACGACGCAGACGGCCGACGCGGCAGGCGCGGCCGCCGTGAAGGTCACGAGCGATGACGCATCGCTCGATGAGTTTCTCGACAAGTACACGGGCGACCCGATCACCGAGAAAGATTTCGAGGATGCCGCCAAGGAGATCGGCTGCAAGGTCAACGTGATCAAGGCCGTTCACCAGACGGAAGTGGGCGGCGGCAGCTTCACGACTGTCGATGGCAGAACGGTGCCGAAGATTCTTTACGAGCGGCACTATTTCTACAAGCTGTCGGGCGGAAAGTATTGGGACACCAATC
The DNA here is from genome assembly GCF_002902945.1 of Paraburkholderia caribensis. Classification (NCBI taxonomy): domain Bacteria; kingdom Pseudomonadati; phylum Pseudomonadota; class Betaproteobacteria; order Burkholderiales; family Burkholderiaceae; genus Paraburkholderia; species Paraburkholderia caribensis. The sequence goes on from NZ_CP026103.1 coordinate 516,215, forward strand.
CGGATCTGTCCTGGCCCACGGGCTATTACCGTCTGAAGACGAAGTACATCAAGAAGACGATGCAGCTCAAAGGCGAAGACGGCCAGACGCGCGACGTCGATGTCTGGGTACGCTACAACGCGAAAAAGGACAAGGATCACGCGAAGGATGCCGAAACCGCGCAGGAACTGATCGACGATGGCGTGTTGACGAAAGAGCGCGATACGTATGGTTCGCTGAGCTACCGGCGTTTGCGCAAGGCGTTCAAGCTCGATGCGTCCGCTGCATTGCAGGCGTGTTCCTGGGGCGCGTTCCAGATCATGGGCTCGAACTACAAGACCTTGGGCTATGCCACCGTGCAGGAGATGGTGAAGGATATGTCGAGGTCGGAGCGTCCGCATCTGAAGGGCTTCGTCAACTTCGTCAAGGCGGACCCGGCGCTCGTGAAAGCCGCGAAGAACGAAGACTTTGCTGCATTTGCGTCCCGCTACAATGGTCCGACGTACAAAGAGAACGACTACGACACGAAGATGAAGAATAACTTCGATGCGTTCGAGAAAGCCGACGCCGCGAAGAAGAGTCAAAAGGACAAAGTAAAGTGATCAGAGATTTACGCTTGGGATGGGTAGTGGCCACGAGCATGTTGATGCCCAACTGGGCGAATGCGGACGAACTGCATTCCGGCGTGTATGAATTGCGCACGGTTCCCGGTACGCAACTGGATTACCGCAAGGTGTATCTCGTCGTGGAAAAAGGCGAGGTGCAAGGGTTTTTCGATAATCCGTTTACGGCGCCGGCGGCCAACAATCCCGATCGCGATCCGACTTGCCGCTTTCTGCTCAAGAGCAGCGATACCAAAGGCAACACGATTACCTTCTCCACGTATTTCGCCGACGAGAAGGGCGGCAAGATCAGTCTTTCTCCGGGCAGCCAGCAATCGTGGGCGGTGAAAGTCGACGGCGATCTGCCGAATTGCGAAGTGCCGACCATCGAAAGCGGCGATTCACTGACCTTCAAGTCGGAGCGGAACTGGATCGGCTTTGCGATGATCGCGAGCAAGCGCGCGCCGTTGTTCTCGGCATCGCAAGATAGCGCACGCACGAAGGGCTATCTGGTGAAGAACGATGTCGTCGCGGTGCTGGCGCGCATTGGAGACTGGGTGCAGGTCGACTACTTCGCGCGCGGCAACGACCTGGTGCGTTGGGTCAAGCGAAGCGACCTGCAGGGCGGGTGAAACCGTCGCGGGGTACAGGTTCGCTCGCGACGGCGCGCAATGACCGCCCCATGAACAGTGACGGCTCGACCGTCAGCAATGGGGCACTATGTAAACCTCTGCATAGGGGGCGGTTTGGTGCGGTCGCCGTCGGTCCGGGAACGACGAAGGCGACGAATGCGTAGAGTCGGCCACTCTTTCGGACAATCGACGTTCGCGCTACATTGTCAACAATCGAGCCGTTGCCGCGTTCGGTCGGCGGTTCCGATCAGCCGGCCGCTTCCAACGTGCCTACGGCAACGTACGAATGAAAATCGACGAACTGAACTGGACGGCTCCGTGGCATTCGCTTTCCAAGGAAGGAGAAGTTGTAGGACTGCGACGTCAGTTAATAGGGAAGTGACTGGTCGCCATCCCCTTTGTGGTCAGGTAGCCACCGTCATTGGTCGACGCATTGACAACGATGACGTCCTCGTGGCTCTTTCTGATGGTTCGTACGTGAATGTGCACCTCACATGGAGTCTGTCAGACGCGGGCCCATTTTTCGGATAGATATCCAGCATGGTTTGCATATGAGTCGCTAGCGGATGCAATGCCGGTCAGCTTCACGCCAGCTGTTTAGGAGGTGGGGCGCAGATTTGTTTGTCTTATTTCGTCAGCGCAGGTCTGATTGTCCCGGAGCTGGTTTCGTTTGTCTCTCACCAAAAAGCAAAAGCAAAAGCAAAAGCAAAAAACCAAACCCCCCCACACCTATCAGAAAACCTGATCCCTCCGATCCAAATTACGCGTTTTTCTTACGTCAAAGAATCCTGCATAGTACCTCCACCACGAATCCACGCGAAGCGACACCTCCCATGAACATGCGAACCGATCCCGCATTGCTCGCCAACCCGCAACTGAGCTTTGCGACCGTCGCATCGGGAATCTGCATCCCCTACATCGAACGCGGCACGGGCGAGCCCGTCATATTCGTGCACGGTTCACTCTGCGATTACCGCTACTGGGACGCCCAGATCGCGCCCTTGTCCGCGCATTTTCGCTGTATCGCCCCTAGCCTCAGCCACTATTGGCCCGCCGCCGAAGCGTGCATTCAAAATGAGTTCGGCTGGCAGGAACACGTCGCCGAGTTGGCGGAATTCATCGTCGCAATGGATCTCGCGCCCGTTCACCTCGTGGGCCATTCGCGCGGCGGATCTATCGCATTCCAGCTCGCGCGTGAATATCCGCGTCTCGTCAAAACCTTGACGCTCGCCGATCCGGGCGGCCCGTTGCAACTCGACGGCATGCGCGAAGCGTCGTTGCCCTCGGCGATGAACGCATTGCGCGCCAAGGTCGCCGGCATGATCGAGGAGGGCGTCGTGGAGCCCGGCCTCGAACTGTTCGTCGATTCCGTCAGCGTGCCAGGCGCCTGGAAAAAGAGCACCGACGCGTTCCGTACGATGGCGATCGACAACGCCAGCACGCTCCCCAAGCAGTTTCTCGATCCTCTGCCCGCCTATTCGCGCGATACGGCGTCGCAGATCGCATGCCGGACACTGTTGATCGACGGCCAGAAGAGTCCGCGCATGTTCCGCAATAACGTCGAAAGCCTCGAAGGCTGGATCTATCTCGCAGAGCGAGCCACGATAGCGGGCGCTTCGCACGGCATGAACGTCGCGAATCCGGCCGCGTTCAACAGAATGCTGCGTTCGTTCATCGACTACTGACCCGCACTAGCACCTCGCTCAATCGAGCCGCAGAACCATCTCGACTTCGCGATCCGTGTCGTCGTCGATCGCATCGTCGCTCGGCTCGTCTTCCACGGCTTCAAAGCCCGCCGAACGGTACAGCGCGATCGCGCTGGCGTTCGCCCTGCCCGTGTTGAGCGCGATCTGGGTCAGGCCCATCGCGCGCGCCTGGTCGACGGCAGCCGCGATCAGGCGCCGCGCGATGCCGTTCCTTCGATGCGGATGCGCAACGAACAGCCCCCACAGAAAGCCCTTTTGCTGCACGGGACGCAGCGGATATCGCCGCAGTCCCGCGACGGCGACGAGCGTCTCGCCAGCGAATGCGCCCAACACCACCTGATTCGCCGTCGCACCTATACGCGCCTCGATTTCATCGATCGAGCGTTTTTCTTCTTCCTCGCGTGTCGACAGAAAAGACGCCGGGTCCTCGTCGATCGCGCACAGACGCAGCGACACGTAGGCGGCAGCGTCGCTGGCGGATAAGGGGCGGATGATCGGGCAGGCTGATTCCATCGCGCGATTTTAAAGTATGGGTGGCGGTGCGGGCTTCGACGAATCGAATGGTTCGCTGAAATACGTCGTCGTACAACATTCGTCTAACGATCCATATTCGAACCACAGTGGACAGCTGGAATATCCCGTGCACAGCCTTAACCAAGTTGATGCATTCCGCCAGGGTAAACGCCGGATTGTCAAAAATGGTGCGACGCTTCAATCTGTCATCAGACAACCTATGAGACGGAATGTATTCGTGCATTCTCCACGAAGTCGGTTGCACAATCTTGCCGGCTGAACGCTGGTGCGCAGGGAGGAGACATTGCATGGCCAACGTTGTGCAAGGCGTGAGCGCTGAGCGGCGAACCCGCGTCCGCTACGGGATTGTCGCGATGCTGTTCTTCGTCACGGCCGTCAACTATGCAGACCGTGCAACGCTTTCGATGGCGGGGACGTCGATGTCGAAAGATCTCGGTCTGGATGCCGTGGCCATGGGTTTCATCTTCTCCGCGTTCGGCTGGTCGTATGTGATCGGCCAGTTGCCGGGCGGCTGGCTGCTCGACCGCTTCGGCTCGAAGCGCGTCTACGCGGCCAGCATTTTTATCTGGTCGCTGTTCACGGTCATGCAGGGCACGGTGACCTTTCTGAGCGTGTCGCTCGCCGTCAGCGTGCTGTTCGCACTGCGCTTTCTGGTGGGCCTCGCCGAAGCGCCGTCGTTTCCCGCCAATGGGCGCATCGTCGCTTCGTGGTTTCCCGCTGCGGAGCGCGGCACGGCGTCGGCCATTTTCAACTCCGCGCAGTACTTCGCAACTGTGCTGTTCGCGCCGATCATGGGCTGGGTCACCCACCGCTTCGGCTGGCCCTATGTGTTCTATTTCATGGGGGCAGTAGGCATCGTCGTGAGCCTCGTCTGGATGAAAACGGTCTACAGCCCGAAGGACCATCCTCGCATCAGCCGCGCGGAACTCGACCATATCCAGGAGGGCGGCGCGCTCATCGACATGGACCGGCCGAAGAAGAGCCGCGCCGCGAATCAGGCCGCAACGCCCGCCAGCGCATCGTCGCCAGACGTGAACGAAGCGGCGAAAGCGTCGTACGTCAAGCAACTGCTCGGCAACCGGATGCTGCTTGGCGTGTACATCAGCCAGTATTGCATTACCACGCTCACGTATTTCTTCCTGACGTGGTTCCCTGTGTATCTCGTCAAAGAGCGTGGCATGTCCATTCTCAATGCGGGCTTCGTCGCCGCATTGCCCGCCGTGTGCGGATTCGTCGGCGGCGTGCTGGGCGGCATCTTCTCCGACTTCCTGATCCGTAAGGGCTTCTCGCTCACCGTTGCGCGCAAGGTGCCGATCGTCGTGGGCATGTTGCTGTCGACGAGCATGATCGCGTGCAACTACGTGGACTCTTCAGCCGTGGTCGTTGCGATCATGGCGTTTGCGTTCTTCGGCAAGGGCCTGGGCGCACTCGGCTGGGCGGTCGTTGCAGATACATCGCCGAAGCAGATCGCGGGTCTGAGCGGCGGCATGTTCAATATGTTCGGCAACGTCGCCGCCATCACGACGCCGATCATCATCGGCTATATCGTCAACGCGACGGGGTCGTTTAGCGGCGCGCTGGTGTTCGTCGCCTGCAATGCGCTCGTTGCGATCGTCAGCTACCTGGTGATCGTTGGAGAAATCAGGCGCGTTGAATTGAAGTAAGCTCACATGGTCCGCTATGCTCGATTGCCGTATCGAGCGTAGCGGACTTTTTTTCGCCGTTGCATTTCACCACACCGCCTGGCTCGTAAGCGCGAACTGCTTGAACTGCGCATCGACAGGAAGCGGTCCATTGCGCATCATCTTCTCGATGCTATCCACATGCGGCAGCCCAAGTCCCTCGAGCCACGACGAAAGGCCGAACTCGGCGGGCGTATCGATCCGCACGAACATGCCTGCGTGCAGCGCGAGCCAGTGACTGATGAGCGCCTTCGCGCGGCTGAAATCCGGCGAGTCGGGCGCGACGACGGGCCCGATCACATGCCCGTCGCCGAAACGCCTGAACAGTGCAAAGCCGATCAGCTCGCCGTCGCGATCGAGCGCTATGCCGCTTGCGATATCGAGCAGCGCCGGCAGCAGATCGCTCCGGTCCAGTCCGCTTGCGCGCGAAGCGAGTTCGACTAGACGCGGTGCGTCGTTGACGCCGAGCGGGCGCAGACGCTCGCCCGGCGGCAGCGAAACGAGCGGCGGCTGGAACGCCGCGCCCTGATGCTGATTGATCGTGCCGATGCGCTGAAAGCCCAGTGTCTCGCACAGCGACAGGCCCGCCGGGCTCGCATGGATCAGCAACGTGCGCGGGCCGAGTTCGTTCATCAACAGCTCGATCAGCTTGCGTCCGACGCCGCTTCGCTGCCGCTCGGGCGTGACGATGATCATGCCGAGCGTCGCCGCTTCACGTCCGAAACGCCACGCAAGCGCGGTGCCGATCACGCCGCTCGCGTCTTCGGCGACGAAGCCCCGGCCGATGCGCGCCGCGAAGCGCCAGTCGTCGGGACGATGCCGCCATCGGACGGCGCTGGATAGCGCGTGCCCTGCCGCGATGTCGTCGGAGGTGAAAGGGCGATAGTCGATCACATCGTTCCTGTTTGGGTCGGGCACGCCGGCCTCCTCGTTCTGAAGACACATACCGTGACTCTCTCACTGTATGGCGCGTCTGACTAGGACGATCCTTCTGCCGCGCGCGTCGCAAACGCGCGGCAGATGATGCAACGCAAAACGCGGGGTTCCGGCGGCGATAACGCGTCAAATGTGCTGTGCGCGTTTTTTTGTCGGTGCAATATGCCGCGTCCGTGAGCCTACGATTTCCTGCATCGAAAGCAATCGAGGACTCACGCAAAATGGACCGTTTCGATCCCGCAACGATCGGCGTGCGCAGTGGACATTTCATCGGCGGCTCCTATGTCGATGATGACCTTGGCCCGCGCATCGAGGTAGCGCGCCCATCCGATGGCGTGCTGTACGCATCGGTGCCTGTCGCCGACGCCGCCACCATCGACCGCGCCGTGCAGAACGCATGGGCGGCATGGCGCACGAGCGGCTGGGCGCGCATCGCGCCGCGCGAACGTGCGCGTGTGCTGCGGCGTTTCGCCGACCTCGTCGCCGCGGACGTGGAGACGCTCGCGCCGCTCGAAGCACTCGGCTCGACGCGGCCCATTCGCGACGCGTTCAACTGGGACGTGCCGTTCACCGCGGAAGGCATCCGCTTCTACGCGGAGTTCGCCGACAAGGTCGGCGGCGACGTTGCCGCCACCGATCACGATCATCTCGGCATGACCATCGCCGAACCGTACGGCGTGGTCGCCGCAATCGCGCCGTGGAATTTTCCGCTCGTGATGGCGTCGTGGAAGATCGCCCCCGCGCTCGCGGCGGGCAACGCGGTCGTGCTGAAGCCCTCGGAGATGACGCCGTTTTCTGTGCTGAGGCTTGCCGAACTGGCCGTCGAAGCAGGCGTGCCGCCCGGCATTTTCAATGTCGTGCAAGGCGACGGGCGCACGACAGGCGACGCGCTCGTGCGCCATCCGCGCATCGCGAAGGTGACGTTTACCGGCTCGACGCGCACGGGCGCGGCGATCATGGCCGCCTGCGCCGAGACGGGCACGAAGCCCGTCACGCTCGAACTGGGCGGCAAGAGCCCGCAGATCGTATTCGCCGACGCGCCGCGTATCGACGATGTCGCGCGCCGTATTGCTGGCGCGATCACAACCAACGCGGGGCAGGTATGCGTCGCGGGTTCGCGGCTGCTGGTCGAACGGTCGATCGCGGACGAACTGGCCGTATGCATCCAGCGCATATTCGGCGAACTGAAGGCCGGCGCGACCTGGACGCCAGGCACGACGCTGCCGCCGATCATTTCCGAACCGCAAGCGGCGCGCATCGAAGCCATCGTGGAGCGCAGCGTCGCGAGCGGCGCGGTTTTGCGTTGCGGCGGGCATCGCGCGGACGCGTCGGTGCCGGGCGCGTTTTACACGCCGACCTTGCTCACCCACGTCACGCCGCAAACGGACGCCGTGCGCGACGAAATCTTCGGTCCGGTGCTGACCTTGCAGACCTTCGACACCGAAGACGAAGCGCTCGAACTCGCCGCGCATCCCGACTACGGCCTCGCAGCGGGCGTGCATACGGCGGATCTCGGCCGCGCGCTGCGCATGGTGCGCGGCATCGAGGCGGGCACGGTATGGGTGAACCGTTACGGCCGCACCAGCGACTTCATGATCCCGACGGGCGGCTACAAGCGCTCGGGGCTGGGCAAGGATCTGGGGCGGCAGGCGTACGAAGCGAACCTGCGCTTCAAGAGCGTGCTGATCGACGTTCGCGTCTGACGAATCAGGGCAATTACCTAGGACGCGATAACGCCAGAAAAGCCGCCGCATAGTCTGCTGCCGCTGCCCCTCAAAACGCGTGGTTTGTATCGTCGGAGCCACTCGAATCAGCGACAACCGAAGTTTTTGCACTGTTTAAATTTTCCACAGGGATGCATTTCCTGTTTTCGCCACTGAACCCCGCATGGGTTCACAACACGATAGGACTGACACCATGATCGATTTCGAGCCGAAGTACATCACGTTCGACTGCTACGGCACGCTGACGAAATTCCGCATGGCCGACATGGCTCGCGAAATGTTTGCCGACCGCCTGCACGGCGCGGAGCTGGAGCAATTCGTCGCTTTCTTCGCCGGCTATCGCCGCGATGAAGTGCTCGGCGCATGGAAGCCGTACCGCGACGTGGTCGTCAACTCGGTGCGCCGTGCGTGCAAGCGCATGAACATCGAGTTCAATGAAGCGGAAGCCGAAAAGTTCTATCTGGCCGTGCCGACCTGGGGCCCGCACCCGGACGTGCCTGAAGGCCTGTCGCGGCTGGCGAAGAAGTACAAGCTGGTGATCCTGTCGAATGCTTCGAACGATCAGATCCAGAGCAACGTCGACAAGCTCGGCGCACCGTTCCATCGCGTGTTCACCGCGCAGCAGGCGCAATCGTACAAGCCGCGCATGCAGGGCTTCGAATACATGTTCGACCAGTTGAACTGCAATCCGCAAGACGTGCTCCATGTGTCGTCGAGCCTACGCTACGACCTGATGACGGCGCACGACATGGGCATCAAGCACAAGGCCTTCGTCAACCGCGGCCACGAGCCCGGCACGCCGTACTACGAGTACTACGAAGTCGACACGATCGGCGGCCTCGCCACGAAGCTCGGCCTTTGATCCACGCATCCGCGCAAAGGCACCCGATGAAACTCGACTCCTACTGGCTCGACACCGCGCCCACCGGCATTCAGGTGAGCGAGGGACCCGTCGAAGGCCATGTCGACGTCGCCGTGATCGGCGGCGGCTTCACCGGGCTGTCCGCCGCGCTGGCGCTCGGCAAGCGCGGCGCGTCGGTGGCGGTGCTGGATGCGGGGCGGATCGGCGGCGGCGCGTCGGGGCGCAACGGCGGCCAGTGCAACACGGGCGTCGCGCAGGACTATGCGGCGCTTCGTGCGCAGTTGGGCGTCGAACGCGCGCAGGGTTGTTATCGCGCGTATGCGGCCGCCGTCGATACCGTCGAACGCCTGATCCGCGACGAGCAGATCGATTGCGACTATCTCGCGTCGGGCAAGCTGAAGCTCGCCGCCAGGCCGCACCATCTCGCGCATCTCGAACAGACGGCCGAATTGATCCAGCGCGAAGTCGATCCCCAGGTCGAGATCGTCACGCGCGACCGGATTCGCAGCGAAGTCGATTCGGACAGTTTTTACGGCGGCCTGCTGCAAAAGCGTGGCGGGCAGATGCACATGGGCAGGTTCGCCGCCGGGCTGGCGAACGCGGCAACACGCAACGGCGCACGGCTATTCGAGCATGCCACCGTCACGGCGATCGCGAAGGATCGCGGCGCGTATCGGATCGATTCGTCGCGCGGGACGTTGCGCGCGCAGCAGGTGCTGATCGCGACGGGGCCTTCGCGGCACGGACCGTTCGGCTGGTATCGGCGCAGGCTCGCGCCCGTCGGCTCGTTCATCGTCGTGACGGAGCCGCTGCCCGCCGATCACCTTGCGCGCCTGTTGCCGCAGCGCCGTTCGTACACGACCAGCCGTCTGATGCACAACTATTTCCGCGTCACGCCCGATTCGCGTTTGCTGTTCGGCGGGCGCGCGCGCTTCACCGCTTCCGAGCAGCCGTCCGACGCGAAGAGCGGCCGCATCCTGCAGGCGAATCTCGCGGCGACGTTTCCGAGCCTCGCGGGCGCGCGCATCGACTATTGCTGGGGCGGACTCGTCGATATCACGGCGGACCGTCTGCCGCGCGCCGGACAGCACGACGGCCTGTACTTTTCGATGGGCTACAGCGGCCATGGCACGCAGATGTCGACGCACATGGGCCAGGTGATGGCCGACGTGATGGGCGGCAATGCGGCGGCGAACCCGTGGCGCGATTTCGATTGGCCCGCGATTCCGGGACATACGGGCAAGCCGTGGTTCCTGCCGCTCGTCGGCGCGTATTACCAGATCAAAGACGTTTTTTATTGACGTCGTATTTCGACGTCACGCACACAGACAGCACGAAGCTGCCGATTGATTTCCCACAAGCCATCTCACGCGGAGAGTTTCATGAGCAACGATAAATCGCCTGAAGCAGTCGCCCACGCCGGCATCCGGCTCGAAGAGTTGACGCGGCGCGGCGCATCGCGGCGCGAGGTCCTGCGCGCGATGGCGGCGGGCGGACTGATGTCGCTGACGGGCGCAGGTCTGCTCGCGACCAGCGGCGCCGCATTCGCACAGCAGGCCAAGCCCAGGCAGGGCGGCAAGATTCGCGTGGCGACGCAGTCGTCGTCGTCGGCCGATACGCTCGACCCCGCGAAGGGCGCACTCGGCACCGACTATGTGCGCGCCAACATGTTCTACAACGGTCTGACGGAACTCGACCCGCACCTCGGCGCGAAGATGGCGCTCGCAGAGTCGCTGGAAACGAAGGACGCGACCGTGTGGGTCGTCAAGTTGCGCAGCGGCGTGCAATTCCATGACGGCAAGACGCTCACGCCGAACGACGTGATCTATTCGCTGATGCGTCACAAGGACCCGGCCGTTGCGTCGAAAGCGAAGACGCTCGCCGACCAGATCAAGGAAGCGAAGGCGACGGGCCCGAACGAAGTGACGATCACGCTCGAAGGCGCGAACGCGGACCTGCCCGTGATTCTCGCTACGTCGCACTTCCTGATCGTCAAGGACGGCACGACCGACTTCAAGACTGCCGTCGGCACGGGGCCGTTCAAGCTCAAGGAGTTTGCGCCGGGCGTGCGCACGGTCGGCGTGCGCAACGAGAAGTACTGGAAGCCCGGCATGCCGCATCTCGACGAAGTGGAGTTGATCGGCCTCGGCGAGGAATCGGCGCGTGTGAATGCGCTGCTTTCCGGCGACGTGCAACTGATCAACGCCGTCAGCCCGCGTTCGACGGCGCGCATCAAGGGCACGCCCGGCTTCTCCGTGCTCGAGACGAAGACCGGCCAGTACACCGACCTGATCATGCGCGATGAAGGCGGCATTACGGGCACCACGGACTTCCGCCGTGGCCTGACGCACCTGATGGATCGCGAGCAGATTCGCCGCGCGGTGTTCCTCGGCTATGGATCGATCGGCAACGACCAGCCTATCGACCCGACCAACAAGTATTACCTGAAGGGCCTGCCGCAACGCCCGTTCGATCCGGAAAAGGCGAAGTTCTACTTCCAGAAGGCGAAGCTCGGCAGCGCGCCCGTGCAGCTCTACGCGTCGCCGGCAGCCGAAGGTTCCGTCGAAATGGCCATGCTGTTGCAACAGGTCGCGCCGCAAGCGGGGCTGAACCTGCAGGTGGTGCGCGTGCCTTCCGACGGCTACTGGTCGAACCATTGGATGAAGCATCCGCTCGGCTACGGCAACATCAACGCGCGCCCGAGCGCCGACGTGCTGTTCACGCAGTTCTTCAAGTCGGATGCGCCGTGGAACGAAGCGAACTGGAAGAACCCGAAGTTCGACCAGATGCTGATCGCCGCGCGCGGCGAGCCGGACGATACGAAGCGCAAGCAGATCTACGGCGACATGCAGCAACTCGTGCACGACGACGGCGGCATCGGCATTCCGATGTTCCAGAGCTCGCTCGACGCGCACTCGTCGAAGCTCAAAGGTCTTGGCTCGATTCCGCTCGCGGGCCTGATGGGCTTCATGTTTGCGGAAAACGTCTGGCTCGAAGCGTGAGCATGCCTTGCCACTGCGCGCGCCGCTGACAGCGGCGCGCGGTTTCAACGAAGGAGGCGGTATCCGATGAAAGCCCACGCGCAACGACTCATCGCCGCGCGCCTCGGTCTCGCGCTGCTCACGCTGCTGCTGGTGTCGGCGATCGTGTTCGCGATCACGGGCCTGCTGCCGGGCGACGCGGCGCAGCAGGCGCTCGGCCAGGCAGCGACGCCCGAACAGGTCGCGGCCTTGCGCCATCAGTTCGGCCTCGATCAGCCCGCGCTGCAGCGTTACTTGCAATGGCTCATGCATGTCGTGAGCGGCAATTTCGGCACGTCGCTGTCGAACAACCTGCCCGTCAGCGAACTGATCTCGACGCGCCTGCCCAACTCGCTGGTGCTGGCGGGGCTGACAACCCTGGTATCGGTGCCCGTCGCGCTTTTCATCGGCATTCTGTCGGCGATGTATCGCGGCTCGCTGCTCGACCGCGCGCTCAACGTGCTGACACTGTCGACGGTGGCTGTGCCCGAGTTCCTGATCGCGACCATCGCCGTCCTGATTTTCGCGGTGAAGCTGCGCTGGCTGCCGGCGCTGTCGTATCTGTCGGAGGTCACGTCGCTCGGCGCGCTGCTGCGTATCTATGCAATGCCCGTGATGACGCTGTGCTGCGTGATCGTCGCGCAGATGGCGCGCATGACGCGCGCTGCCGTGCTCGATCAACTGAACGCGTCATATGTCGAAATGGCGTTGCTCAAGGGCGCATCGCCGATGCGGATCGTGTTGCGCCACGTGTTGCCCAACACGATCGGCCCGATCGCCAATGCGGTTGCGTTGAGCCTGTCGTATCTGTTCGGCGGCGTGGTGATCGTCGAGACGATCTTCAACTATCCGGGTCTTGCGAGCCTGATGGTCGACGCCGTGACGAATCGCGACATGCCGCTCGTGCAGGGCTGCGTGATGGTGTTCTGCGCGGCGTATCTCGCGCTCGTGCTGATCGCGGACCTGTGTCAAATCATCTCTAACCCGAGGCTGCGTCAACGATGAACCGACCCGCCACATCTCATGCAACGACCGTTCTGTACGCGGTGCCCGAAGAAGGCGGCAAGCCTTGCGCCGACGCCGTGCAGGACGCACCCGTCGAAATGCAAGCTGCCACGCGCGGCCCGCTGCGCCGCTTCGTGAAGCGTTCTTCCGTGCTCGGCCTGATCGGACTGGCGATCGTCGTGTTCTGGCTCGGCGTCGCCTTCATCGGCCCGCTCGTCGCGCCGTACAAGGGCGGCGCGGTGACGTCGACGGAAATCTTCGGCCTGTATAGCGCCGCGCATCCGCTCGGCACCGATTATCTGGGCCGCGACATGCTGAGCCGCGTACTGTTCGGCACGCAATACACGGTCGGGCTGGCGCTCGCCGCGACCTTGCTCGCCAGTTGCGTCGGCACGTTTTTCGGTCTCGTGGCCGCCGTGTCCGGGCGCTGGTTCGATGAAATCCTGTGCCGTCTGTTCGATGCGCTGATTTCGATTCCGAGCAAGGTGCTCGCGCTCGTCGTGATCGCGGCGTTCGGCTCGTCGGTGCCGATGCTGATCATGGTCGCCGCGCTCGCCTACATTCCCGGCGCGTTTCGCATCTCGCGCTCGCTCGCCGTCAATCTGATGACGCTTGAATACGTGCAGGTGGCGAAGGCGCGCGGCGAAGGGCTGTTCTACATCGCGCGTGTCGAAGTGCTGCCGAACATGATCCATCCGATGCTGGCGGACTTCGGCTTGCGCTTCGTGTTCATCGTGTTGCTGCTGAGCGGCCTGAGCTTTCTCGGTCTCGGCGTGCAGCCGCCGAACGCCGACTGGGGCTCGCTCGTGCGCGAGAACATCGGCGGTCTGGCGGAAGGCGCGCCCGCCGTGCTGATGCCCGCCGTCGCGATTGCGACGCTGACGATCGGCGTGAATCTGCTGATCGACAGTCTGCATCGTCATGGCGCGCGCGCTCACGGAGGCGCCCAATGAACATGATCGAAGTGAAAGGCCTGCGGGTGGTCGCGGGCACGGCCCCCGACCCTGTCGTCGAAATCGTCAAGGGCGTCGACTTCACCGTGAAGAAAGGCGAAGTGCTCGCGCTGATCGGCGAGTCGGGCTCGGGCAAGACGACGATTGCGCTGTCGCTGCTCGGTCACGCGCGCGGCGGATGCTCGATTGCGGGCGGCGCGGTGAAGATCGGCGGCGTGGATGTGTTGTCGCTCGACGAGAAAGGCCGGCGGGCGTTGCGCGCGCGTACGGTGGCGTACGTCGCGCAGAGCGCGTCGGCAGGCTTCAATCCGGCGCGCACGATCCTGGATCAGGTAACGGAACCCGCGCTGCTGCACAAGCTGATGACGCCCGCCGCCGCGCGCGCGAAGGCCGTCGATCTGTTCCGCGCGCTCGCGCTGCCGGCGCCGGAGACGATCGGCGCGCGCTATCCGCATCAGGTGTCGGGCGGGCAGTTGCAGCGCCTGATGGCGGCCATGGCGTTGATCACCGATCCTGCCGTCGTCGTGTTCGACGAACCGACCACGGCGCTCGATGTCACCACGCAGATCGAGGTGCTCGCCGCCTTCAAGCGCGTGGTGCGCGAACTCGGCACGACGGCCGTGTATGTGTCGCACGATCTGGCCGTGGTCGCGCAGATGGCGGACCGCATCGTCGTGTTGAACGGCGGGACGGTGCGCGAGAACGGCGCAACGGCGCAAGTGCTCGACACGCCCGCCGACGAATACACGCAGCAACTGCTTGCGGCGACGCGGCGTCCCGATCCCGAGCTTGCCTCTAGCGTCGCGGGCGACCAGCCGCCGCTGCTCGAAATCCGCAACCTGAGCGCGGGCTATGGACGTATCGATGCGCGCGGCGTGCCCGCCGTGCGCGTGCTCGACGACGTGAGCCTGAAGATCGCGCGCGGCAGCACGCTCGGCGTGATCGGCGAATCGGGCTCCGGCAAGACGACGCTCGCGCGCGTGGTGGCGGGGCTGGTGGATCGCGCGCACGGCCAGGTGTTGCTCGACGGCAAGCCGCTGCCCGCAAAACTCTCCGAGCGCACACTCGATCAATACCGGCGCGTGCAGATCGTGTTTCAGAACGCGGATACGGCGCTCAATCCGAGCCGCACGATCGCCGACATTCTCGCGCGTCCGATGAACTTCTATCACGGCCTGCGCGGGGCCGCCGCGCACAAGCGCATGCTCGAACTGCTCGATCTGGTGAAGCTGCCTGCTTCCGTGGCGACGCGTCAGCCGGGCGGTTTGTCGGGCGGACAGAAACAGCGCGTGAATCTGGCACGCGCGCTCGCGGCGAACCCGGCGCTGATTCTCTGCGACGAAGTGACGTCCGCGCTCGATACCGTGGTCGGCGCGGCGATCCTCGATCTGCTCGGCGAACTGCGGCGCGAACTTGGTGTGTCGTACATGTTCATCAGCCACGACATTTCGACTGTGCGCGCGATCTGCGACGAAGTGATCGTGCTGTACGCGGGGCAATGCGTCGAAGCGGGCCAGCGCGATGTGTTGTCGGCGCCGCCGTATCACCCGTACACGGGCTTGTTGATCGATTCCGTGCCTGCATTGCGGCCAGGCTGGCTCGACTCGCGGCGCGCGCTGACGGCGGGGGCATTGCCGGCAATGGGCCCCGCTGCGGATTCGCAAGAACTGTGCAGTTTCCGCGCGCGGTGCACGGCGCGCATCGACGGCAAGTGCAATGTCACGCCGCCTTCGATGAAGAAGCTGCCGTCGGGCGCGGAGATTCGCTGCCATCACACGGCTGCCGAGCTGATCCGCATGCAGACGGCCGATACGGTGGCGGCATGAAGGCGCGCTTCGTGAGAGTAGCGGAAACGGGGCGCAAGACCTTCGACATCAGCGTCGACGGCATCGTCACGCAGGCGGCCGAAGGCGACACGCTGATGGTCGCGCTGCTGACCGCGCACGACACGCTGCGCGATTCCGAATTCGGCGACGGCCGCCGCGCGGGCTTCTGCCTGATGGGCGCGTGCCAGGACTGCTGGGTGTGGACGGCGCAAGGCGAGCGCGTGCGTGCCTGCACGACGCCCGCTGCGCCGGGCATGTCGATCGTGACGCGCATCGCGCTTTGCGGGGAGGGCGTATGGCCGCGCATCGGGACCTGAAGCGACCGAAGGTGATCGTGATCGGCGCAGGGCCGGCGGGCGTGCGCGCCGCGCAGGCGCTCGTCGAAGCGGGGCTGCGACCTGTGGTTATCGATGAAGGACGACGTGACGGCGGGCAGATCTATCGGCGTCAACCGGAAGGCTTCTCGCGTTCGTACGAGGCGTTGTATGGGACGGAGGCGGCGCGGGCCGCGTCGTTGCACCGCGACTTCGATGCATTGCGCGCGCAGATCGACTATCTGCCCGACACGCTCGTGTGGAATATCGCGCCGAAGGCGGTGCATGTGGTGAGCGGCACACGCCATGATGAACTCGCATTCGATTCGCTGATCATTTGCAGCGGCGCGACGGACCGGCTGATGCCCGTGCCGGGCTGGCATCATGCGGGCACGTTCAGCCTTGGCGGCGCGCAGGTCGCGTTGAAATCGCAGGGCTGCGCGGTGGGTGCGCGGACGGTGGTGATGGGCACGGGGCCGCTGCTGTATCTGGTGGCTGCGCAATACGTGAAGGCGGGCGCGACGGTGAGCGCCGTGCTCGATACGTCGACGTTGGCACAGCGTGTGCGCGCATTGCCTCAACTGCTCGCGATTCCCGCGACGCTGCGCAAGGGCATGGCGCTGATGAGCGTGCTGCGCCGCGCGCGCGTGCCGGTTCATCGCGGCGTGACGCCCGTTGCGATCGACGGTTCGCCGGAACATGGCGTGACGGGCGTGCGCGTGAAATTGGCCAATGGCGCGCCGCTCGAAGTGCACTGCGACGCCGTTGCGCTCGGCTATCACTTGCGTGCCGAAACGCAGCTTGCCGATCTCGCCGGCTGCGAATTCCGTTTCGATCACGCGACGCAAACGTGGCTTCCGCATATCGATGCGGATGGCCGCAGCAGCGTTGCGGGCGTCTATCTGGCGGGCGACGGCGCGCGCGTGCGCGGCGCCGATGCCGCTGAACGGGCGGGGCGGCTTGCTGCGCTGGCGGCGTTGCGTGACGCGGGCATCGGGCGCGAAGGCACTGAAGGATTGCGTGCCGAGCTGGCGCGCTATACGCGTTTTGCGGCAGGCTTGCGCGCGGCGTTTCCGTGGCCTGCGCGCTTCGCGGCCGCGCTGCCCGACGAGACGATCGTGTGTCGTTGCGAAGCGGTCACGGCGGGCGAATTGCGGCGCGTGGTACGCGAGATGAGCGCCAGAGAAGCGAACCGGGCGAAGGCGTTTTCGCGCGTCGGCATGGGCCGTTGCCAGGGGCGCTTTTGCGCGCATGCCGGCGCGGAAGTGATTGCCGCCGAGGCGCGGGTGCCGCTCGAAGCGGTCGGGCGGTTGCGCGGGCAGGCGCCCGTCAAGCCGCTGCCGATGGCACTGGTATCGACGTGCGCGGTCTCGCGAGACGCAGAAGAACCCAACACACGCGCACAGGAGTACAGCGAATGAGTGATCGTGCCGATGTGATCGTGATCGGCGGCGGGATCGTCGGGACGTCGAGCGCGTTTTTTTTGCGGCGCAGACAACGTTCGGTGATTCTGCTTGAACGCGGATTGACGGGGCAACAGGCGAGCGGCGTGAACTTCGGCGGCGTGCGGCGTCAGGGGCGGGCGCTGACGCAACTCGCGATGTCCAATCGGGCGCTCGCTACGTGGCAGCGTTCGAAAGAGTTGCTGGGTGAAGACGTCGAGTTCCTGCCGTCCGGCCATACGCGGGTCTGTTATCACGCGCACGACGCCGAGTACTTTCATCGCTATGCCGCCGAGGCACGCGCGTACGGTCTCGATCTCGAAGTGCTGGACGGCGCGGCGATGTTTCGGCGCTTTCCATTTCTGGGGCGCGAAGTCCTGGCGGCGTCCATTTCGCCGCTCGACGGGCATGCGAATCCGCGTCTGGCGGCGCCGGCGTTTGGGCGTGCCGCAGCGCGTCTGGGGGCGCGCATCGTGGAGAACACGGAGATCGTGCGTGTCGAGAAAGAGGCGGGCGGCTTTCGTGTCGAGAGCGCGGCGGGCGAGGTCTATCGCGCGGAACAGGTGTTGATCTGCGCGGGCGCGTGGGCGAACGCGCTGTCGATGCAATTTGGCGAGCCGGTGCCGCTCGTTGCGCGCGGGCCGCAGATGGCGGTGACCGAGCCGGTTCCGTATGTGTTCGGGTCGTCGATGGGTGTTTACACGTCGATCAAGGAGGAGAGCGTGTACTTCCGGCAGATTCCGCGCGGCAATATCGTGCTGGGTGGTGGTCCTGCGGGTCCTGCCGATGCGGTGACATGCCGGGCATCGGTGTTGCCGGAGAACACGGTGCAGCAGATGGCGCAGTTTCGGCGGCTTGTGCCTGCGCTTGCGGCGTTGCATGTGATTCGGGTGTGGAGCGGTGTCGAAAGTTATTTGCCGGATTCCGAGCCGGTGATCGGGGCGAGTTCCACGACCGATGGGCTGTTCTATGCGTTTGGTTTTTCCGGATCGGGGTTTCAGATCGGGCCGGGTGTGGGTGAGACGCTCGCCGAGTTGATCGATACGGGGACTACGTCGATGGCATTGGATGCGTTTTCGATTCGGCGGTTTGGGAATGGTATGGCTTTGCAGTCTGCGTCTGCATCTGCTTCTGTCGAGGCTTCTTCATGAGTACCCGTCAATCATCTTCTATCTTGCTGCGGGACGCGCTTGCTTATATCGATGCGAATTTCGATAAGACTGTGAGCCTTGCGCAATTAGCCGAGATTTCGGCGCTCAGTGTTTCGCGGTTTGCTACCGTGTTCAGACAGCAGGTCGGGCTTTCGCCTTATCGATATTTGTGTGGCGTGCGTGTGCGGCGCGCGCAGACCTTGTTGTTGGCAGGGGTGCCAGGCGCCGTTGTGGCGACTGAAGTTGGGTTTTTTGATCAGAGCCATCTGGCCAGACACTTCAAACGGTTTTGTGGCGTGACGCCAAGTCGGTTTTTGTCGAATGCTAAGGGAATGGGGTAGGGGTTTGGGTTTTTTTGATGTCTGCGACGCTGGGTGGTTTTTTTTCGTGTTTGCGCTGGCATCCGCGTCGGGGTGGTTTGCTTTTGCTTTTGCTTTTGCTTTTGCTGGCATCCGCGATGCGTTATCTAGCTTCAGGCGTCGCCCCTGTGCGGGGCGGCACCTACTTTTCTTTGCCGCCGCAAAGAAAAGTAGGCAAAAGAAAGCGGCTCACACCGCCAGCTCTTCTTCTTGCCCACGGGCCCCCAACGGCCCCACACTTCACACGCCAGCGCCCCGGTTGCTGCCCGTTGCCAACGCTTCGAATGTACGCCTCACCCGCTTCAATTACCCGCACTCGGGCAAGCGCCGGCGAATGGTACGTGCCGCCCAGGTGGCAAACTGTGTGTAGGTTGTCGCGTCGTATGGCTTGGCGCTCTTACAAGGTGGGAGGCGTGCGCTATCGGTCCGAAGTGAAGCGTGTGGAGCACCGAGGGCCGACACACAGTTTGCCACCTGGGCGGCGGTGGACTGTCTGGCACGACATGCTGAAATGCGGGTGCGTGAAGCGGGTGAGGCGCTCATTCAGAGCGTTGGCAACGGGCGTGGGTCACGTGGTTGTCGTGTGAAGCGTAAGAACCTTTGGGGGCCCTCAGGCAAGAATTAGCGCTGGCGGTGTGAGCCGCTTTCTTTTGCCTACTTTTCTTTGCGGCGGCAAAGAAAAGTAGGTGCCGCCCCGCACAGGGGCGACGCCTGAAGCTAGATAACGCATCGCGGATGCCAGCGAAAAAGCCAAAGCAAACCACCCCGACGCGGACGCCAGCGCAAACACAAGAAAAACCACCCCAGCGTCGCAGACAAAAAAGCTACCCAAACCTTAGCCCAGTGAGCTTCATAGCCTCCCCCAACCCAAGCCCGGGATATTTCTTCTCAATGATCCGCAAATCATTACGAGTTTCCTCGATAAGCCAATCGCGGACCTCATCCACAATAGGCCGCAAAGGCTTATTAGCAGGCCGCACCAAACAGCACCGCCGACTCGTAACAATAACTTCCTGCTCAGCGGGCAAAAGCGCCCCTTGCGCAAGCCAGTGGGAAACCACATTCAACCACCCGAGCGCTATCCCCTGCCCAAGCAGCGCCGCCTGCACCACAATCGCATAATCATTAAAGCTCAGCATCCCGGCAACATGCCGCCCATGCCCGACAAACGCGCCGAATCGCTCATGCCAGCCGCGCTCCTCGTCGTCCATGACGATCACCGTGTCCCCATGCGCACGCCCTGCATCGCTTAACGCATTCTCCCGATACCGCTCATTGCAAACAGGCAAAAGCGTCTCAGGCATAACCAGCACCGCGTGCTCGTCAATCTCGCCATCGTGCAAAAACCGCATCCCGAGATCGACATCGTGAAGCGGTCCGCCAATCCGCCCCGATATCAGCTGAAACCGCAAATCGATATTAGGGAAAGCCTGATTCAGCCGGCTCATGCGCGGCATCAGCCAATGCGTGGTGAAACCGGTGGAAACCGATAACGTCACCGACTCCACCCCCGTCGCGCGGGCCTCGATTTCCCTGATTGCGTTTTCAACGCCATTGAAACCTTCAGAGATCGCGCGATACAAAATCCTGCCACTCTCGGTGAGCTCAATGCCGCCGCGCACCCGCTCGAACAGGCGCACGCCAATATGGTCCTCCATGCGCGCAAGCATGCGGCTCACGGCAGGCTGGCTCACATAGAGCTCCTGCGCAGCGCGCGTGAAGTTGCCGCAGCGGGCGGCCGCTTCGAACACGAACAGCGCATTCGCACTCGGCAGTTTCTTGCGAAGGTTGGGCATGACCTGATGTTATGCCCGATCCAACAATTTGGGAATTGCTGTCAAAAAGAACGAGACTTATATTTTTCTCAACACACCCATTTCCAGCGAGACACACGTCATGGACGCACGAGCGAAAACGGGAGTATCGATCAGGTCGGCAGCGAAGCGTTATGGTCCAGTGGTCGCGCTGGACGACGTATCGCTCGATATCGCACCGGGTGAATTCGTGTCGCTGCTCGGGCCGTCCGGGTCGGGCAAGACGACCTTGCTCGGCATCCTCGGCGGCTTCGTGCAGCCAAGTTCCGGTACGGTCTGGGTCGGCGAGCGCGACATTACATTTGCGCCACCGCACAAGCGCAACATCGGCATCGTCTTCCAGAACTACGCGCTGTTTCCTCATATGACCGTCGGCGAGAACGTGGCCTTCCCGCTGCGCGCGCGCCGCGAGCCCAAAGCAGGCTGGGCGAGGAAAGTCGCCGACGCGCTCGCCATGGTCGAACTGAACGGCTACGAGTCACGCAATATCAGCCAGCTGTCGGGCGGCCAGCGTCAGCGCGTGGCGCTCGCGCGCGCCATGGTGTTCGAGCCGCAACTGATCCTGATGGACGAGCCGCTCTCCGCGCTCGACAAGCAACTGCGCGAAACCATGCAGATCGAATTGCGCCGTCTGCATCGCAAGCTCGGCGCAACCATCGTCAACGTCACGCACGACCAGCGCGAAGCGCTCACGATGAGCGACCGCGTCGCCGTGCTGAAGGACGGCAAGCTCGTGCAGATCGATACGCCCGAGCGTCTCTACGACCGTCCGTGCGATGCGTTCGTCGCGAGCTTCATCGGCGAGGCGACACTGCTCAACGTCAGCCGCGCCGGCGACGACGCCGTGCGTCTCGGCGACGCTGTCTTGCGCACCGCGCATCCGCTGCCGCGTGGCGACAAGCTGCTGCTCGCGGTGCAGACGGAGAAGCTCGTGATCGACGGCGCGCACGGGCAGGGCGTCGCGCACGCAAACCGCCTGTCGTGCCGCGTCACCGAAGTGCTGTATCAGGGCGAGAGCCTGCGCGTGTTCGCCGCGCTCGCCGACGGCACGGCCATCAGCCTTCGACAACCCGGCAGCCACGAAGCGCGCCGGCGCATTCCATCGCCGGGCGCGCAGATGACGGTCGCGCTCGACCCTCAGGACACGATCGTCGTGCCCGCCTGATTTCACTCACCGCCTGTGCACGGGCATGCCTTCTTACGCGATTCACGCAAACTGCAAAGGGATGATGCAATGAAGCTCACCGATTTCAAGGTCCTGACGTTCGATGTCGTCGGCACACTGATCAACTTCGAAAAGGGCGTGCTCGCCTCCATACGGCGTCTGGGCGGCGCGAAAGCGAAAGACCTGACCGACGAAGCGATCTTCGAGCCGTACATGCGCGGCCGTGCAACGTATCCGGGACGCTCGAGCCATGAGATGGCCAACGTCTATCTGTACGTCGCGAAAGAATTGGGCCTGCCCGACGACGCGCAATCGGCCGCCGCGTTCCAGCGCGACGTGCTCGACTGGCCCGCATTCGAAGATTCCGTCGCGGCGTTGAAGCGCCTGCGCAAGCACTATCGTCTGGTGGCGATGACTAACGCAGACCGCGTCGCGCTGTCGGCGTATGCGCACACGCTCGGCGATCCGTTCGACGACACCGTCTGCTGCGACGAAACGGGCGTCGCGAAACCCGATCCGCAGTTCTTCGCGTACAACCGCGGACGTCAGGCGGCATTCGGCTACAAGTTCAGCGAAATCCTGCATACCGCGCAAAGCCAGTATCACGATATCGGCATCGCGACGAAGCTCGGCTATGCGACCTGCTGGATCGAGCGTCGTCAGGGCTTGAAGGGATTCGGCGCGACGCCCGTCCCCGAAGCCGTCACCGAGCCAACGTTCAAGTTCGCGACGCTCGCCGCGCTCGCCGACGCCGTCGAAGCCGAAGCGCGCGCCGCCTGATCATGCTCGCACCGACGACACCGCACCGGCCGCAGCCGGACTCGCTCTGGCGGGCGATGGCTGCGCGCTCGCCCGTCACGGATGCGCCCGTCAGCACGGGCTCACCGCTTGCGCGCGATCTAAGCGTCGAGGTGGCGATCATCGGCGCGGGGTACTCGGGGCTCGCGGCGGCGTACGCATTGCAAAAGCGCGGCGTCGATTGCGCCGTGTTCGACGCGAATCCCGTCGGCTGGGGCGCGAGCGGGCGTAATGGCGGCGTGGTGTCGTCGAAGTTCCGGCTGTCGTTTCCGTCGATAGCAAGCACCTACGACCTCGACACCGCGAGACGCATGCACCGGCTCGCGCACGACGGCGTGCGCGTGGTCGAGCAGTTCGTCGATGAGTTCAAGCTGGAGCGGGCGCGCTTCGAACATACGGGCAGCCTGCGCTGCGCGCACACCGAGCGGGCGTTCGCGTCGATTCGCGCGGAAGCGGATTGGGTGCGAACGCAGCTTGGCGATGACTCGATGAGCGTGCTGTCGCGCGAGGCAATCACGCACGAAACGGGTTCGAAGGGTTTTGTCGGCGGCGTGCTGAGCGCCGATGCCGGCACGATCCTGCCGCTCGAATACGTGTGCGGCATTGCGCGTGCGCTGACGGCGCGCGGCGTGCCGATCTACGAAGCGACGCCGATTCTCGACATGACGCGCGTGCAGGAAGGCGTGATGCTGCGCGCGCCCGGCGGCAGCGTGCGCGCGAAGCAGGTGATCGTCGCGACCAATGCGTACTCGAACCTCACGCAGGCCACGTCGTCGTATCAGCGCGAACTCGTGCCGTTTCGCAGCGCGATGATCGCCACGGAAAGGTTGCCGGCGGAACTCGACGCGAAGCTGATGGTCAACGGGCGCAGCTACACCGAAACACGTCGGATGATGAAGTGGTTTCGCAAGGTGGACGGCCGTATGCTGTTCGGCGGCCGCGATGCGTTCGGCAAGGAAGGGCAGGCAACGGGCTTCGATGCGTTGCAGCGCGCCATGGTCGCGCTCTTTCCCGATCTCGCGAACGTGCGTGTCGAGTACGGCTGGTCGGGATATGTGGGCATGACGTTCAACGCGTTGCCGCATGTCGGGCGCAGCGACGACGTCACGACGTTCTGTCTCGGGTATAACGGGGCAGGTGTCGCGATGGCGAGCCTGATCGGGCAGCATGCTGCTGCGCTGGCGCTCGGCGAGAAGCCCGAGCTGGCGCTGCTGGCCCAGCAAGGCTTGCGGCCCGTGCCGTTTCATTCGCTGCGCGCGCCGGGCGTCAGGCTCGTCGCCGCGTGGTATCAGTTTCTGGACGCAGTGGGTGCATGATGACGACAGCCAAACACGTTTTGCAGGAACAGACTGTGATGCACGCCACTACGATCGATCCGTCGGTACGCCACCAGCAGCGCGAAGACCGCGCGATGCTGCTGCTGATGGCGCCCGCGCTGCTCGTCGTCGTGGTGCTGCTGGTGTTGCCGCTGGCGTGGCTTTCGTGGCAATCGATCTACCATGACGGCGCGTTCACGCTCGTCAACTATCGGCGGATTTTCACGGGCACGTATCTCGACACGTTTCTGATGACGTTCAAGCTGAGCATCATCGTGACGGGCATTACCTTGCTGCTCGGTTATCCCGTGGCCTATTTCGCGGCGTCCGTGCCGCCAAAATGGAGCGCGCTGATTCTCGGCATGGTGATTCTGCCGTTCTGGACCAGCGTGCTCGTGCGCACGTATGCGTGGCTCGTGCTGCTGCAACGCACGGGGCTCGTGAACAAGGCGCTGCTGTCGATGGGGCTGATCGACAGGCCGTTGCAGCTTTCGTACAACCAGTTCGGCACGATCGTCGCGATGGTGCACATCCTGTTGCCGTTCATGGTGCTGCCGCTTTACTCCGCGATGCAGAAGATTCCCGGCAACCTGTCGCAGGCGGGCGCGAGCCTGGGTGGTTCGCCGTTGCACGTGTTCTGGCGCGTGTTCCTGCCGCTGTCGATGAGCGGCGTGGTCGCCGGCGTGACGCTCGTGTTCGTGCTGTGCCTCGGCTTCTACATCACGCCCGAGCTGATGGGGGGCGGCAAGTCGATCATGGTGTCGATGGTGGTGAGCCGCAATGTCGAGATATACAACAGTTGGGGCGCGGCGAGCGCGGTGAGCGTCGTGTTGCTGGTCTGCGTGTTCGCGATCTTCTATGCAGCGAGCCGCGTGATTCCACTCGAAAAGACCTTGGGCGCGAAATGAACAAGCTCTCATTCGGAAGGCTGACGCTCGGTGCGGGCGTCGTGCTCATCCTCGTGTTTCTGATGCTGCCCGTCGTCATCGTCGTGCCGCTGTCGTTCTCCGATACGCGCTTCATGACGTTTCCGCCGCCTGCGTATTCGCTGCGCTGGTATCACTCGTTTTTCGACAACCCCGCATGGATCGACGCGGCGCGCGTGACGCTGACGGCCTCCGTGTGCGCCGCGCTGATCGCGACGCCGCTGGGCATCGCGGCGGCGTATGGTATCCAGCACGGCTCGCACTGGTCGATGCGCTATCTGCGCACGCTGCTGATGCTGCCGTTGATGGTCCCTATCATCATCGTCGCAGTGGGCGTGTTTTTCGTGTTCACGCAGGCAGGGTATGTGAATACGCTGACCGGGCTGATCGTCGCCGATACGATGCTCGGTTTGCCGTATGTGCTGATCTCGGTGGGCGCGGATTTGCGGACCTTCGACCGTACCCAGGAAATGGTCGCGCGCAGCCTCGGCATGAACCGCTTTCGCAGCTTCATGATGGTGACGCTGCCGCAGATCAAGGCGAGTGTCATCTCCGGCGCAGTGTTCGTGTTCATTCAGGCGCTGGACGAAACGGTTGTCGCGCTGTTCATTTCGGGCGGCTCGAACCAGACGCTGACGCGGCGCATGTTCGTCACGTTGCGCGACGAGATCGATCCGACCATCGCCGCGATCAGCACGATGCTGACCGCGCTGACGCTGTGCCTCGTGATGATCGTGGTCGTGAGCCGCCGTTCGTCGGCGGTCGCGCGGGCCTGAGGTCTTTCTACGGAAACCGGATGTCCAATTCACTGAAGTTTTATATCGACGGCGCGTGGGTCGAGCCGTCCAGCTCCGCGCGTCTGCCTGTCATCGATCCTTGCACCGAAGAGCCGTTCGCCGAAGTGGCGCTCGGCAATGCTCAGGATGTCGAGCGCGCGGTGGCGGCGGCGAAGCGCGCGTTTGCGTCGTTCTCGCAAACGCAGCCAGAAGAGCGCGTTGCGTTCATCCGGCGCATTCTCGCGGCGTATCTCGAACGCTATGACGAGATGGCCGAGACGATTATGCGCGAGATCGGCGCGCCCGCGAAGCTCTCGCATGCGTGGCAGGCGGGTCTTGGCAAACGGCATCTGGAAGAAGTGCTGCGCACCTGCGAGACTTTCGAATGGCAGCGCAAGAAGGGCACGACGCTGATCAATCACGAGCCTGTCGGTGTCGTCGCGTTGATCACGCCGTGGAACTGGCCGATCAATCAGATCGTCTGCAAGGTCGCGCCGGCCATCGCCGCAGGCTGCACGATGGTGTTGAAGCCCAGCGAGGTGTCCCCGCTCAATGCCGTGCTGTTCGCCGAGATTATCGATGCCGCCGGCGTCCCTTCTGGCGTGTTCAATCTCATCAACGGCGATGGGCCGACCGTGGGCGCGGCGCTGTGCAGTCATCCCGACGTCGACATGGTGTCGTTCACGGGTTCCACGCGCGCGGGTATCGAGATTGCGAAGCTCGCTGCGCCGACCGTCAAGCGCGTTCACCAGGAACTGGGCGGCAAGTCGGCGAACATTCTGCTCGACGACGCCGATTTCGACACGGCGGTGACAGCGGGCGTCAATGCGTGCTTCGGCAATAGCGGCCAATCGTGCAATGCGCCGACGCGCATGCTCGTGCCCGCGTCGCGGCACGACGAAGCGGTCGAGATCGCGCGGCGCGCGGCGGATGCCCATCGTGTCGGTCCCGCCGACGCCGCGGATACGACCATGGGCCCGGTGGTCAGCGACGTGCAGTTCGGGCGCGTGCAGCGGCTGATCGGGATCGGCATCGACGAAGGTGCGCAACTGGTTACGGGCGGCGTTGGGCGTCCCGATGGGTTGACGCGCGGCTACTACGTGAAGCCGACGGTGTTCGCGAACGTGGACCCGTCGATGACGATTGCTCGCGACGAGATCTTCGGCCCCGTGCTGGCGATCATGCCGTATCGCGACGAAGAAGAGGCGATCGCGATCGCCAACGATACGCCGTTCGGGCTGGCCGCTTATGTGCAATCGGCGGATATCGGGCGGGCGCGGCGGGTTGGGTTCAGGATGCGAGCGGGCAGCGTGTATCTGAACTATCCCGCCTGGGATGCGGGGTCGCCGTTCGGCGGGTACAAGCAGTCGGGGAACGGGCGCGAGTATGGCGAGTGGGGGCTGGAGGCGTTTCTGGAGGTGAAGGGGGTAGTGGGGTTTGGCGCGTGAGAGACGGAATGGAAAGCGCCATTGACGCGGGCCTTCCATCCCGGGAAATACGGCGCTGATTACACCGCGCGAACATCAAGACGCTTACCCAATACCGCAAACGCCGACTCGACCATTTCGATCTTCGATGAATGGCCGAAGTTCAGCAGTCGATCCACCTGCACCTGGTTGACGCTGAGCCGCCGTGCGAGTTCGGCCTTTCGTACGTTCTGGCGGAGCATTTCATCCGCCAGCAGCACTTTTGCGGTGACGAGCGCCGGCAGCGTGACGACGGGTTGCCCCCGTTTGGCCTTTGACGGCATCGGGATGCTTCGCTTCTGCGCGAAGTAGATTTCGAACGCGGCCTCGAGCGCATCCAGCGCTTGCACTTTCGCGTCTTCTTCGTCGTCGCCGACGGTGATGGCTTCGGGAACATCCGGAAACGTGACGAGCAACGTTCCGTTGTCGTCGGGTGTCAGGCTAATCGGGTAGCTGAGCATACGTGTGTCGTGGTTGGCCATTCTTGCAAAGAACATGGACGTGATACGCGAGTGAGAGAGCCCACGCAGGGCTCTCTGCTTCACCTGATACCGAGTTGCTTCTGATGGCTTCCACCAGTCCTTTACCCATTTCCTTCGCACCGTGATCGGGGAAGATGGTGGTCCTGCCATTGAGCGTTACCCGGTAGTGACTGGAGCCGCTTCGCTGCCTTTCGAACGTCGCACCTTGCTGCTTCAGCCACTTCCTGAACTCGCTGTATTTCATGTTCTCCCTATGTTGTTGTGAAGGGAGAAATGTACAACATTAATGTTATATTTATAAGTGGATATGTGCAACAAAATTGTTGTATTTTTTCTTAAAGGCAAATCGGGGCATAGGACCCAGCTCGGCTTCCCGACGCTCTTATCATCTCGGCCACCCTCTCCGCCACCATGATCGTCGGCACATTCGTGTTCGCACACGGAATCGAAGGCATCAGCGACGCATCGCACACATGCAGTCCTTCCACGCCATACACCGCGCCGTCCGCGTCGGTCACGGCCAGCGGATCATCGGGCGCGCCCATTCTGCACGTCCCCGACGGATGCCACGTTCCGCCAACCGATCGCGTGACGAACCCGGTCATCGCCTGATCATCGGCCAGCAGTTCATCGATTGAAACACCCTGCGTCACCACGCGCCGGATCAGCGACCCGCGCAACGGCCCGGCGATATCGAGCAGCGCGCTCAACGCCCCACGCTGCAACGCGTTCCACATGCCCGGCACGGCCACCGCCGCGACGCGCGGCGAATAGCTCGACGGAAAAATCGCATCGCGATGGGCGGCCATCGAAGGCGCCGCCAGCGTCTGCGCACCGAACCGTAACGCAAGCTTCAACCGTTCGAGATCGCGCGGGTCCGACAGCATGGCGAAGTCGACCAGCGGCTCATCGAACGGATTCGCCGATGCGAGCTTCACCGACCCGCGCGAATACGACTTGTTGACCCAGAAGAAAATCGTCCCCAGCCGATAACCGACCGAGTGCCAGCCCGAACGCGACAGAATCGCGCCGTGCATGTCGCCGGGCACGGTATCGGGCAAGCCGGAGGAAAAACGCACGATTGCCTGTTCGTGATGCTCGTCGGGAAACGGCGTGCGCGCACCGCGCGGCAGAAACGCCGACACGGCAATCGACGGATGCTCCATCAGATTGCGTCCCACGCCCGCGCGGTCCGCGCGCACTTCGATGCCGAGCGCGGCGAGATCGCTGGCGGGACCGATGCCGCTTCTAAGCAGCAGCGCAGGACTATGAATCGCACCCGCGCTCACGATCACGCGCGCCGCGTTCAGATCCTCATGTGTGCCGTCCGCATGCAAAAGCCGCGCACCCGTCGCACGCTGCCCGTCGAACAGAATCCGATCGACGACGAGACCCGTGCGTATCGACAGATTCTTGCGCGCACGCACGGCGCCGTCGAGATAACAGACGGAAGTCGGGATGCGTTCGCCCGTTGCGCTCACGGCGATCGACCCCACGAACGTTCCGTCTTCCCACGGCCCGTTCTGATCGTCGCGCAACGCATGTCCGCGCTGTTGCAGTGTGCCGAGCACGGCCTGCACGAACGGCGAGATACGCGGCCAGCGCGTGCGCTGGATGCGCAACGGCCCATCCGCGCCATGCAGCTCGCCGCCGAAGTCGCAATCGGTTTCGAGCTTGCGAAAGTAGGGCAGACACGCTTGCCAGTTCCAGCCGCGCGCGCCGAGCGCTTCCCATTCGTCGTAATCGGCGGGCGCGCCGCGATTGGCCATCAGCGCGTTGATGGCCGAACCGCCGCCCAGCAGCTTCGCCTGTTCATAGCGGCGCAGCGCCGCTGGCGCGCTCATGCGTGCTTTCAGTTGCTGCCAGATGTTGCTGGTGTCGAGATACGCGCGGCCCGGATAGCGGCTGCGGATCGCAGCGGGCATGCTCGTCTGCGAGATGTCGCGGCCCGCTTCGATCAGACACACGGTCTTGTCCATGTCTTCGGACAGTCGCGCGGCCAGCACGCAACCCGCCGAGCCGCCGCCCAGTATCAGATAGTCGATCACGTCGAATGGTGTGCGGCGCGTCGCCGGCCGTGCGTGAAAACAGCAATCAAATGAAAAGCGCCCGCGACGAACAACGTTCCTGCGGGCGCATGCGCTGACCTGCCTGGCCAGACGTTACTGCATGAACTTCAGCCAGCGTGCCTTGGCCTCGATGCCGGCGTCGGAGGCCCACCATTCTTCCGACATCAGCGCCTGCTTCGATGCGTTATCCGGCGAGCTCGGCAATTCGCTAGCGCGCTTCGCCGTGATCTTGCCCGTCTTGAACGCCGCGGGGTTGCCAGGACCGTAGTCGATATAGAGCGGCAGATTCGCCTGCAAATCCGGCGACAACGCAGCGTTGACGAACTTGATCGC
Source organism: Paraburkholderia caribensis (assembly GCF_002902945.1). Classification (NCBI taxonomy): domain Bacteria; kingdom Pseudomonadati; phylum Pseudomonadota; class Betaproteobacteria; order Burkholderiales; family Burkholderiaceae; genus Paraburkholderia; species Paraburkholderia caribensis. Next base: position 546,087 of record NZ_CP026103.1, read on the forward strand.
GTCGGGCAGATTCGGCGCGTTCTTCAGCACGCACAACTGCGTGTTCTGCAGAATGCCGTCGTTGAACGTGAAGTCGACATCGGGATCATCCTTCTTCACTGCGCTGGCGCGGCCGTTCCAGATCATCGTCATGTCCACTTCGCCGTCGTGCAGCAATTGCGCCGACTGGCCGCCCGAAGTCCACCACACGGTGATGTCGGGCTTGATCTGCTGCAGCTTCCTGAACGCGCGATCCACATCCAGCGGATAGAGCTTGTCGCGCGGCACGCCGTCGGCGAGCAGCGCCGCTTCGAGCACCGTTTGCGGATCGTTACGCAGCGCCCGCGTGCCGGGGAAGTTCTTCACGTCCCAGAAGTCCTTCCAGCTTTGCGGCACCTTCTTGAGGTTCTTCTTGTTGTAGCCGATCACGGTCGAATAGAACTCGTACGCAACCGAATACGGCGTACGGTATTTTTCCGGCACGGCTGCCGCGTTCGGGATTTTCGAGAAGTCCAGCTTTTCCAGCAGGCCTTCGCGGCCGCCGCGCAGGCAGTTCGAAGTGGGCGTATCGACCACATCCCAGATCGGCTTGCCCGTTGCGCCCTGGGCCTTGATTTGCGGCCACGCGTCGGGAATGCTGTCCTGGTTGATCGTGATGCCCAACTGCTTCGCGGCGGGATCGAGGATCGCCTTGGTCTGCGCTTCCTGATACGTGCCGCCTTGTGAGACGAAAGTGATTTTCCCCGCCGCGAACGCGGGCGACAACCCCGCGATGCTCAACGCGAGCGTCATAACTAATGGGCGCAACTTCGTTTTATTGATCACGACTGTTTCCTCGACACGGTTGAAGCGAAAGACATCTTCCAGGTCGTGCTGTCGCGCTTCCGGCGTGGCGCAGGAAGCAGAACAACGCGGGATTGATTGAAAATATAGTGAGTCAATTTCGACGGAGCAACGCCGGAATTGTTGGAGTCCCCATGACGTAGTGTTATGTCAGACGCTTGCTGCGCAGGTCACCAGGGCTCTTACCGATCGCAGGCGGTCAGAAGATCACGTAGACCTTGCGCATCGTCTCTTCGACTTCCCATGTGCCTTCCGTATGGGCCTCGAAGAACAGCGTATCGCCGCCCGCGAAGTGAACCGTGTCTTCGCCGTCAGGCGTGAAGCGGCCTCGGCCGCTGAGGAAGTGCATCACCTCGGCCTGCTTGACCGAGCGCCGGTACGTGCCGGGCGTGCATTCGAAGATGCCCGTATCGATCGCCTCGCTGCCACGAATCACTTTCTGCACGCCCGATACGTGGATTTCCGGCGTGCCTGGAAGACCGGCCGTGCCCCAGTCTTCCAGCCCCTGCAATGCAATGCTTTGTTTGATCTGCTGGACTTTCATCTCGTGTTTTCGTTGACGATGGTTGGAATTGACGACGACGCTGGTTATTGCGCGCGCCGGATGCGCTGCTCGATCTTGCCGAGCCTCACGACGGTCACGCCCGCGCGCAGCTGCCGCAGCGATGGCATGACGAGCATGCAGTCGGGATAGGGCGTGCGCACCGCTTCGCCATCCGACCAGCCAATCACGCTGCCCGCTTCGGGAAACACCTCGAGGCCCGTGTAGTCGCCTGCGAAGCGAAAGTCGAGGCTCTTTGCGACGACCGGCTCCGTCACGCGCACGATCAGCATTTCGTCGGGCAGCGGCAGCGTCCAGCCTTCGGGCAAGTCGGCTTCATCGACCACGCCCGATAGCAGCAGAAAGCGCGCCGTCACATCGCGCGCAACGGCTACCGCGCCTGCTTCCCAATGCTGTCCGCATTCGATCAGCAAGGCGTTCTTCGTGCTTTGCGGATCGCCGAAGCCTTCGTAATCGCGCATGCGCCGGCCTTCGGGATGGCCTTCGTCGCAGATCACCGTAGCAGGCGTGCCGAGTTTGTCCGACAGCGCGATGCCCTTGTCGAGCGGCCCGGCCACGATCAACGGCTTGCTCTTTTCGTGCATCGAATGCAGGTCGAGCAGCAGATCGACGCTATCGATCACGGGCCGCATCGCGCGTGCGCGGCGCAGTTCGCTCGAATCGAGCGCGGCGTTGTCGAGCGTTTGCGCCGTCCACACGCGGTTGAAGTCCTGATCGACGAAGCGCGCCGCATCCGGCTTCGACGGGTCGAAACGCGCATACGCATCGACGTTCGCGAACGCGAGCGTCAGCTTGCCGCGCCGTGGACGCAGCTTCGCGCGCAGCAGCGCATCGACGACGATCGCGCCGCACACCTCGTTGCCGTGCGTGAGTGCGTTGATCATCACGTGCGGGCCGGCGACGCCCGAATCGAAGGTATGCACGTACGCGATGCCCGTGTCGCTGCGTTCGTGTATGGCGATGTCGGGAAACGCGACTTCAATCGGATAGGCATGCGCGTTCATTCGAGCCCGCCCTGGCAGAGGTATTTGATCGACAGGTAGTCGTCGAGGCCGTATTTCGAGCCTTCGCGGCCATAGCCCGATTCCTTCACGCCGCCGAACGGCGCGGCTTCGCTCGCGAGCGCGCCTTCGTTGATGCCGACGATGCCCGCTTCCAGTTGCCGCGCGACGCGGTCGATGCGCCGCACGTCCTGGCTATAGAAGTACGATGCGAGGCCGAACGGCGTGTCGTTGGCGGCGCGGATCGCCTCGGCTTCGTCGTCGAAGCGGAACAGCGGCGCGACGGGGCCGAAGGTCTCTTCGCAGCTCAGGTTCATGTCGGGCGTCGCGTCGGCGAGCACGGTCGGCGCGTAGTAGTTTGGACCGAGCTCCGGCAGGCGCTTGCCGCCCGTCAGCACGCGCGCACCGCGGCTCACGGCGTCGTCGACGTGACGCGCGATCTTGTCGATTGCGCGGGCGTTGATCATCGGGCCGATCTGCGCGGCGGGGTCGGTGGCAGGCGCGACCTTCAGCGCGGCGACCCGGGTCGCGAGCAGGTCCGCGAAGCGCTCGTACACCCCTGACTGCACGTACACGCGGTTCGGGCACACGCAGGTCTGCCCGCCGTTGCGGAATTTCGCGGCCAGCAGGCCCGTGACGGCGGCGTCGAGATCGGCGTCGTCGAAGACGATGAAGGGCGCATTGCCGCCCAGTTCCAGCGACAGCTTCTTCAAGGTCTGCGCCGATTCGCGCGCCAGATACTTGCCGACGGGCGTCGAACCCGTGAAGGTGATCTTGCGCACGCGGCTGTCTTCGAGCCAGTCGCCGACGGCGGGCACCGCGTTCTCGCGCGACGCCGAGATCAGGTTCAGCACGCCCGCCGGGACGCCCGCTTCATGCGCGAGCATCACGAGCGCGAGGGCCGTCAGCGGCGTGTCTTCGGCAGGCTTGCCGACGACCGTGCAGCCCGCTGCAAGCGCGGGCGCGATCTTGCGCGCGATCATCGCAAGCGGAAAATTCCACGGCGTGATCGCGGCGACGATGCCGACGGGTTCCTTCACCGCGCTCATGCGCTTGCCGCGCTGCTGCTGCGGAATGATGTCGCCGTAGATGCGCGTCGCTTCGTCCGCGAACCACGCCACGTATGACGCGCCGTACATCACCTCGCCGCGTCCCTCGGCGAGCGGCTTGCCCTGTTCGAGCGAGATCAGGCGGCCCAGCGCGTCGGCGTTCTCGACCATCAGCGCGTGCCAGCGGTGCAGCACGGCCGCGCGGTCCTTCGGCAATGCGTCGCGCCATGCGGGGAAGGCGCGGGCGGCGGCATCGGTGGCGGCGCGTGCGTCGGCGGCGTCGCTGTCGGCGACCTGCGCTATCACTTCGCCCGTGGCCGGGTTCGTCACGTCGAAGCGCTTGCCTTTTGCCGACGCAACCCACTTGCCGTCGATGAAATTGTCGCTGCGGATCAGTTCGCTCAACTCATATCGCTTGGTCATCTAAAGACTCCTGTGGTTCAGGCGAGGCGATGCGCAATCGCCGCGCCGACTTCAGCCGTATTCGCCTTGCCGCCCAGATCGCCCGTATGCGGGCCTTCCTTGAGCACGGCTTCGATCGCGCCGAGGATCGCGTCGTGCGCTTCGCGTTCCTTGCCCGCGCCGTTGCCGAGGAAATCGAGCATCATCGCCGCCGACCAGATCATCGCGATCGGATTGGCGATGCCTTTGCCCGCGATATCCGGCGCCGAGCCGTGCACGGGCTCGAACAGCGACGGGAACGTGCGGTCCGGGTTCATGTTCGCCGACGGCGCAATGCCGATCGTGCCCGTGCAGGCCGGGCCCAGGTCCGACAGGATGTCGCCGAACAGATTGGTCGCGACCACCACGTCGAAGCGATCGGGATTCAACACGAAGCGTGCACAAAGAATGTCGATGTGCTGCTTGTCCCACTTCACGTCCGGATAGCGCTCGGCCATTTCGGCAGCGCGTGCGTCCCACCACGGCATGCTGATCGAGATGCCGTTGCTCTTGGTCGCGACGGTGATTTTCTTTTCGCGGCGCTGCGCGAGATCGAACGCGAACTTCAGCACGCGCTCGGAGCCTTTGCGTGTGAAGATCGACTGCTGCATCACGAACTCGCGCTCGGTGCCTTCGAACATCGTGCCGCCCACCGACGAGTACTCGCCTTCGGTGTTCTCGCGCACGATCATGAAGTCGATATCGCCCGCCTTGCGGCCCGCGAGCGGCGACGGCACGCCTTCGAACAGGCGCGCGGGACGCAGGTTGATGTACTGGTCGAACTCGCGGCGGAACTTGAGCAGCGAGCCCCACAGCGAGATGTGATCGGGCACGGTGTCGGGCCAGCCGACCGCGCCGAACAGCACGGCGTCGACGCCTTCGAGTTGCTGCTTCCAGTCGTCGGGCATCATCTGGCCGTGCTGCGCGTAGTAGTCGCAGCTCGCCCACCCGATATGCTGATAGTCGATGCCGATGCCATAGCGCTTGCTGACGGCGTCGAGCGCGCGCAGCGCTTCGGGCATCACTTCCTTGCCGATGCCGTCGCCGGGAATCACTGCGATGCGATAGTTGCGGGTCATATGCGTCTCCTCGTCGGGAATGTGCCGGGAATGTGCGGGAAAGGGTTCGGGTCATTCAGACCCAGCGTTCAATAACGACTAGTCTATTCCTGATTAACCGTCATAAAATCGCGCTTTCGGTTAAGCCACTATGCACGAACTGTGAATAAATCGCCGAACCTCGACGACCTGCGCGTGTTCTGTACCGTCGCCCGCAAAGCCAGCTTCAGCGCGGCGGCGGATGCGCTGTCGGTGTCGGCGGCGTATGTCAGCAAGCGCGTGAACATGCTCGAAGCGGATCTGGGCACGCGGCTCTTTCATCGCTCGACGCGCCGCGTCGCGATCACGGAAGCGGGCGAGCGCGTGTACGCGTGGGCCGAAAAGATTCTCGACGACGTCGACCGGCTGGTGGAAGACGTGTCGACCACGCGCCGCGTGCCGCGCGGCGCCTTGCGCATCTCGAGCAGCTTCGGCTTTGGGCGGCATGTCGTGGCGCCGGCGCTGGCGCGGCTCACCGAGCGCTATCCGCAACTGAGCGTGCGGCTCGACCTGTTCGATCGCATCGTCGACGTGGCGGGCGAGGGCTTCGATCTCGACATTCGTATCGGCGACGACATCGCTCCGCATCTGATCGCGAAGCGTCTGGCGGAGAACCATCGCGTGCTGTGCGCGTCGCCGGACTACCTGAAGCGTCACGGCACGCCGCGTCAGCTCGCGGACCTCGGCACGCACCAGTGCCTCGCGATCAAGGAGCGCGACCATCCGTTCGGCATCTGGCGTCTGACGGAACGCGGCGAGACTGTCTCCGTCAAGGTGACGGGGCCGCTGTCGACTAATCACGGCGAAGTGGCCGTGCAATGGGCGCTTGCGGCGCGCGGCATCGTCTTGCGTTCGATGTGGGACGTGCGCGCGCTGCTGGACTCGGGCGCGCTCGTGCAGGTGCTGCCCGGCGTCACGCAGCCCGCTAATGTGTGGGCGGTGTATCCGGCGCGGCTGGCGTCGTCGGCGAAGGTGCGCGTGTGCGTCGATTTTCTGGCGGATGAGTTTGGCCGCCTCGCCGCACCCGCTGCGCCTCAATGATGGTTCTGTGAGAAGAGTGTTTCGAGCGGGTAGTGCGTCTTGACGAACGGCGTCTTGATGATGACGTAGCTGAAGTACTTTTCGATGCCGATATCGCGCTCCAGCAGCCCTTCGACGATGCTCTGGTAGTGACTGACGCTGCGCGTGATGAACTTGAGCAGATAGTCGTAGCCGCCGCTCGCCAGATGGCATTCGACGATCTCGTCGACGTCCCTGATTGCGTTGACGAACTTGATGAAGTCTTCGCGGCGATGGTCGGCGAGCGTGACCTCGGTGAACACGATCTGCACGTCGCCGAGCTTTTCGAGCTGGATCTGCGCGCCGTACCCGACGATATAACCCGCCTTCTCCAGCCGCTTCACGCGGATCAGACAAGGACTCGGCGACAGCCCGACTGCGTCGGCCAGCTCGACGTTGGTGATTCGCCCTCGCTTTTGCAACTGCGAGAGGATGCGCAGATCGATTCGGTCCAGCTTGCAGTCGGTGCTCATCGTGAGTCGGTTGGTCCCGCATGTCGAAGGGTCGGTCGATGTTATCACGCAGCCGCGCGGCGTTTAAATTCGATCGAACCCTTCAGTGCGGCGCGCACGTCGGCTTGCGCGAGCACGTCGTCCAGCGTTTTTTCGAGGCGCTCGAACAGCAGGTCGAACTCGCTTTCGGTGTAGCACAGCGCGGGAGCGAAACCGAGAATGTTGTCGCCGAATGCGCGGAACACGAGGCCATTCGCGTAGGCGGCGGCAGCGATGCGGTCCGGCAGTTTCAGTGCTGCGTCGAAGCCCTGTTTCGTTTGCTTGTCGGCGACGAGTTCGAGCGCGCCCAGCAGGCCGCGATGCCGCGCATCGCCGACGAGGGGGTGCGCGAGCAGCGCGTCGAGCCCTTGCGCGAAGCGCGGCGCACGCGCGATGCCGTTCGCGAGCAGGCCGCCTTCGTGATAAAGGCGCATCACTTCGAGGCCGATCGCCGCGCTTACGGGGTGCGCCGAATAGGTGTGTCCGTGGCCGATCGGTGCCGCGCCGTCGCCGCCGTCGGCGATGCCCTGATAGACGGCATCGGACATCAGCACGGCGCCCATCGGGGCATAGCCGGCCGTGAGGCCCTTGGCAACCGTCATCAGGTCCGGTTCGACGCCTTCTGCTTCGCATGCGAACAACGGGCCTGTGCGGCCGAAGCCTGTGATGACTTCGTCGGCGACGAACAGGATGCCGAGCTTGCGGCAGGCTTCGCGCATGGCCTTCAACCAGCCGACAGGCGGCACGATCACGCCGCCCGAGCCCTGAATCGGTTCGCAGAAGAAGGCGGCGACGTTGTCCGCGCCGAGGGCTTCGACTTTCGATTCGAGCGCGGCGACGGAGGCGGCGATCAGGGCGGCGTCGTCGGCGAAATCATTGCGGTACGCGTAGGGCGACGGGATGTGATGTTGCGTCGGCAGAGGCACATCGAAATTGCGATGGAACGCGGGCAGCGCGGTGAGTCCGGCGCCGACGGACGACGAGCCGTGATAGCCGCGTTGCAGCGCGATGATGTGCTTCTTCGACGGACGGCCTGTCGCGTTGAAGTAGTGCGTGATGAAGCGCAGCGCGGAGTCGACGGCATCCGATCCGCCGAGCGTGAAGTACACGTGTTGCAGCGATGCGGGCGCGAGTTCGACGAGTTTTGCGGCGAGTTCGATGGCGGGTTCGGAGCCGAAGTGGAAGTAGCCTGTCGCGTAGGGGAGGCGGGCCATCTGTTTTGTCGCTGCGTCGACGATGCTTTGATGGCCGTAGCCGGTGTTCACGCACCAGAGGCCCGAGAAGGCGTCGAGCAGTTCATTGCCGTCGATGTCGCGGAGGTAGACGCCTTGCGCGGATTCCAGCACGGTGACGCCGCGTGCTTCGTGGGCGCGATAGCTGATTACCGGGTGGATCAGGTGTTTGCGGTCGGAGTCGGTCAGGGATTGACGTTTTTGCATGGGGCGGGGTCTCGGTTCTTCGCTTCGCGAGTGGGAGCGGACCGTTTCATACTACAGAGAGGGGGATGGCGAGTGATTCGCCAAATAAATCCTTTATTAACGTGGATGTGGTTTTTTTAGGGGTGGGGGCAGCATTTTGTGCTGTGGTTTGGTTTTTTTTGTCTGCGACGCTGTGCCTGGCGGTGGCGGTGGCGGTCGTGGGTTGCCTTTGTGGTGGATGTGGCGCTGGTCGGTGTTTTTGGCCTTTGCGCTGGCATCCGCGTTACGTTAGCTCGCTTCAGGCGTCGCCCCTGTGCGGGGCGGCACCTACTTTTCTTTGCCGCCGCAAAGAAAAGTAGGCAAAAGAAAGCGGCTCACACCGCCAGCCCTTGACCTTTGTCCACGGGCCCCCAACGTCCCCATCCTTCACACGCCAGTGCCGTGGTTAGTGCCCGTTGCCAACGCTTCGAATGGACGCCTCACCCGCTTCAAACACCCGTACATGAGCCAGCGGCAGCGAATGGTATGTGCCGCCCAGGTGGCAAACTGTGTGTAGGTTGTCGCGTCGTATAGCCTGGCGCTCTTACAGGGTGAGATGCATGCGCAATCGGTCTGGAGTGAAGCGTGTGGAGCACCGAGGGCCGACACACAGTTTGCCACCTGGGCGGCGGTGGACTGGCTGGCGCGGCATGCCGAAACGCGGGTGCTTGAAGTGGGTGAGGCGCTCATTCAGAGCGTTGGCAACGAACGTGTGTCACGTGATTGCCGTGTGAAGCGTAAGACCCTTTGGGGGCCCTCAGGCAAGAACAAGGTCTGGCGGTGTGAGCCGCTTTCTTTTGCCTACTTTTCTTTGCGGCGGCAAAGAAAAGTAGGTGCCGCCCCGCACAGGGGCGACGCGTGAAGCGAGCTAACGCATCGCGGATGCCAGCGACAGCAAAAAGCAAATCGCGGATTCCACCGCAAACGCAAAAAAGACCGCCTGCGCAGCCAAAACCAAAACCCACGCCCTAGCGTCGCAGACAAAAAAAACCTAATACCCTCGCCCCCGATCAACCTCCCCAACCATCGCCAACCCACCACTCCGCCGCCGAATATTCTCCAAAACCACATCAACAGCGCCCTCAGGCCGAGTAGCACTAGCAATATGCGGCGTAACCCTCACCCGCGGATGCGTCCAGAACGGATGTGAATCCGGCAACGGCTCCGGATCCGTCACATCAAGAATGGCATTCTGCAACTGCCCGCTATCGAGCGCCTCGAGCAGATCCTGCTGATTGACCTGCGCACCGCGCCCCACATTAATGAACGAAGCGCCCTTCGGCAGCCTGCCGAACAGACGCTTGTCGAGCAGCCCGCGCGTCGCATCGGTAAGCGGCAGCAGACAGACAAGCACATCGCAACGAGCAAGAAACGCATCGAGCGCCTGAACGCCCGCAAAACACTCCACACCCTCGATCCGATGCTCCGAGCGACTCCACCCCGCACAGGGAAACCCAAACAGGCGCAAACGCTCCAGCACGGCAGTGCCCAGCATCCCGAGCCCGAGCACGCCGACGCGCCGCGTCGAAGCCGCCCGCACGGGCATCTCACGCCACACCCGCTGTCGCTGCTGCAAAGCGTAATCGAACAGATCGCGATGAATGGTCAGCACGGCCTGCGTCACATACTCCACCATCCCTTCCACGATCCCCGGCTCGATCATCCGTACCACGGCAATATGCGGCGGTACCCGCGACAGATCGAACTGATCGATGCCCGCGCCTACCGAAAAGATCACTTCGAGATTCGGCAGCGTGCGCACCGGGTCGTCAGGCGGCTGCCACGCGGCGAGATAACGCACGGCCGCCGGATCGCCGACGTCCGGCCACAGGCGAAACGGAATCTCGGGCGCCTTTTGCGCGAAGTGCTGCGCCCACAACTTGCCGCGTTCGGGATCGGCCTTGTAGAGAAGCGTCATGATTTAACCCAGTGCCTGATTGACGATGGCGAACTGCACGACGGAAGGATCGCCCGCGGGCGCACCGTTGCGGGACATCTTGATGACGGTGTCGACGCGTTTGAGGCCCAGTTCTTCGAGCCAGGGCGTCATGCCGCCGTCGCCGGGCGTATCGATGCGGGTGAATGCGCCCGCATTCGCCGCAAGACAATGCGCGATCAGCGCTTGCGCACGACGTGTCGATTCGTCTGCGGCGTGCTCGACGACAACCGGCCCGATCGCGTGTCCACGGCCAAACGGCCGCAACAACGCGAAGCCGGACACTTCGCCATCCCGCTCCAGCGCAACGCCTTGCGCAACGTCGAGCAGCGCAGGCAACAGCGCGCTGCGATCGAGCCCGCTCGAGCGCGAAGCAAGATCGATCAGACGGGGCGTGTCGGCGGCGCGCAGCGGGCGCAGTTGCTCGCCCGGTTTCAGCACGATCTTCGGGATGCGAAAATCGGTGGCCTGGTGCTGGTTGATCGTGCCGATAGCACGGAAGCCGAGCTTTTCGTACAGCGGCTGGCCAGCGGGCGTGGCATGCAGCACCGTGGTCCGTCCGCCGAGTATCTCGAGCAGACGCCCCATCAACTCGCGTCCGATGCCTCGGCCTTGCTGGTCCGGCGAGACGATCACCATCCCCAGCGACGCGCCATGCTCGCCAAACTTCCAGCACAGTGCCGTGCCGACGATGCGACCCTCGCTCAACGCGACAAAGCCGCTGCCGGCATCGGCGACCAGCCGCCAGTCGTCGGCGCGATGCGGCCACTTGACCTCCAGCGACAGCGCGTGCGCAGCAGCGATGTCGTCCGGCGCGAAGGGACGCAAGGTAACAGTGGCGAAGGTGGAACGCTTGGAATGGGCGGAAAGCGGTTCGGGCGTGGACACGAAAGCTCCTCTGGCTGGACACGCCCGTCACTTTGGCATCGGGTCGGCGCGAAGGCTAGGACGATCCTGCTACGACAGGCGCACGCCGTTCATCTGCGCATCCGTGCAGGCCGTCTTACGCAGTGCAGCAAAGCGCATCGTGCCTGGCTCCGTGGTTCGCGCAAACAGCCGCCGCAATGCGGTCTATCATGGAACTACGATACCCATCAGCGCAGGAGCACACCATGCCCTCCGATCCGTCCGCTGAGCCGACCGCCCAATCTCTCGACCCCGCGCAAACCGTAGCCGGCACGCAGCCCGCCAGGCCCGCGAAAGACGACCTTCCCGACGCCGACGCGGCCGAGCCCGTCCCGCACGAGCATCTTCCGACCCGCAGCGACGACAACTGACCAGCAGCGAAGGCTGCCGCTCAATCAAGGCTCGCACCGGTTCAAACCGGAAGGGAGCGAATCATGCAGAACATCCTGGCAGGTTATGACGGCTCGCCGTCCGCACGGCACGCCGTCGCGTTCGCGGTCGATCTGGCGAAGCGCTTCGATGCGCGCCTGCATGTGCTCGTCGTCGCGCGCGCGCCGGACTGGGGCGCCATCGAGCTCGAAAGAAAAGAAATGGTCGACTACGAGTTGCGTCACGCGAACGAAGTGCTCGACGACATCAAGGCGAAGCTCACGTCATCCAACGATCGCGCCGAGTTCGATCTCGTGATCGGCCAGCCGGCGAAAGAGATCGTGCTCTACGCGGAGCAGCACGACATCGATCATCTCGTCGTCGGCCATCGCGGGCATACGCCGTTCGACCGCTGGCTGATCGGCTCCGTCGCGCGTCAGGTGCTCGCCTACGCGCCATGTGCGGTGACGATCGTGCGCGATCCGGCGTCGATGAAGAAGCGCGTCGCAAAGACCGCGCAGCATGCGGCGGATGAAGCGCCGTTCGTGTGAAGCCGGAAACGCAGGCGCGGCGCGTGAAGTGCGTGAAGCGCGTGAAGAACGCGCGTTGCGCGGAACGCGCCTTACGCGCCCGTTTGCGCGGTATCGCGGCCGAGTTTCTCGGGCCGCGTGCTGAAGCGCGGCTCGTCGATCCATGCCGCGAGCCAGTCGTGAAACTGGCCCCAGTCGTCGGCAAGATCCAGTTCGCGCCCGCCCGGATGGTCGCGGTCGCCGTCGCCGATCCAGGCGTAGACGGTCCGCGCGCCGTCCCACCACGCGATCATGCCGTCCGTCAATTCGGCAATGGTTCCGTCGGGCATCGCCCGTAGCAGCCGCGACAGCCGCGCGTCGAATTCGTCGAATCTCATGCCCGGCCCTCAGTGCACGACGCCGAAGAACGCAATCGCGCCCTCCGCTGGCGTCAGTCCAGCCTTGAAATATCCTTCGAGCCGGTCGGCCGTCGATTCGTCGAGCGTAAACGGCGGGTGAACGAGTCCCACCTTGAACGCATGGTCGTACCAGTCGCTGATCCACGCGCGCAAATCGATCACGTACAGCGGCAGTGCGTTCGAAGCGTCGTCATACATGTGCGTCTCCCCCCATGCCCGATGACCCAATGCTAGGGCCAATGCGATGCAGGACCAATCGGCGGCGGCGGATTGTGTATTCAGGAAATGCTGATTTGCAGCGTCAGGATTTCCCTGGGAAGCGCAGCACGAATCGCTGGCGTACAAGGGTTTTTACGTATCGGCGGCGGCTTGCCGGCGCGCCCCGGCGTTAAGGATTTCCTGACGCGCGAATCAGGATGTCACACGCGGGTTTTGCAGCGCGTGCTGACTGTGACACAAATAGTGGTCGCGGATCATGTGAGCCATTGAAATGCAACGTCGAGCCGGTGCTTCATGATCGCCTATCTGTCCGAGCGTGAGAACGTCGTAGAGCAGGTCAACTCGCTCTGTCTGCAATTGTTCGACACATGGTGCGAATCGCGCAGCGTGACGGCGCTTGCGTATCTGATGCACTGCTGGCCGTTGATCGAAAGCACGCCCGCCGCGCTGAGACGGCTGGGCGAAACGATGTGCGATTTGCGGCGTTATCACCCGGACCAGCTCGATGCACACGGTTTTCAGGTGCTGTGCGAAATGGCCGATCTGATCGACGAACTCGTCGGGCGGCCGGTGGGCACGGTCAGACTGAGGGTGCCTGGCGAACTGCCGGAACCGGCGGGTTAGCAGGACAGACGTTTCAGCCGCATGTCCGGTGGGCCGGCCGGTGGACCGCGCTTTGGCATCGAGTGCAGAATAAGACAACCAGAACGGCAGCACTCGAAGGGAGATATGGCTCTCGACAGGTTCGACGCAGGGTGGAGCGGACTCCGTTATGTGCGGCGCAGCGTAGTGCTGCGGCTGCTCGGGACGGTGCTCGCGTTCAGTTGCGCGATCACGCTGATCCTCACGGCCGTGCAGCTGTATCGCGACTATCAGCGCGGCGTCGAGCAGATCGAGAACCGCCTCGTCGATATCGACCGCAGCTATCGCGACAGTCTTGGCGAAGCGCTCTGGCGGCTCGACCAGCCGCAACTCCAGCTCGAACTCGAAGGCATGCTGCGTCTCGCCGATATCCGCGCGGCGGAAGTGCGCGAGTTGCCTTCCGTCAGCTCCGCGATGGTCGTGAGCGTGGGCCGGCGCATGCCCGGCATGACAGTCGCCCGCGAGTTCCCGATCGTGTACCGCGTGCAGGACAAGGTCGAGCAGATCGGCACGCTGTATGTCGAGGCGACACTCGCCAACCTCTATCACGATCTGACGCGCACGGCGCTCGTGATACTGGTGAGCCAGGGCGCGAATACGTTTCTCGTCGCGCTGTTCACGTTTTACATTCTGTGGCGGCTGCTCACGCGGCACCTCGCGGCGATCGCGCGCAGCGTCAGCGACTACGATTTCCACGAGCCGCCCTCGCCGTTCGTTCTGCAACGCAAGCCGCCGCGCGAGCCGGACGAGCTCGACCGCGTGGTGTCGGCGTTCAACGCAATGGCGATGCGGCTGCATCGCGCGTATCTCGACGAACGCGAAGCAACCGTCGAGCGCGAAGCACGGCACATGGCGGAAGCGGCCAATCGCGCGAAAGGCGAGTTCCTCGCGAACCTGAGCCACGAATTGCGCACGCCGCTCAACGGCATTCTCGGCTACGCGCAGATTCTCCGGCGCGACAGCACGCTCAGCCTGCGTCAGCGCGACGGCGTCGCCGTGATCCAGCAGAGCGGCGAGCACCTGCTGGCGCTGATCGACGAGACGCTCGATTTCGCGAAGGTCGAAGCGGGCAAGCTGCGCATCGAGATTTGCGACGTGCCGCTGGCGGGCCTCGTCGATACGATTCGCGAGATCATCGGCGTGAAGGCCGAACAGCGCAAGCTCGCGTTCGAATGCACGGTTGCGGCCGATGCGCCGGGCGGCGTGCGAGCCGACGAGCATCGCTTGCGCCAGGTGCTGCTCAATCTGTTGTCGAACGCGGTGAAGTTCACCGATGAAGGCAGCGTGCGCCTGTTCATCGGGCGCGCGGAAAACGGCGCGGCCCGCTTCGAGGTGCACGACACGGGCATCGGCATCGCCGCCGAGTATCACGAGAAGATCTTCATGCCCTTCGAACAGGCAGGCGGCGCCGAACGCCGCGCGGGCGGCACGGGGCTTGGCCTCGCGATCAGCCGCCAGTTCGTGCGCGCGATGGGCGGCGAGGTGACGGTCGAGAGCGACGTCGGGCGTGGCAGCGTGTTCTGGTTCGAACTGCCGCCCGCGCTCGTGGAACCGCGCATTCTCCACGTGACGAGCGGCGCCGCGATCATCACAGGTTACGAAGGTCCGCGCCGCAAGGTGCTGGTGATCGACGACGTGCAGATCAACCGCGCGGTCATCGTCGAGCTGCTGACGCGGATCGGCTTCGACACCGTGGAGTCCGCGAGCGGCGCCGATGGCATCGCGCTTGCGCAAACGGAATCTCCCGATCTGATACTCACGGACATCGTGATGCCCGGCATCGACGGTCTGACTGTGACGCGCCGCTTCCGCGCGATGCCCGCGTTCGCGCGCACGCCGATCATCGCGATCTCGGCGTCGCCGTTCGGCGTGGACGGCGCGAGGAGTCTGGAAGCGGGCGCGAACGCGTTCATCAGCAAGCCGCTCGATTTCGACGTGCTGCTCGCGCGAATCGCGGCGCTGCTCGGTATCGACTGGATTCGCGAGGCTGTCCAGCCGCCCGCCGGGGCGCCGATGCCGGCGACCTTTCCCGTCAACATTCCCGCCGACGCAATGAGCGAGCTGCATCAGCTTGCGCGCGACGGCAACATGAGCGGCATCGTGCAATGGGCCGAGCGGATGGCGGCGAGCGATCCGGCGCACGCCGCCTTTGCGGCACGGCTGCATCAACTGGCGCGTGCCTGGCAGTCGAAGGCGATCCTGCAACTGGTGGAGCGCTATCTCGAAGGGAACACGGCATCATGAGCCACGTCGCTGCGTCCGCCGTGCCGTCGGGCACGATCCTGATCGTCGACGATACGCCCGCCAATGTCGGCGTGGTCGTCGACAGTCTCGAGGCGCGCGGCATCCGCGTACTGGTTGCGCTCGACGGTATGGAGGCGCTCGAACGCGCGGCCTTCGCGCAGCCCGATCTGATTCTGCTCGACGTGAAGATGCCCGGCATCGACGGCTTCGAAACCTGCCGGCGGCTCAAGCGTGACGAACGCACGCGCGATATCGCCGTGATCTTCATGACCTCGCTGACGGGCCATGAAGACCGCGTCGAAGGGTTTTCCTCGGGCGGTGTCGATTACGTGACCAAGCCGCTGCGCGTCGACGAGATGCTCGCGCGCGTCGGCGTGCATCTCGAACTGCGCGCGATGCACAAGCAACTCGTTGCGCAGAACCGGCAACTGCTGGATGAAGTCGCGGTGCGCAAGGAGACGGAAGCGGCGCTCGAACAGGTACGCGACGATCTCGAACGGCGCGTCGCGTTGCGCACCGAAGAACTGGCGCGCGCCAATGCCAACCTGCAGGCGCAGATCGA
Source organism: Paraburkholderia caribensis (assembly GCF_002902945.1). Classification (NCBI taxonomy): domain Bacteria; kingdom Pseudomonadati; phylum Pseudomonadota; class Betaproteobacteria; order Burkholderiales; family Burkholderiaceae; genus Paraburkholderia; species Paraburkholderia caribensis. The sequence goes on from NZ_CP026103.1 coordinate 561,872, forward strand.
CGAACGCCGCCGCGCGGAGGCGCGCCTGCAGGCGAGCGAAGCGCGCTTTCGTGCGATCGTCGAAACGAGTCCGGTGCCGCTGTGCATCACGTCGATGCCGGATGGACGCATCCTGTACACGAACGCGCCGATGCGCGCGCTGTTCGGCATGGGCGAGCGCACCGCCTTGAATGTCGCCAACATCGCCGACTTCTACGCGGACCCGGCGGCGCGCGAGCGGCTGATCGGGCATCTGCGAACGGAGGGCAGCCTGCGCGATACCGAGGTCCGGTTCCGCCGCCCGGACGGCACGCAGTTCTGGGCGATGGTGACCGCGCGCGTCGCGACCTACGACGACTCGCCCGCCATCTATGTCGGGCTGAACGACATTACCGGGCGCAAGCAGATGGAGCAGGAACTGGTCGAATCGCGCGAGCAGCAACGCGAGCTTTCCGCCTACATGGAGGCGATCCGCGAAGAGGAGCGAAAGCGCATCGCGATGGAGATTCACGACGAACTCGGCCAGTTGCTGACCGCACTGAAGATGGACGTGTCGCTGCTGAAAATGCGCCTCGCGTACGACCCGGAAGCGCTGAAAAAAGCCGACGACATGCGCGAGCTGGTCGAAGGCACGATCTGGATGGTGCGCAATGTCGCGAGCCACTTGCGGCCCGCCGCGCTCAACTTCGGGATCGTGTCGGCGCTCGAATGGCTCGTCGACGAATTCAACCGGCGCAACGCGATTCCCTGCGAACTGCGCATCGAAGGCGGCGAACCCGCGCTGTCGGACGCACACGCGACGGCCGTGTTCCGCATCGTGCAGGCGTCGCTGACTAACGTGGCGCGTCATGCGAACGCGACGCGTGTCGACGTGTCGCTGATTTCAACAGCGGACAGGCTCGAACTGCAGGTGCGCGACAACGGCTGCGGCTTCGACCTGCAGGCGGCGCACCGCGACTATTCGTATGGCCTGCTCGGCATGAACGAGCGCGCGCGGCTGATCGGCGCAACGCTGTCGATCGACAGCGCGCAGGGCACCGGCACGACAGTTTCGATTCACATTCCGCTCGATGGCGGACTCAAACCATGATCAGGATACTCATTGCAGACGATCACGCGATCGTGCGCGGCGGACTCAGGCAGATCATCGCGACCACGAGCGACATGATCGTCGCGGCGGAAGCAGCGCACGGCGCGGAAGTCGTCGACAAGTTGCGCAGTTGCGGCGTCGATCTGCTGTTGCTCGACATGACGATGCCGGGCATCAGCGGTGTCGATCTGATTCGACGCGTGCGTGCCGAGCAGCCTGCATTGCCCGTGCTGGTGCTGAGCATTCACGACGAAGCGCAGGTCGCATCGCGCGCGCTTCGCGCTGGTGCGACGGGCTATCTGACGAAAGACAGCGATCCCGATGTCCTGCTCGCGGCGATCCGCAAGCTCGCGGACGGCGGACGCTTCATCGACCCGAAGCTCGTGGACGCGATGGTGTTCGAAACGCATCGCGGCGATATGCCGCCTCATGAAGTGCTGTCCGACCGTGAATTTCAGGTGCTGCAGATGCTGGCGGCGGGCAAGAGCATCAACGAAATCGCCGACACCTGCGCGCTCAGCGCCAAGACGATCAGTACCCACAAGATGCGGCTGATGCAGAAACTCGGGCTCGCCAACAACGCCGAGGTGATCCGTTACGCGATCCGTCACGGGCTGATCGTCGAATAGCGCCAGAAACAGCTTGCACATGCCCGAAGCGATTGAAGGCTTCGAGTAAATATTGCGTTTGCAATATGTCAGCGGGTTTGTCCGAATGTCGATGCCGCCATGCTCCGTGACACGATCTGAGCAGGGCTCGATATCGCGCGATCCGCACGTTCCCGTATTCGTCACTCGTACTTATGCATCGCAGGCGTTTCCTTTTCGCCGCGGCCAGTGCTGCGGGCGCCTCGCTCGCTGCACTGGCCGCACCGGGCGAGCACTTCGAAATCATCTATCCACAGATCCGGCCGGGCAGGGACGTGCATGCCGCATTCGCGCTCGCCACGCTCGATCTCGCGATGAAAGCGGCCAACGCGTCCTATTCGACACGGCAGGTCGAAATCGTGATGGAGCGCGGCCGTGCGCTCGCCGAACTCGCGAGCGGCACGACCATCAATCTGCACTGGACCAGCATGGACGCGCAGGCCGAGCGCGGCCTGAACGTCGTGCATATTCCGATTCATCGCGGCTTGATCGGGTACCGGGTGTTTCTGATCCGGCAGGACAGGCAGCCCGATTTCGACCGGATCGAAACGCTCGACGATCTGCGTTCGATGACGGGTGTTCAAGGGCTTGGCTGGATCGATACCGAGATCATGCGCAACGCAGGTCTCGCCGTGCAGACGACATCGAGTTACGAAACGATCTTCAAGATGGTCGAAGGCCGGCGCGTCGACTATTTTCCGCGCGGCGTGATCGAAGCGTATCCGGAGATCGAGTCGCGCAAGGAGACCGAGTCGAGCCTCGCTGTCGAGAACCGTTTGCTGCTCGCGTATCGCTCGGATTTTCTGTTCTATGTGTCGCCCAATCAGGAGCGGCTCGCGGCGACGATCGCACGAGGCTTCGCGGCGGCCTGGCGCGATGGCTCGTATCTGAAGTTATTCAACACACATCCGTATATCCAGAACGCGTTAAAGCGAACCAATCTGGCGAGTCGAAAAATCATTCGTCTGGATAATCCTTTTCTATCCGACGAAGATCGGGCCATTCCTGAGATGTATTGGATGCATCTATAACGTGCCGCTGAAACGTAATCAGCCATGTTTTGTATCAACATGTGGGAAATGGGCCCTAAAACCTAGGGTAACTACCTACAAAAGACCATTTATTAATTGTCAAATGATGTGTTTAGAATGACGCTTCAAATTGTGCTTCGCACAAACAAGCGTTAATTGCGAACACACATGCTATTCGCATGAAACAGCGCGGCCCCGCTGTGCATGTGGCATTAATCTAATTAGTAAGACTAACGGAGTCGCGTCAATGAACACACGGAATTCCGTAGGTGTCATTTCGGCGTGGGAGCCGGGCATCTCCGCTCTCCACGCATGGGCCAATCCCTTCGTTCGCGAAGTGCAATCCATCGTCGCGCTGAATCTGCAGACGATTAGCCAACTGAATGGCGAAGCGCTGAAAACCATGAGCATGGTCAGCAACGCTCGCACGCCGGACGCATGGGCCGCTATCCATCGGAGTGCGGTCAATAGCGGCGTGTCGCTATTCGCGGAGTACGGCCATGAATTGGGCCGTATCGTTTCGCGGCTCAATGTGGCGCTTCAGGAAGTCGGACAAACACAAGCGAAAAAGAACGACATCCAGTTGCGCTGCGCCGTCGATGCATTCCAGAGCCGCACGCAAGCGGCTGCATCTGCCATGACGTCGGCTGTCGCGACGGCGCTTTCCACTGCGCCAACGCCCGAAGCGCTCGCGCAACAGCAAACTAATGAGGCGATCGCGCGCGCTGCGCGAACCGAGGCGGATACGCGTCCCCACAAAGCGGTTGTCGATTAATCACCAAAGCACAGGCACACGCCGAACCATCTACCGACACGCGACGTCGCAGTGACTCGCGAAACGCGCGCGCCGCAGTGAGCGGCGGCATAAAAGGATCAGTCGGGGAGACCAGTTAACGGCTGTATCTGCGAACCAGCCGGTTGACGATCGGGAAGTTTCGCAATGAACGACTGACAGGTGCAAAGGATGACTAATCGAATTGCTGTGGTAACGGGCGGTATGGGTGGTCTGGGCGAGGCTATCAGTGTCCGTTTGCACGATGCCGGCTATCGCGTGGTCGTGACGTGCTCGCCCGGCAACACGTGCTCGGACGAATGGCTCGCCGCGATGGAAGCCTCGGGGCGCGCGTTCTACGCGTATTCCGTCGACGTCGCCGATTACGACTCGTGTTACGCCTGCGTGGCGAAGATCACGGCGGAGATCGGTCCTGTCGACATCCTCGTGAACAATGCGGGCATCACGCGCGACATGACGCTGCGCAAGCTCGACAAGGTTAACTGGGACGCCGTGATGCGCACGAATCTCGATTCCGTCTTCAACATGACGAAGCCGGTGTGCGAAATGATGATGGAGCGCGGCTGGGGACGGGTGATCAATATCTCGTCGGTGAATGGCTCGAAGGGCTCGGTTGGGCAGACCAACTATGCGGCGGCGAAGGCGGGCATGCACGGCTTCACGAAGGCGCTCGCGCTCGAAGTGGCGCGCAAGGGCGTGACCGTCAACACGATTTCGCCCGGCTATCTCGCCACGAAGATGGTCACGGCGATTCCGCAGGAAATCCTCGACACGAAGATCCTGCCGCAGATTCCCGCCGGCCGCCTGGGCAAGCCGGAAGAAGTGGCCGCGCTCGTCGCGTTCCTGTGTTCGGAAGACGCGGGTTTCATTACGGGTGCCAACCTGGCCGTGAACGGCGGCCAGCATATGAACTGATTCTGTATCGACAGGAACAGGGTCCACGCAAGTCCGAAGAAAGCGGAAAGGGCCCGATAAGGAAGAAGTGGTGGAGACAAAACAACAGCTTTATCAATGCCGGTGCACGAACCAGATCGTCGTCGTGAACCGGACTTTCGGGCCGCGTACGCCTGCGGATCGCGATGCCGGTCGATACCGCGAACTGGTTTTCGAGCAATGCATGAGTGCAGGCAATTGTCCGAAGGCGGGGCAATGCCCGCTCTGAAAACACGGGGCGATGTTGCTGGCGTAGTTGTTACAGGGGATGGCAATGAACGAAACATGGATTGTGACTGCGCTTGGGGGATCCGTGCTGTTGATTGCGTTGCTGTCGGTGGTGCAGCACTACCGTCGCGAGCGCTCGCGCGCGGAATTGCTGAAGAATCTCGATCACCATAGCTGGTGCCGCTTCTCGCGCGTGCGGCGCTGATGTCGGGCAACTGCCGCGCGGTGCATCGCGCGGCTTTTCCGCTCACGCTTCCGCCATGCTGATCGTGCGCGTGACTTCGACGACGGCAAGCCGTATCGCGTCGATCAATGCGCGCGCGGCCGGCGACGGCGTGCCCGCGCTGCGCATCGTGAGACCGATATCGCGCCGCGTGTTGCGCAGCTTCACGTCGAGCACGACCAGTTCACCCGACTGACACTCGTAGTGCAATTGCTGCGCGGACAGTGCCGCGAGCATGTTCGTGCCGAGCAGCAGCCCGCGAATCACCGCGAGGTCTGCCGTTTCGACGGACGGCATGGGCGGCTTGAGTCTGAGCCGTTTGAATTGCGCTTCGAACAGTCCGCGTGCAGGCGCGTGGCTGCGCGGCACGATCCATTGCATTTTCTGCAGATCGGCGAGCGTCAGGCTGCGCGCATTGGCTAGCGGATGCGCGCGCCGCGCGAGCACGACCATATCGTCCGACATCAAACGCTCGTTCAGCAGCCCGCTCGAAGCATCGTTCTCGCGCAACGCGCCGAGAACGAAATCGATGTCGCCCGCGCGCAGTCCCGCGACCAGTGTTTCGTACGCGCTTTCGTCGGTGATGATGCGCACGCCCGGATGTTTCGCGCTCATGCTGGCGATGGCTTTCGGCAGAATTAGCGTGCGCCCCAGCGGCAACGCGCCGACGGTCACCGCGCCCTGAATGTAGCCGTGCAACGCGGCGATATCGTCGGGTACGTTGCGCAATTCGTTCAGCGCGCGGCGCACGTGCAGCAGAAACGTTTCGCCTTCCGTGGTCAGCAGGATGCCGCGCGGATGGCGATGGAACAGTTGCAGTCCCGAGCCGCTTTCGAGCACGCGAATCGCGGTGCTCACGGCTGGCTGACTGATGCCGAAGGCCTTTGCCGCGCTCGGCATATGCCGATGCCGCGCGAGCGCCGCGAACAGTTGCAGCCGCCGCGTATTGAGCAGATAGGCGGGCAATGAAGTTTCGGCGGCAGGACGGCGGCGCGCCTGGCGCGCGTCGCACCATTGCGCGAGCTCTTCGAGTTCCGTGAAAAGCCGTTCACAGCGATGCAGCACGGCGCGGCCGACGGGTGTCGGCAGCATGCCGGAAGGCTTGCGGTCGAACAGCCGTTCGCCAAGCGCGGCTTCGAGTTCCTGCACCGAGCGCGTCACGGCCGATTGCGCACGAAATAGCGCGGAAGCCGCGCGCGTTGCACTGCCCGTATCCGCGACGAGTTTGAAGGCGCGCAGCTGCGCGATGTTGAGAAGATCGTTGCTGCTCACGGAATGGGTCACAAAAAAGTACTAAAAGCCGCCATCGTCATCGCCATCGCCATCATGCCGCGCCTGCGATCAGATGTAGCGTGGGCAGCGACAGATTGAGGCTTTCCTTCGATAAATGCCTGTGTTCCTTCATGAGCGCGTCGACGCACGCGCCTTCGCCATTGACGAGCGTATTGTGCCAGTTGCACGATCGCTCGCTGGGTTGTCTCGTTCATGTGTTTCTACTCATCGGCTGGTCAGTATAACGGCGCTCATGATCGCGCAACAACGCCTTCACAACCCATTGTGACTTGATTCGCTTGCCATCTGTTCTGTTTATCGGCGTGTACGTCTGCGTGTTTGCCTGAATGTGAATTTTCCTGATGTGGATGCGGTAGATGCCGGGCCGCTGACGCCCACTAAGCAGGGTGTAGGGCTCGTAGAAGGGATTGATTTGTTGCCGAAAGTCAACCCGCGGGGGCTCGAGTATCACTGGTTGCGGGTTCAGCGCGGAGCGCGGGAGAATTCGGCTGATTTCGAAACCGCCGTGGTCGCGGCCGGGTGCGTTTCGGTGACGCCGATTTACTTCGATCGTACGGATGAGGGCGCCTTTGCGGTGCGGGCATACGCGGTTTGCTTTTGCTTTTGCTTTCGCTTTCGCTGGCATCCGCGATTCGTTAGCGTGCTTCACGCGTTGCCCCTGTGCGGGGCGGCACCTACTTTTCTTTGCCGCCGCAAAGAAAAGTAGGCAAAAGAAAGCGGCTCACACCGCCAGTGCTTGACGTTTTCCCACGGGCCCCCAACGTCCCCGCGCTTCACACCGCAGCGCACCTGTTCGCGGTCGTTGCCAACGTTCTCTCTGTACGCCTCACCCACTTCCTGTGCCCGCGTCGCAGCACGCCGTGCCGCACAGTTCGCCGCCGCCCAGGTGGCAAACTGTGTGTAGGCTTTCTCGTCGGGCGCGTGCCGCTCCGGGGTGGGTAGCGTGGCGTCTCGCGCCACGCGTGACGGTCATCTCCGCCGGTGCTTCGATACTGTGATCGTCTCGAATAGCTCGTAGTTCGCCGTCGGCGTCTGGTCGGCGCCCGGCGCGTGATAGTAGTTCATCGTGATTGTCGTCTTGCCGCCGTGTGGACCCGGCTCGTAGTCGAATACCGCGATGCCGTAGCCCGTGCCCGTGTCGCGCTGCGCCGACCAGATCGCATCTTCGAGGGCGTCGGCGCTGGCGCGCGTGAACGTGCCCGCCGTTGTGCCAGGCATCGGCCGGTTGGGCTTCGTGAACACCTTCGCCTGCGGATTGCCGTTGCCCGTGTCGACGCCGTACACGTCGAGCGGCGCGCTCGTGCCGCCGCCGCCGAGTATCAGGTGGATCGTGCCGTGGCTGGTGTCGAACGCGTTGCCGTTGCTCGCGTGCGAGTGAACCACGGGCTTCGGTTGCAGCGTGTCGACTTTCTCCCCCGTGACCGCGTCGATGCCCGCGTGATGGTTGCAGCCGCGTACAGGATAGCTGCGCTCGTAGTCGTGATCGTGGCCGCATAGCACGAGGTCCACGCCATAGCGGTCGAAGAGCGGTAGCCATGCCTCGCGGATGCCCTTGTCGGAGCCGTTGCCCGTCTTCGACGAACTGAGCGCATCCTGATGCATCTGCACGACGATCCAGTCGATATCGTCGTCGTCGGCGGCATGGCGCAGCGTCTTCTCCAGCCAACGCGTCTGCTCGCCGTTGCTGTAGCCGCGCACATAGAACGACGTGCCCGGCACAATCGCCGGGTTGCCCGTGCTCGCGGCAGGCACCAGCGGCGCCGGGCCCGCGACGAAGGCCGCTGCGTCCTGATACACGACGTCGTCGGCATCGAGCGAAATGAACAGCACGGAACTCACGCGGAAGCTGTACCAGCGGCCCGGAAAGCGCGTGCCGTTGTGCGGCAGCGTGTAGCGCGTGAGGTACGAATCGAAGCCTTGCGCGCCGTTGTTGAATTCGATTTCGTGATTGCCGGGACACGGCATCCACGGACGATTCGCCGACGACGTCTGATTGTTGTTGCCGAAGTCGCGCCACACAGCCGGTTGCTGCGCCGGGTTCAGGTTCGCGTAGCACAGGTCGCCGTTGAGCAGGTGAAAGAGCGGCTGGAAACGCTCGACGGCCTGCACCGCGAAGCGGCTTTGCGGCGACGACAGCACCCATCCTGTGTTGGGCGTCGCCAGATCGCCATAGCTCGTGAAGCGGAACGGCGCGCGGCCGCGCGGCGCCGTCTTGAAGGACGCCGAGAAGGGCGTGCCCGCACGGCTGTCGTTATCGGCCGTGACTTCGTATTCGTACGTGGTTCCCGCATTCAGGCCGTGCAGACGCGCGTGATACGTGAACACGACTTCGCCATTCAGGCCGTCCGTGTAGGTGCGTTGAACGGCATGCACAATGTCCTTCCTGTCGCCGGCCGCGCCGAAGCGCACGTGCGGATTCGCCGCAGCCGCCATCGATGCCCACGACACCACGACTTCGTTCGTCGGATCTTCGCCCCACGTGAGATGGACCTGCTCCGGCGTGCCGTCAGGCGTCGACGGATCGGCTTTGGCCGAGCCCGCAAACGTGCTGGCGGCCGTCGCGAATCCCGACGCACCCGCGAGCTTCAGAAAGCCACGGCGCGAAAAAGTGGCGGACTGGGTGGCGGACGGCGTGTTGTCCGGTTCGTCGGGCGTTGTGTCGGGGGCGTTGTTTTTCGACATGTCTGTTGTTCTCGCTTCGGAAGGGCAAGCGACGCGCGGACAGGCTGCGGCGCAGGCGCGTCGGCGCCGGAAAGGAACGGGAAGAAAACGTGATTCCGGCGACACGATATTCCCAAACCTGTTACCTCGCTGTGACAGCCCGATCACGACGCTTGCACGTTTGCGGCCGGCGCGGGTGTTGTAACGGCGCACACAAGGCAAGGCAATTGAGCGCCGACGTTACACTTGCCGCCCGCACACGGCGATTCGCGGCGCGGAATTCACGTTTGCTTACACACGCACACATCTTCGCGGTGCGATTTGCATAGAGTGTCTCCCGAGATCCGAAGCTGGGAGAGCACGATGAAAGCAACAATCACCCTGACGATGGCCGCGCGCCCGCGTCGAAGCGCACTTGCCGGACGCTGCTGATCATGGCGGGCGCATACGAACATTTATTTGACGGCGACATGGTCGTCAGCGTCGAGGAGCAACCGTCGTCGAAAGGCACATGCGTGACGGTGCAGGCGGACGGCAAGTCGATGTCGGCCGAATACAGCGAGTTGACGGGGCAACTGTGCCTGAGACAGGACGGCGTGATGGTGCAGGAATGGTTTCCGCCGCATTCGTGGTTCGCGATTGCATCGGTGGCGGGCGCGAGCAGTTGGGGCACGCAGCCGAGTGCCGACGATCTGCACGCGCTGATTCGCAATGAGTTGATGGCGAGGCGCGGGTAGGGGCGCTTGCAACGCGCCGATCACGAGGACATCCTCACGCAATAGTATGCTACCCCGCATATCCGTTGATTCATCGATCAACTCAGCCTGATGCGAGGAGGGCACCGTGACAGTCTCCCGTTTGCGCAACATCCCGGGCATCGGCGTCGACAGAATGGGCGACGCTGCGGACGCGACGAAGAATCGCAACCTCTTGCGGCTGGAGAACCTCGACACCGACCTGAGACCGCCCGCCGAAGCAATCCGCCGCACGCACGAGGCCGTCGACGATGACGACGCCAACAGCTATCTGCCGTTCACAGGCCAGACGGCATTGCGTCAGGCCGTCGTTGCGCGGATGAAGCAGTCGACGGGCATCGACTACGACGCCAGCAGCGAGTGCATCGTTTCCGCTGGCGGACTTGCGGGCATTCTCAACGTGCTGTTGTCGATCCTCGAACCGGGCGACGAAGTCGTGCTGACCGACCCGACGTACGCGGGCCTCATCAATCGCGTGCTGCTCGCGGGCGGTGTGCCGAAGTTCGCGCGGCTCCTGCCTTCGGACGATGGCTGGCGGCTCGACATCGAATCATTGGCAAGCGCCGTGGGGCCGCGCACGCGCGCCATCCTCATCATGTCGCCGTCGATGCCGAGCGGCTTCGTGGCCAACCAGACCGAGTGGCATGCAATCGCCGGGCATTGCCGCCACGCGGACGCATGGCTCGTTTACGACGCCGCAATGGAGCGCATCCTGTTCGACGGGCGCAGCGTGATTCATCCCGCGTCGTTGCCGCAGATGCGCGAGCGTACCTTCACGGTCGGCTCCGTATCCAAGGAGTACCGGATGATCGGCTGGCGCGTGGGCTGGATCGTCGGTCCCGAACGCATCATGCACGACGTGCGGTTGACCAGTCTGTCGAATGTTGTTTGCCAGGTCGGTATCGGCATGCCCGGCGCGACGGCGGCGCTGACCTGCGCAGACGATGGCGTCGCGCAGGCGGTCGCCGTCTGGCAGGCACGGCGCGATTTTCTGCTCAATGCGTTGGGCGATCTGCCGCTGGTACGTCCCGATGGCGGATGGTCGCTGCTTGTCGACACGGCGCAGCTCGGCATCGCGCCGCCCGATGCATCACGGCTGCTCCTCGAAAAAGGCGAAGTCGCCGCGACGCCGATGAACGGCTGGGGCCCGCAAGCGCAACGGTATCTGCGCTTCGTGTTCGCCAACGAATCCGTCGAGCGTCTTGCGGATATCCGCGAGCGCGTGCGCGGAGCGTGGCGCATCTGACACGCCCCGAAAGCGCGTTCAATCCGCATGCAGCCAGCGCAGCACCTGGCGCCATTGCATATCGTGCATGGCGCTAAACCAGTCGTCGTGACCGGCATCGGGCAACACCATCAACTGGGCGCCGGGACGCGCGCTCGCCAGCCGTTGCGCGTGAACGATGGGAATCAGCGAGTCTTGCTGCGCACCGATCACGACAAGCGGTCCGTTATAGCTTTGGAGGGCTGCCACTGAATCGAATGGATCGTGCAGCATCCAGCGCACGGGAAACAGCCAGTACTTTTCTCCTGCGACGCTCGCGAGCGTGTCCCATGGAGTAATGAGCGCGACGCCCGCAACCACGGCTTCATTGCCTTTCACGGCCTGTGCCGCCATGCCCGCGCCGAGCGATTCGCCCACCAGATAAACGGGTCCGCTCCATTGCGCGCGCGCTGCGGCAAGCGCGTCTCGCGATGCCGCCAGTGCCGCCAGCATCGTGCGCTTGCCTTGACGGTTGCCTTGCCCCGGATATTCGACCATCACGACGCGAAAACCATCGCGGACAAAGACTTCGGCGACGGGCAGTTTGTTCTCCGCGGTCTCGGCATTGCCGTGAAAGAGGACGAACGTGCCGCGCGGCGCGGCGGCGGCAGGCGTTGCGACATAGCCCGCGTAGAGTCCGTCGACATGCCACGGCTCGACGTCGTAGGCGCCGTGATGCCCTGTCGGCGTGCCGGTGGTATCGAGCGGCGCAGGCAGCAGCATGCGATCCTGCATCAGGTAAAGCGCGATCAGCGCGACCAGGTACGCGACGAGCGCGAGGCGGACGCAGAACTTGATCATCGGCATGTCCGTGTCCGTCACAGTTGTGATTCTTCTGATTCGGCAGCACGACGAGCCGTCGAGGCCGACGCCGGCTTCGAACAGCGCGTCGTGCGGGTCTTGTCCGCCGCAGCGGGCGAGGGCTGTTACGCGTGCGCGTGACGGTCCTCGGTGATGGCCTTCAGGCGGGCGTCGCCTGCGTCTTTCGCAGCCGCTCGGGTCGAGTATTTTTCGTCGGAAACGAGCGTGCGCTTCACTTCGCGTGCACCGAAATCGATCAGCGCAATCACCCACACATAATCGCCCGCCTGTTCGGCCGTTTGCACGAAGGCTTGCACATGGCCCTTTTCATCTGATTTCATCGTGACCTCCTGAAAATTCGCGCGATAGATGGCGCACATCCAGCATGACCGAGGCCCGGCACAGTGTTGCGCAGACGTTCGGCCGCGATGCGCCTGAAACGATTCTAGGCCATGAAAACGCGTCGCACGACCTGCATGTAGTTCACACGTTTTATGGCGCGTCTCGCCCGGTAGTGCGGCTGATGTATGCTGCTGGTTTTTCGGGCAGATCGACAGCAAGAGGGGACATATGCGGCGCGTCGTATTCAATCAGAAGGGTGGTGTCGGCAAATCGACGATCGTATGCAACCTGGCGGCGATCAGCGCGCGTGAAGGGCTGCGCACGCTCGTCATCGATCTGGATGCGCAAGGCAATTCGACCCAGTATCTGCTCGGCTCGCGGGCGAGCCAAGTCAATCCTACCGTGGCCGGTTTCTTCGAAACGGCGCTGACGTTCAGCTTCAAGCCCGTCGACGTGACGTCGTTCATTCATCCGACGCCATTCGACAATCTGGACATCATGCCCGCGCACGCGGATCTCGACACGCTGCACGGCAAGCTCGAATCGCGCTACAAGATCTACAAGCTGCGCGACGCACTCAACGAGCTCGACATGTACGACGCGGTTTACATCGACACGCCGCCCGCACTGAATTTCTACACGCGCTCCGCACTGATTGCTGTCGAGCGCTGTCTGATTCCGTTCGACTGCGACGACTTCTCGCGCCGCGCGCTCTATACGCTGCTCGATAACGTGAAGGAAATCCAGCAGGACCACAACGATGCACTGCACGTCGAAGGCATCGTGATCAACCAGTTTCAGCCGCGCGCGAGCCTGCCGCAGCAACTGGTCGCCGAACTGGTGGCCGAAGGCTTGCCCGTGCTCGATGCGAGGCTGTCGTCGTCCGTCAAGATCAAGGAATCGCACCAGCATGCGAAGCCCGTGATCCACCTCGACCCGCGTCACAAGCTCTCGCTGGAGTATCTGGCGCTGCATCGCGAACTGGCGGGTTAGCAGGGCCAATCCTTACCAGATTCCAGAGACAACTCACCAGACTCGCCCTACCGATTAGCACGGTCGTACGCATAGAATCGCCTCCAGACCAACACAACAAAGGAGGAGATCGATGAGGCCATATCGGGCTATCACCCTTGCGGCCGCCTTGCTGACGGGCTCGGCCGCGCATGCGCAGAGCGCGGGAAGTTTCGTGGCGAATGTCGGCTGGTTCCATCTCGCGCCGCAATCGTCGAGCCAACCGTTCAGCATCAGTGCGCTCGGCTCGACGACGACCGCGAGCGGGTCGGGCGCCAGTGTCGACGGCGCCGATACCGTGGGGCTGACTGCGACGTATTTCATCACCGACCATATCGCAGCAGAAGGCGTGTTCGGCGTGCCGCCGAAATTCACGCTGTCGGGCACGGGCACGCTCGCGGGACTCGGCGAACTGGGCAAGGCGTATGAGTGGAGCCCGACGCTATTGCTGAAGTACTATTTCAACGATGCGCAAAGCCATTTCCGTCCTTATCTCGGTGCGGGCGTGGCCTATGTCTGGTATAGCGGCGTGAAGCTCGGTTCGGCGATGTCGAGCGGCGCATTTCTTTACTCGTCGACGTATGGCACCGCGCTCGAAGGGCAGACATCGGCGAAGTTGAGCAGTTCGTTTGCGCCTGTCATCAACGCGGGCTTCACGTATAACTTCAACAAGCACTGGTCAGCGGGCGTGTCGCTGTCTTACATGTGGCTATCGACGCGCGCAACGCTGACCACACATTCGAGCGTCGGCACGGTGACGAGCACGTCGAAACTCCACGTGGATCCTATCGTTTCATTTGTGTCGGTCGGGTATCGCTTCTGAGCAGCGCTTCAAGGTTATTCTTCAAAAAAGGCAACCAGGGCCCGTCGATTGACGGGCCTTTGGCTTTTGGCGGACCGCAATGCGCGACTTCAGTAATCTTCGACAAGGGCGTTATCGAGGCCGAATGTCTTCAAGGTCTTGAGCGCGCGGTCGGAGACGACAAGCCGCGAGTCGTCGGCAATGCCGAAATCGTTGCGTCCCGCCGTGCCCGTCACGGATAGCCATAGAAATTCCGGCAATATCCGCTCGGGATAAATTTCTTTAAAGGAGTCGCTAACCGTAATTTCAACTTCGCGGCATTCGAATCCGCTTGCACCGGCCTCATTCAGCGCATTGGCGGCTTCGCGCGTGATGATCAACGCAGGGAAGCTCTCCAGTAGCGCATCGCCCAGCCAATTGATGATCCGGTAGTGCAGTTTGATGACGGTTGGCGGATGGATGTCTGGCTCCAGCACCGTATTCTTTCCAAGGCCGCCAGCCACTTCTGGTTCGACATAGTAAAACGCCATATCGCATCGAGATCGGAGTGATCGCTAGTTTTGGCTCACATTCCGGTTATAGCATAATAGGGATCAGAAATATTTTCTCGATGCGAAAGGCGATGTAATAACGCAGCATATTTCGTAAATATGACGCATCACGCATAGGGCGCGACTGTCGGAATTGACCGGGGTCAATGCATGAGGGTAATCTTTACCCGAGATGCGCGGCAAATCCCGCTTTGCCGGGCGCGATATCGTCGCGCAACGTGAGGGCGGGAATCTCGTATGCCCCGCCATTCTGCGGATGAAATGGAATGGGCGACACCGTCCATAGCGTGTCCAGACGTTGCCCCAGTGTTTCGCAAGTGGCTGTGTAGCGAGCCTGGTCCATCTTGCCGGTCTGATAGATCAAGAACGGCGGCAACACGTCGAAGCCCGGGTGGTACAGAATCCCGTGATGAATCGGGAACAGGATATCGTCGATTGGGCCGTTGATGCCGCGCGGGCCATAGTGCGATTCCCAGCCGCCCGTCGTCACGATCAGCATGGCGCGCTTGCCTGCCAGCGTGCCTTCGCCATAGCGGTCACCCCAGCGCGCGTCGGAATGCTCGCCGACGCCATACGCGAAGCCGTACGCATACACGCGCTCCACCCAGCCTTTCAGGATCGCAGGCATCGAGAACCACCACAGCGGAAACTGCAGGATCACCGCGTCGGCCCATAACAGCTTCTGCTGTTCCCGTGCGATGTCTGCGCTTTGCAAACCGTTTTCGAACGCGTGCTTCGAATCGAGGCTGGGGTCGAAGCGTTTGCCGATGGGCCGGACCACGCTGTCGCTTGCATCGAGCGAGGCTTTCCAGTTCATCGCATACAGATCCGACACCTGCACGGCGTGTCCGCTGGCCTCCAGACGTGCGGCCGCAAAGTCCTTCAGCGCGCCATTCAGCGAGCGCGGTTCGGGGTGAGCATAGACGAGTAGTACATTCATGGTTCGATCTCCGTGATTCACGGAAAGCAGCGTAAGCGGCGCTCAGGTATATTGGAAATGAATTTCTGATATGTGCGGTATTACGATGAATAATCTCAGACGTTTGGACCTGAATCTGCTGGTTACGCTCGATGCGCTCCTCTCAGAACATAACGTGACGCGAGCAGCGGAGCGATTGAATTTTTCTCAACCTTCGGTGAGCGTGCACCTGGCAAAGCTGCGCGAGATCTTTGGCGATCCGCTATTGCTACCGGGTCCGCGCGGCATGCGGCCCACCGCGCGAGCGGACGAACTGCGAGAGCCCTTGCGCGAAGCGCTCGAAGCGCTGGAGCACGTCATGTCGCCCGCGAAGGCATTCGACCCGGGCACGGCGACGCAAACATGGCGAGTGGCCGCAACCGACTACAGCGAGTCGACGGTGTTGCTGCCAGCGTTGGCTGCGTTGCGTTCGGCAGCGCCCGGTACGCGGCTTTCCGTTGTCGAGATGATGCCGCAGCGCATCCTGAAGCAGGCGGAACGAGGCGAAATCGACCTCGCCTTTCATACCAGTGACGAGTCGCCTTTGGGCATGCATCGCCGGGTGCTGTTCACGGAGCGTTATGTGCTGGCCGGCCGCGCAGGCCATCCGCGGCTGAAACGTCGGCCGACGCCGGCGCAGTTCTGCGCGCTGGAGCATGTCATCGTTTCGCCTGACGGCGGCGGGTTTCGCGGCGTCACGGATGAAGCGCTCGGGCAACTGGGGCTCACGCGCCGCGTCGTACTGTCCGTTCCGCACTTTCTGTTCATGCTGTCCGCGTTGGCAAGCACGGATCTCGTCGCGATGGTGCCCGAGCGGCTGGTCCGGAACACGAGTGCATTGCAGATCGTCAAACCGCCTGTCGATGTGCCCGGCTATGAAATGGGGATGCTATGGCATGAGCGATGTCATCGCGACCCGGCGCAACGCTGGTTGCGCGAGCAGATTGTCAATGCTGCGTAAAACCAGTTTTACGTCTGGTTGAAACACGCATGACGCAACGAAGCGCAACGAACCAAAAATGAGTGAAGTCAAAAAGCAGTCTGCAGATGTTCGATCTCACCGGCCTGATTTCCGCTTCCTTTGCAATGAAGGAGCGCGCTCGGTCAAGTGAGACGCGGCATCCTGATCGGGAGAACGAATCGCCCCCGACTCTTGACGCTCGCGTTGTCCGTACAGCGCGAGCAGAACCCTGCCGTTGCGATTGCGACATTGCGCAATGCATTGCCCAAAGCCGTGAAAAACACGCTTCGCCGATTCCGGACTCAAAATGGTTCGCGCGGCTCGCGGCAACTCCGTTATGCCGGCCCGCGTGCTTGCCGACAGGCGTCATTTCATATAGACGCTTTAGGGCCCGCCGCATAAGCGTTCATTCGACGTTATGTTTTTTGTGCATGACCCTCATGCGCAATTGGCATTGGACGTAGCCGGGCCATTTCGCGACCATCCCGCTCTCGCTCGATGGCACCAGAACCGTCGACGATACCTCTCGCGGCGCGGCGTGCGACAGCCGTCGCGATTCGCTATCGAATAACAAGGAAAGCCGGAATTCGCCGATGCCAACGCAAGGTGGCAAAGCGCTTCCGTACACGAGATATGAGGAAGACAATTGAATAGCTCAATTCAACGGCACATTGGCCCATTCGCGCTGATGCTGACGGGGCTCGGCTCGATTATCGGGTCCGGCTGGCTGTTCGGCGCCTGGAAGGCGGCCAAGATCGCGGGCCCTGCAGCGCTGTGCGCGTGGGTGATCGGCGCAATCGTGATTCTCGCAATCGCGCTGACCTATGCGGAACTCGGCGCGATGTTCCCCGAGTCCGGCGGCATGGTGCGTTACGCGCGCTACTCGCACGGCGCGCTGGTCGGCTTTATCAGCGCATGGGCCAACTGGATTGCAATCGTGTCGGTGATTCCGATCGAGGCTGAAGCGTCGATCCAGTACATGAGCACCTGGCCGTACGAATGGGCGCACAACCTCTTCATCAACAGCGAGCTGACGACACCCGGTCTGCTGCTGTCGGCCGTGCTGGTGGTCGTCTACTTCCTGCTGAACTACTGGGGCGTGAAGGTGTTCGCGCGTGCGAACACGGCCATCACGATCTTCAAGTTCATCATCCCGGGCCTGACCATTCTTGGTCTGATGATGAGCGGCTTCCACAAGGAAAACCTCGGCGAAAGTCTTGGCGGCGCGGGCGCCTTCGCGCCGTACGGCTGGTCGGCGGTGCTGACGGCGGTGGCGACGAGCGGCATCGTGTTCGCGTTCAACGGCTTCCAGAGCCCGATCAACCTCGCAGGCGAAGCGCGCAATCCGGCGAAGAGCGTGCCGTTCGCGGTGATCGGCTCGATCCTGCTGGCGCTGGTGATCTACGTGCTGCTGCAGGTTGCGTACATCGGCTCGGTGAATCCGGCTGACGTGATGAAGGGCTGGGATCAGTTCAACTTCAAGTCGCCGTTCGCGGAACTGGCGATCGCGCTGAACCTGAACTGGCTGGCTATCCTGCTGTACGTCGACGCGTTCGTGAGCCCGAGCGGCACGGGCACGACCTACATGGCGACCACGACGCGCATGATCTACGCGATGGAGCGTAATAACACGATGCCGAAGATCTTCGGCACCGTGCATCCGCTGTACGGCGTGCCGCGCCCGGCGATGTGGTTCAACCTGCTGGTGTCGTTCATCTTCCTGTTCTTCTTCCGTGGCTGGAGTTCGCTGGCGGCCGTCATTTCGGTGGCGACGGTGATCTCGTACCTGACGGGCCCGATCAGCCTGATGGCGTTGCGCCGCGCGGCGACCGACCTCGAGCGTCCGCTGCACATTCGCGGCATGAGCGTGATCGCGCCGTTCGCGTTCGTGTGCGCGTCGCTGATCCTGTACTGGGCGAAGTGGCCGCTGACGGGCGAGATCATCCTGCTGATGATCGTTGCGCTCCCCGTGTACTTCTACTTCCAGGCGAAGTCGGGCTTCGAAGGCTTCAACCAGGATCTGAAGGCGGCATGGTGGCTGGTGGCGTATCTGCCCGTCATGGCGATCCTGTCGCTGATCGGCAGCAAGCAGTTTGGCGGTCTCGGCGTGCTGCCGTATGGCTGGGACATGCTGGTCGTCATCGTGTTCTCGCTGATCTTCTACTACTGGGGCGTGCATACGGGCTATCGCTCGGCGTATCTCGACGAGCGCAATGCGGGCCGCGACAGCGAAGCGTCCGAATACGCGACGAGCGGTTTGCACGGCGAGGAGCGGATGCCGGCGCGCTAAAGCGCACGGCTGAAATATTTTCAGTGCAGAATAGGGCGCGCTTCGTTTCGCCGCTCTGTGCGCAGACCGTGAGAGCGGATCACGCGTGCCGTGATCCGCTTTGCGTTTGTCGAGCCGTCGATGCGTACGACATCGTATGGATTTTACTCACCGACAACCTCGATGGACTATTCCCGCATCCTCGAACTGATTCACGCCGACTTGCAGCCCTGGCTCGATAAGGGGCGTATAGCCGATTACATCCCCGAACTGGCGAATGTGCCCGCGAACAGCTTCGGCATGGCCGTCGTCACGACGTCTGGCGACGTCTATCGCGTGGGACAGGCCGATACGCGCTTTTCGATTCAAAGCATCTCCAAGCTGTTTGCGTGCACCATGGCCTTCAGGCTGCTCGGCGACGACTTGTGGCACCGCGTCGGCCGTGAGCCATCGGGTACGGCATTCAATTCGCTGGTGCAACTGGAATCGGAGCGAGGCAAGCCGCGCAATCCGTTCATCAATGCAGGCGCGCTCGTCATCACCGACGTGTTGAGCCGCCGCTTCGTGAAAGCGGAGACGGCGCTCGTCGAGTTCATGCGGCGGGTCACGGGCGAAGCGTCGATCGACTATGACATGCGCGTCGCGCAGTCCGAATTGCAGCACGCACATCGCAATCGCGCGATGGCGCATTTCATGGCGAGCTTCGGCAATATGGAGATGCCGCCCGAAGTCGTCGTCGATGCGTATTGCCGTCAGTGTGCGATTTCGATGAGTTGTGTCGAGCTTGCAAAAGCAGCGCTTTATCTGAGCAACGGCGGCGTCGTGCCGTCGACGGGCGAACGCATTCTCGATGCGAGTTCGGCCAAGCGATTGTCGGCGCTGATGCTGACATGCGGAACCTACGATGCAGCGGGCGACTTCGTCTATCGCGTCGGCTTGCCTGCGAAGAGCGGCGTCGGCGGTGGGATCGTCGCGTTGTTGCCGGGTGAAATGGCCGTGTGCGTGTGGTCGCCGGGGCTAGATAGCAATGGCAATTCGCTGGCGGGGGTGATGGCGTTGGAGTGGCTCACCACGTACACGGGGCGTTCGATCTTCTAACGCTCGTCTGCGGACCGGCTTTGGATACAATCCTCCGTTCGCCTCGGCACAGAGGTAGCGGCCTGACGATCGCGATAGAAAGCAATGCGGGTCGGTCTATGAGAATTCGCTGCTGTGAGAAAACTGTGCGTCTTCGGCGTCTGTACTGGCTGAGGGCAGCCGCTCTCTGTACGCCGCTCGCGATGGGCACCGGGTTCGCCGTCGCGACCCCGTTGCCAACGCCACCGTGCGGGACATCACCGGTACCCGCATACGCGTCGTTGGGCGTGCAACCCGCGATCGCGATCCTCGATGCGGAAGAACTTGATGCCAATGCGTGGCGGCCGTCCTCGTGCACTGGATGGCCTGCCAGCTCACGCTCCAGGGTTGTGGTCGCGATCGCAGGTTTGGTCCGCGCCGCTGGGGGGGCCGAGACGCTTTTGGCACGTGCCGGGGCGATCTCCTCTCTGCACACCATGCGCTACTGGTCCACGACGGATCAGCAGTGGCGTCCCTTGTTTCTGGATGCCGCAGCGCTGGCCGGACCTGCCGAGGGCGAGCAACGGCGGGGTGACTTCCGCCCGTCGGAACTGATGGCTGGCCGAACAGCTTACTTCTGGGCAAACGACAGCCGCTCCGGCTCCGTGGTGTACGGGATGCGGGTGCTGGAGCGCAGCCCGCAGCGGATAGTGCTGGGCGAGGAAAATGTGTCGCCGGTCCGTGCCTTGGGACTGACAGTGTTCCGGCCAACTGCGCTGCAGACGGTCGTGTTTGCGCAGCGCCAGACTAACGACGTATGGGGTCTGTATATTCTCGCGCGTATTGATCGACAAGCCAGCAGTTTCGTTGCGAGCGGGCACGAGGCCTCCACGGCGAATCGGGCGCTGGCACTTTTCCGGTATCTGGCTGACATTCCGACCGACGCGGAACCACCGGCTGCGCGATGATCCGGATCGCCACGCAAAGGCACCTCGCAGAACTATCGCAAAGCCTGCGCGAATCGCATCCACGCCATCCCTCGACGTCCGAGCGAACCGGTCGTGATCTATCTAATCGCATGTTCGTGGGCAAGCGCGGCGATGAGGCGAAGCAGGTCAGTGTCATGCCCGCCACCATGATGCCGGTGAAAGTTCGTGTCTACTCACTGGCGAGCAACGAACCATCACT
Source organism: Paraburkholderia caribensis (assembly GCF_002902945.1). NCBI lineage: Bacteria > Pseudomonadati > Pseudomonadota > Betaproteobacteria > Burkholderiales > Burkholderiaceae > Paraburkholderia > Paraburkholderia caribensis. The sequence continues at coordinate 582,708 of NZ_CP026103.1, forward strand.
CATCGAGCAGGCGCTCCGCCTGAATCGACAACGCGTGCGGCGCCGACAATTGCACCGTCATTGTCCTCGAGAAGAACCACTTGATGTTCGCCGGCGTCGGCGTCGGCACGCAACTCGAGCGCCGTGCCGTACCACTGACCGATTGCCACAATGCTACGCACGACGTTCGATTCAGTGAGCGTATGGCCTGCGTTCTCGCCGCGCCCGATCGCCGTGACGTGACGGGCGTCGTAGCCGACAAGCAGCACATGCGCGCGGCCGGTGCCCGGGCCAATGGATACGGAAACACCGCCGTCCACATGTGTAGCGTGAACCGTGGCGGCCGTCACACCGGCGGACCTGGCGTGGTCGATGGCCGCGCTGGCTGCAGTGCGATTTGAGCCCACCACCTCGGCCTTGCCGTCGATCACCACTTCCGGCGTGTACGCGAAGTCGCGAAACCGTTGGGCGTACCGGGCCTGACGCGCATCGGCGCCGTCGAATGAATACGGGTCTTTCCAGCCGAGCTGATTCCAGTATGTGACATGAAACGCCAGGGGCAGAACGTCGGTGCGTGAGTCGCTCAACTCGGACAGAAAGCGATCCGCCGGCGGGCACGACGAACAGCCCTGCGATGTGAACAGTTCAACGACAACCGGGCGCGGCGCAGCAGCGAACGCATGCGAGGCGAGCAACGCCATAGCGCTCGCAATGATGGCAGTGAGAGAACGGGGCAGCATGTTCAGACTCCAGATAACGACTGTCATGGTAATTTGCTCGCCAGCACGAGCGGGTTACCGTTGAGGCGGACCCGGCGCGCGCGGTGAATCCGTTCGATCCCCATCGCCGATGTCCTCGTCGAAGAAGCCCAGGTACGCCGGGGCCTGTGCCGGACCGGATGGATCTTCAGCCCGCCCAGCGCTCGCGCCGATTGACCGCAGCGTCGCGAGTGTCGTCGAGCGATTCGTGATGAACTGCCAGGGGTGCGATGAGCGCGGCTCCGCATCGTCAAGCGTCGCGCCGGATTGTTGCGCCGCCCGCAGTGCAGCTTCGAGGCGAGGGCGTGCGGGCGCATAGACCGCGAAACCTTCGTTGGCGAGAGCAGCCGTGTCGTATCCGAGCAGCGCACACAGATAGGTCTTGGCGACGCGGTCGCGCTCGTCGGCTTCACGCGACTGTGCGATGAGTGCCGCCGTGTCGGCATTTGCGATCCGACCCGCGCGCATGAGTACCGGACCCGCGTCGGACCACGCATCGGAAGGACAAACCTTCGCAACCGGATCGAGCGGTAAGAACGGATTGACCTCAGCGGGATAGATGCGGCACACACGCGGACGCCGTTGGTAGGCGCCGCAGGACATGTCCGGGCGAAGGCATCGGCCGCACATGGTGCAGGAAAAGTGAATCGACATTAGCAGGATCGGCGAACGGGTATTGACTGGTCAAGTTAGTTCGTCGGCCAGGGGGTGCCGGTTACACGTCGATAGCCTGGTAGGTGAAAATATTCTTCGCTTTGGCCGTATGGCATTGGTTTGTTCACGGCTGTGCCGCATGGGCGATCTGAAACACGTATCCCGATCTGGCTGCGCCTAGTGACCGCCCGTCATCTCGGGCGCGATGGAAGCGTGGTTGAGCAGGCCGACGAGGGCAATCCCGCCGATCACATTTCCAAGCAGCGTCGGTGCAAAAAATCGCAGCAGATAGTCCTGTATGGCAGCGTGGCCGCGAAGCACGACATACGCAGCTTCCACGGAGCCCGCAATGATGTGCGAAAGCTCGCATACCGCCACCACGTACGTCAGCACGGCGACGATCAGCACCGCCGCGGATCGCGCGCTCGGCAGCAGCCAGACCATCAGCGCAATGAGCCATCCTGCGAGGACAGCCTTGAGCGCCGTGCTGACCAGGGACGAGCCGAGCGATGTTTGCGCGAGCTCGTCCAGCGTGGGGGCAAGGGCGTGTGTGAAGGACGAGGGAGAGGCGAGGATCGCCGCGAATATCCAGGTGCCCGCGAGGTTGGCGGCGAGGACGATCACCCAGAGCCGCAATGCGGCAACAGTCGTGCGTAGGTCTTTGCGTGTCAGCACGGGAAGCACGACAGTCAGCGTGCTTTCGGTGAACAGTTGCTGCCTGCCCAGTACGACGATGATGAAGCCCACGCAATATCCGGCGGGCGCAATCAGCGCAGCGCCCTCGGCCCCGCCAGACGCCTTGCTCTTCAACACTGCTTGCGTCAGAAACGAAAACCCCATCGACAGGCCGGCCGCGAGCGCGGACCACATTAGCGCAAGCGGTTTGCGTTGGAGCGCGGTTTCCCCTTCCTCCCGGATGATTTCATGGATGACGAGGGCTTGCGGCGAGCTATGGGCGGATGCCTGATCACGTTCCTTTTCATCGAGGTGCGGCGACGCGTCGCCAGCCGCATTGTTGTCGGTCGTTTCCGGTTCGCTCGCCATCGGACGCTCTCACTGTCGTGCCGCGGCGTCGCGGCGAAGGGCTGATTCGAGGTGCGCAACGAAGGTGCGCGGCGTGGCGGCAGGCGTTCGACGCCCGGATCGTTGCCGGACAATCTGCTCCTCCGGCGCAATCACGGCGGTCCCGCCGGTGCGACGGTGTGGAAAAGACAGAGTCGATGAAAGTGCGCGCCCGGCTCTCGCCGTATCGCAATGCTTCCTTCTCCGACAGAAAGTCGAATTGCTCGGGGAAGGTCGCCATTTTCCGCTCGGGATGGTCGGGAAAAGCGATCGTGCATCGTCACACCATCCGTGCCGGCCGCCGATTGCCGCCGACGAGCCGCGCCACGCCGCATGCGAGCAAACCCACGAGCACGGCAGTCGCGACGGGGAACGTACCGGCCGTATTCACCGCGACTTCGACGGGATGTTCGCCAAGCAGCTGGATGCGCCGGCGCGTCATGTCTGCGCCCAAGGTGCGCAGCTCGGGTCCGAGCGCGCGTTCCGCGAGGGGCAGGAGCCTTGTTTCTTCATCGGCGACATGGTGCAGGGTGTCGCGCATCAACTCCATGAACAGCGAGTCATAGGCCGCATTCTCGGGGCCCATTCCGCGCAGCTTCGCGATCACTTCACGAAGTTCGTCATGCTCGGGCCGACTCTTCTTCAGGGTCTCGTCAGTCGGTGCGATGCGCGCGAGGGCTGGGTAGAAAATCTCTTCTTCGAGCTGGGCATGAATTTCAAGCGCTCGGCAAACAGAGTTGACGATCGCACGTTTGCGCCACCATGCGGTCTCGCTGCCGTAACGATGAAAGGCTGCAACGACGTGCGTGTGATCCAGACGAATCATCGTCGTGATGGTGGGTACGTAAGGCATGGTATGGACCTCTCATGATTGCGGACGCGGGCAATGGACCGTTCCATGTACCGGCAGCATGTCCTGTTCCCGCGTGCGTCTTCGTTAGCGCTTGTGCATGCTGGCGATCACTTACTGGACGATCCTCACGGGGATCGACTTCGCACCCGGTACCTTGCTTTCCTTTGCGTAATGCCAAAGCGGCAGCAGTACATTGCATTCCGGGAAGTAGCCGCCGATACAACCTTCCGGTATTTCATACGCCTTGATTTCGAGTCCTTCGAGGCGCCGATCGATTCCGTCGTCGGCGATCGTCTGCAGCGTCACCTTCTGCCCTTCGTGCAGACGGCGCTTTTCGATGTCCGCTTTATTCATCAGGATGACCATGCGCGTATCTTTTACGCCCCGGAAACGGTCTTCGATGTTGTAGATTGTGGTATTGAACTGGCTGTCGCTGCGCAGCGTCATCAGACGCAGTGCTTCGGGCACTTTCTCCGGCATGTCGGGATCTTCGCCCAAAGAATGCGGCGTGAGAAACTCCGCCTTGCCTGATTGCGTTTTCCACTCGCGATGTCGCGCAGGAATAGGCCGGTGGAAGCCGCCCGGCTGCCACATCCGTTCATCGAAGTCGTGAAAGATGTCCGGATACGTCGTCGCGATTTCGCCGCGCACCAGCGAATAATCGTCGCGCCATGCATCCCAGTCGACGGTGGAGCGCTCGCCGAGCGTCGCTTTAGCGATGCCTGCCACAATGTACGGCTCCGCGCGGGCCTTCTCGCTGGCGGGTTCGGCGGCGCCTTTCGAGCCATGCATGCAGCCCGTGCTGTCTTCCATCGAAACGGCCTGGTCGCCGAGTGGCGTACGGTGAATTTCGATCCGGCTCAGGCACGGTAGTACATACGACACTTCGCCGTGAACGAGATGGCTGCGATTGAGCTTGGTCGCCACGTTGACGGTGAGTCGCAGGCGCGCCCACGCGGGCTCCGTTTGCAGCCGGTCCGGCACGGACCGTACGAGATTGCCGCCCAGATTGACGACGGCTTTCACGGTGCCTTTTACCATCGCTTCGAATGCTTCGACGGTGTTCAGGCCTTTCTTTCTCGGAGGCTCGAACGAGAACTGCTTTGCGAGCTGATCGAGCGGGGCGAGTTCCGGCTTCTCGGTGATGCCCACCGTGCGCTGGCCCTGAACGTTGGAATGTCCGCGCACGGGCGAAGGACCGGCGCCTGGCTTGCCGATGTTCCCGCGCAATAGCAAGAGGTTGACGAGCATGCGCACGTTCTGCACGCCCAGCCGATGCTGTGTCAGTCCCATTCCATAGTGCGCCATCACCGCGTTGGCCCGCATATATTCGCCCGCGGCATCGAGCAGCGCAGCGCGCGTCAGGCCGCTGACACGCTCGATCTCGCTCCACTCCGTTGCTCGCGCGCAGGCGGCGAACTCTTCGAAGCCGCTCGTGTGCTGGTCGACGAACGCCACATCGATGACACGAGGCAAGCCTTGGGCTTTTGCATGATCGTCGGCTTCGATGACCGCCTTGCACATGCCGAGGATCGCGGCCGTGTCGCCGCCCGTCTTGACCTGATGATATTGCGTGCTGATCTGGGTCTCGGCGGGCGTCAGCATCTGCACGGGTGACTGCGGGTTCGCGAACGAAACGAGACCGGGCTCGCGCAGCGGATTGAAGGTAATGATGGGCACGCCGCGCTTGCGTGCGTCCTGCAGCTGATGGAGCATCCGCGGACTATTGGTGCCGACGTTTTGTCCGAAGAAAAACATCAGGTCGGTCTTTTCGAAGTCTTCGAGTGTGATCGTTCCGACGCCTACGCCGATGGCTTCCTTCAGTCCGACGCTGGTGCTTTCATGGCACATGTTGGAGCTGTCGGGCAGGTTGTTGCAGCCGTACATCCGCACGAAAAGCTGATACATGTACGACGTTTCGAGCGACGCCCGCCCTGACGCATAAAAGACGACGCTTTCGGGATCGAGCGCGCGCAGTTCCCGGCCTATCTCACGGAACGCCTCCTCCCAACCGACCTCGATGTATCTGTCCGTCGCGGCGTCGTATTTCATCGGCGCGGTGAGCCTGCCTGCTTCCTCCAGATCATGATCGTGCCAGTTCAGGAGCGACGTCACGGTGTTGAGTTCGAAGAACTCCGGCGTCATGCGCTTCGCGGTCGTGTCCCATGCGGTCGCTTTCGCGCCGCTTTCGCAGAACTCGAATGTATGAGGGTCGGCTGGCTTGGCCCACGAACAGCTCACGCACATGAAGCCGTCCGGCTTGTTCTGCTTGAGCAGAATCGTGCTGTCTTTCAACGCGACCTTTTCTTGCGCCAGTATCGTCGTGACAGACTTCAACGATCCCCACCCACCGGACGCGAACGGGTAGGACGGGTTCTTGCTGATCTTGCTCATGGCGAGTTGCTCCAGGGAAATAGCACGATGTGATATAGCCAGCAAGCCTCATTCCCCGCCGCCCGTTCCTTTTGCGGCAAGCGCGAGTGGCCACGCGCGGCTGGCGGCGGAAAGCGGAATGACGCTTGCTGGAGACCGGGCAGCGGACGGCCGCTGTGGCGCGTCACTCCCTGGAGCGGCCAATGGAAGCAGGTATTGATCTGGCGCGATCGCAGTTCGGATTCACGATCGGGCTGCATATCGTGCTAGCGGCCTTTTCGATCGGACTCGCCAATTATCTGATGGTCCTTGAGGCGCTATGGCTATGGACAGGGCGGCAAGTCTACATCGACATCTACAACTACTGGCTGAAGCCATTTGCGCTGACCTTCGCGGTCGGCGCGGTGTCGGGCATCGTGATGGAATATCAGTTCGGCACCAACTGGGGAGCGTTCGCGGTGCGCACCGGGCCGGTTATCGGTCCAATGATGATGTACGAGATCGTGGTCGCGTTTTTCCTTGAGAGCGGCTTTCTTGGCGTGATGCTGTTCGGCATGAAAAAGGTGGGGCGGAAGTGGCATTTCGGCGCCACCGTCCTCGTGGCAATCGGGTCGATACTCAGCGCGTTCTGGATTCTCTCGGCGAATTCGTGGATGCACACGCCCGCTGGCTACCAGATGGGCGCAGATGGCCGCTTTCTTCCCGTGGACTGGTGGGCCATCGTATTCAATCCGTCGTTCCCCTATCGCCTCGTGCATATGACACTCGCCGCGTTTTTGTCCACGGCGTTCTTGGTTGGCGGGGTCGCAGCTTGGCATCTGCTGCGAGACCGCCATGCACATGGCGCGCGCGCCATGCTGTCGATGTCGCTATGGATGGCACTGTTCGCTGCACCGCTGCAGTTGCTGGCCGGGGACAAACACGGCGAAAACACACTCGAGCACCAGCCGCAGAAAGTCGCCGCGATGGAAGGCGATTGGGACGCTCGCGCGCCGGGGAGCGGGGAACCGATGGTGCTCTTCGCCGTTCCCGACATGCGCGAGCGCCGCAACCACTACGAAGTTTCTATTCCGCGCGTCGCGTCGCTCTATCTGCGCCACGATCTGTCAGGCACGATACGCGGCCTGAAAGAGTTTCCACCGTCCGATATTCCGCCCGTGCCGACCGTGTTCTTCGCGTTCCGTGCGATGGTCGGGCTCGGGTTGCTGATGATTGCGGCCGGCATTGCGGGGCTCGTGCTGAGATGGAAACGCCGTCTGTACGATGCGACATGGCTTCACCGCGCGATGGTAGCGATGAGCCCCGCAGGCTTTGTCGCGATGCTTGCAGGGTGGACGGTTACCGAGGTCGGACGTCAGCCATGGACCGTTTACGGCGCGTTGCGTACCTCGCAAAGCATCTCGCCGCAAATCGGCTGGCAAACCGTCGCGTGGTCGCTCGCGGCGACGGTTGCGCTCTACGTCGTGATGTTCGGCGTCGGGCTTTACTACCTGGTCCGTCTGCTGGCGCGGCCGCCTGAGGAGGGCGAGCAGGGCCCGCATCCGTCGCTGGTCCAGCACATCCGGCCGCGTGCTGGGACAGCGCCGGCGCACGGGGCGGGCAAATGATGAACGCGCTCGTCCACACCAGCTGGCTGTCGCTCGCGGCCGCGGGAACGCTGGCCTTTGCCGTGCTGATGTATGTGCTGCTCGACGGCACCGACCTGGGCGTAGGCGTGCTGTTCGTCAGCGAGCGGAACCCGAAGCATCGGGAGATCATGATCGATACGATCTTGCCCGTCTGGGACGGAAACGAAACGTGGATCGTGCTCGGCGGTGGCGGGCTCATTGCGATGTTCCCGCCCGTCTACAGTGCGCTGCTCACCGCCATGTACCCCGTGATTTTCGCGATGCTGTTTGCGCTGATTCTGCGCGGCGTCGCGATCGGGTTTCGAGGCGAGGCGACGGCGCGGGCGAAGGCGCGTTGGGACGCGGTCATGCTGACAGGGTCCACGATGGCCGCATTCTGCCAGGGCGTTCTCGTCGGTTCGCTCGTGCAGGGCATCCGTACGGCCCGAGGCACATATCAGGGCGGACCTTGGGACTGGCTCGGCGCATTTGCGCTCTTTTGCGGCGTCGCATTGGCGCTCGGTTATGCGTGGCTGGGTGCAAGCTGGCTGATATGGCGCACCGAAGGCAGCCTGCAGCAGCGCGCGAGGCGCGCAAGTCTCGCGCTTGGGACTGCGACGGCGGCATCTACCGCGATTGTTTCGCTGTGGACGCTGCATCTGAACGACTACTACGCGCGTCGGTGGACGGATGACTCTGGAGGAGTGGCGTTGCCCGTCGCAGTGTTCGTATTTGCGTCGTTGGCTGCGGGCTTCGTCTACGGCATTGCCAGACGGCGCGCGTTCGCCCCGCTCGTGTTCGCGCTGATCTGGTTCGTGTTCGCACTGTTTTGCGTGCTGTACACGATATTCCCTTTAGTGTTGCCGCCGTCTATCACCATCGCGCAAGGCAGTTCCCCGCCGCGTACCCAGGCGTTCGTGCTTGGCGGAACGTCAGTGCTCGTACCCGCCGTGCTCATTTACAGCACGTTTGCTTTCTGGGTCTTTCGCGGGAAGGTGACCTCCGCCCGTCGACCAGAGCAGTAGGCATGCGCAGGGCGAGCCCCGAGGTTACTCGCTGCTTCCCCGTTGATGCGGACGTGTGCCCGCTGCTGTCGCGCCGCCTCGAGGAGGCGGCGACGAATGTAGCGAGGCATGTAGTGTCATTTCCGGGTTCGCGCGGCCTGAAACTGGCCGGCCAGGCGAATGCGTCAGGCGACCATGGCAGGAAGTTCATCGGCCGGCAGCGCTTTCTTCAAACGCTCGATACGCGCAAGATGATCGGCAACGGCGGCCTGCCGCGATAACCCCGCGACTCTCGCTTCCCAGTAGGCGGGCGGAAATTGCGCAGCAGCGCCGATGTGCAAGATAAGCTGTTCAAGATGGGATAGCTCCCACTCGACGAAGTGCGTATGGTTCATCGCGTTTTTATGAGCGGTTACCGTCATTGCTGACATCCGCCTTGTTAGTTGTCGGTAAAGGGCTGGCCGTCGGCAAGTCGCCGTGGTCGCCAGCACGCGGCCCTCGTCTCGGCCGTGAGCGGCGTCTTACGAGCGGGCGAGCGCCAAGGCGAACCAGCAATGCGCGTGCCTGGCGGCGGCGAGAGGCGCGTGCGTCAGCGCTTGCGAGGAAGCTGCGCGTTCACCAGCGGATTGAAGCCTGTCGAAACGGCGGAAGCGGCTGACGGCGCCGCGGGGCGTTTGCGCTCAGGTGCTTTGCCCGTACGGCGCTTTGGACGGCTTGCGGCGTGAAGCTGCTCGACCAGCGCTTCATCGTCGCCCGACGGTTCTTCACGGTCGCGACGGGTTTGACGTTTCGTCGGCGCAGTGCCCGCATCGGAGGAAGGGGCGCCCGTCGCTTCGCCAGCCGTCAACTGCGCGATGATTCGCGCAAAATCGCGCGCGGCATCTGTCGGGGTATGCGCTGGCATCAGCGTCGACACCACGATCTCGTGAAAAGTACGGCCGTCGACGGATCGAATGTCGACGGCCGTATCCCACTTCACCCTCGCATCGGCAAATGCCCCCAGCACGCGCTGAAGGACGGCTGGCGACAGCACGCCGCCGTCGTACAGCGCCACCACGGCGCGTTCGGCGACGCGAAACAGCAGCGAGGCCTCGCGTGCGGCCATTATCCGCGGCCCGCGCGAGCATCGAGCCTGACGGAGCGCAGGCCGTTTTCTTCTTCGTCCGGTTCGGGCGGGGGCGCGAGCGGGTCCATGTCCGGCGGCAAGCCGTGCGCAGGACGAGGTTGTTGCCCAGCATCGTCGACAGGCTGCTTGACCGGGTCCGCGACCGGGTCGATTGTCGGGTCGGTTTGCATCGCGTGATTTCCTTTCGCAAATGGAAAAGCGCACCTCGCTCGATCTGTGTGCGGATCGAAACTGCGCGGCATCGCCGGGCGTGCTTCGCCGCGACCTGCTGGCATAACCTGCGGCACGCAGCGGCGTAGGCGCCCGGACGCTATCCCCGCGTTACGGCTTGTCCTCTTGCGGCGGACAGCGCCGCACCCGTCATTTCCGACGGAGGGCGGGGAAATCCGCTGCGAGTGGTGTAGTCTCGCGACATACGCGTGTGGCCGGAATTGCGCTCGCTATCGGTACGCGTTAGTGCGCGTGCTGCCGCATATACATCGACTGCCGCGATGCCCGCGAGCCCAATGCCTGTGAGCAAGGCACGCGAGCGACGACGCCATCGATCGTGCGCCACCGCGACGGTAAGGAGGTCGAGCATGTCGCCGCCCGTGCGCGCCAGCAGGAACGGTGCGGGATTTTTCGAAGAGAGCAGTCCGACGCCGCATGCGAGTTCGCGGGCGCCATAGGCGCGTACGAGCGAGTCTCTTCGCTCAACGCCCGCTAATTTCGCCGCTGATCGCGGCGCGAGAACTTCGACAACGCCGAGTGCAAGGCTAAACCAGCCGAGCGCGCGCGCGGCCGAGTCCAGGTGCGACGACGCACGTTCCGATCGAGTCTTCATGGCGTTCACCTATTCCATGTGATGTTGCTGACCCAGGGGGGCCGGGCGCCTGTGAGTTCGCCAGTGGGTGCCAGTCGGATTGAGCAAACGGTGTTCCGTGCAGGGCTCATATGCGTTCCGCAGAGATCACCGCGCTCACAAATCGCCGGATGAGCACGCCCCTCACCTGGGCCTTGACGGCGTTGCGAAGCACCGCGCGTTGGGCCGAGAGTCGTTCGATTGACCTCGGTGCTCTTTCTGCAGTTTGCCGATCGCAGACGATTCGTTTGAAAGCATCGCCTGCAAAACAGCAGGCGAATTCACATTTGAAGATCACGTTGATACTCAAATCGCCTTGTAGTGCCCGGTCCATCAAGGTTACGTGGGAGAGCGGCTGCGTTGTTTCGACACGCGTTGCTTCGAATCAAGAGAAGGTGATCGCTCTGTGAGCGACGGTGAAGCATCGTTCTTCGTTCCGGAAAACTGCTTCCTATAAACGACTGGAGTCATCTGTTTCGCCATCTTGAACTGGCGGTTAAAGTTTGCCAGATTGGGAAATCCCGATCGACTGGCGACTACCGATATCGGCAACGCGGTATCTGCCAACATCCGACACGCGTGACCGATGCGCACGCGAGCAATGTATGCGCTTACGCTTTCCCCGAGGTGTTGAGTAAAGTGCCTCGTCAGCGTTCGTTCAGACATCCCGGCGGCCTTCGCGAGGGTCCCGAGTTTCAGTGGATGCGTAAATTGCGTGTCGATCAACGACAGCACGCGGTTGAGCCGGTCCGGCCCGTATGCCGAAGTCGTGCCTGCGCGCGCGTCGAAGGCGCTCGGCGACGTTAGCGCTTCGCCCGGAAAGTCCGCGAGCAGCATGAGAACATCGAGCACGGCGGTCAGCCGTTCTCGTGCGTTGGCCGAGAGCAACCGGTCAAGTTGCGCACGCATCTGCGTACCGGCGCCTTGCTGGAAACTCAGCCCGCAAGTGGCGCGCCGGAGAAGGTTGCGCAGGTCGGCGTACTCCGGGCACAGGTCGGTCAGTCGTTGTACCCACGTGCCATCGAACCATACGACGATAGCCACTTGCGGCTGTAACGGGTCGATAGAGCGGTTCGACGACCATGTGTGAGGCAAATCTGGCGGGACCAGCACCAAATCGTCGTCGCCATAGACCGCGACCGAGTCTCCGATGTAGCGCTTGCCTTGGCTGTTCATCGTCAGAGTCAGCTCGTACTCGGGATGGTGGTGCCGCTCAAATGGAATTCGAGGCAAGCGGCGGTTATACACCCTGACTGAACAGCTTGCACCGAAATCAACGTGTTCGTAGATGGCTTTCATGGACGGAAGTGCAGCTGCAATTGACCGTCGTTATGAGAGGCAGCGTGTCTCAGCCTGTTAATTTGCGATTGGAGCCTGCCTGGAGGCTGTAGCGCCACAGGATTTCTGTACATTTGCTCCCTCTCGCTCCGATGGTAAACCCGGACCGAACAGCCCTCGTCGAACTCGACATGTTCGCAGGCTGGTTTCATGGCCGAAAACGCAAATGAATTGCCTGAATAGTATCACTACGTCTTGCATGCACGGCATATCCTACCGGACACGAAATGCAAACGGAGACGATCATGGCGCTGGAAATCGAAGACTTGCCGGGCGCAATCCGGCAGGCAAAAAAGGAGCTGCGCGCGGCATTGCCGAATTACCGGGAGGTCTTTGCCGAAGTCGAAGCGGCGATCGGCGAAGAGGCGAAGCGCATTGCAAGCGAGCGCGATCGCGGGGAAAACGTCATTCCTGAGATTCAGTTCGCCGACATTACCGCAGGACATGTGACGGCCGAGCAGATCGCACTCGTCAAGGCACGCGGCGCATGTGTGATTCGTAATGTGTTCCCACGCGCGCAGGTGCAGCGTTGGGACGACGATATCGCCGAATATGTCGAACGAAACAACCTCGACAAGCGCCTCGAAAATCGCGCCGAGGACAAATATTTTGGCCAGCTGGCCTCGAGCAAGCCGCAGATCTACGGCGTGTACTGGTCGAAGCCCCAAGTGCTGGCCCGTCAGTCGGAAGCGCTGACGGCGGCCCGTGTATTCCTCAACAAACTCTGGCGAAACGAGAGCGACGGACGCGTTCACTTCGATCCGGAGCAGGTGCCCGTCTACGCTGACCGTCTGCGTCGGCGGCCGCCTGGCTCGGCGTCGCTTGGCTTGTCGGCGCATTGCGACGGCGGGTCGGTCGAGCGTTGGATCGAAAGCAATTTTCGCAAGGTGTACCGCCACGTGTTTGCCGGCAACTGGCGCGACTATGATCCTTTCGACGCGGCGTTCCGGCCTGACGTGGAAGAGATCGCGTCGCCCGCTGTCTGTTCGATGTTCCGCACCTTCCAGGGCTGGACAGCGTTGACGCCGCAGGGGCCGGGTGACGGCACGCTGCAACTCGTACCCATCGCCAATTCGATGGTGTACATCCTGCTGCGCGCACTCCAGGACGACGTCGCCGAAGACGACCTTTGCGGGGCCATGCCCGGCCGGGCACTCTCGATCAAGCCGGAATTTCATGCGCCATTGTTCGAGGCGTTGTCGTCGATTCCCAAAATGGAAGCGGGCGACACGGTGTTCTGGCACAGCGACGTCATTCATGCCGTCGAAGACGAACATAAGGGCACGGGGTACAGCAATGTGATGTATATCGCCTCGGTGCCGGCGTGCGCCAAAAACGACGCTTATCTGAAACGCCAGTTGCCGAGCTTCCTGAAGGGCGAGAGCCCGCCTGATTTCCCGACTGATCATTTTGAAGTCGATTTCACCGGCCGTGCAACAACCGACGACCTGACGCCGCTTGGCAAGGCACAACTCGGGTTTGATCTGTAATTGAATCGGGCACGCATGCACAGTCGCTCTGATTGCGAATGCGTTGCGCCAACCATAAAGAAAAATTCGGAGACTGCAATGAAACGATCACTGACATCGGTGGCGACGGCTGCCGCGCTGCTTATCACCGGTACTCACGCCGCACTTGCTGCCGAACAGATTTCGGTATTGCACTGGTGGACCTCGGGCGGCGAGTCGAAAGCCATCCGGGTGCTCAAGGACGATATGAGCAAACAGGGCTACGAGTGGAAAGACTTCGCTATCGCGGGAGGTGCGGGCGCGGCGGCCATGACGGCGCTGAAGACGCAGGTGATCTCGGGTAACGCGCCGTCGGCAGCACAGATCAAGGGGCCGCTGATTCAGGATTGGGCGGAGCAGGGATCGCTGGTCACGATCGATCAGGCCGCGACCGACTGGAAAGCGCATACGCCTGCGCGAATCGACAGTGCCGTGAAGGCGGGCGGGCACTACGTGGCCGCGCCGTTCTCCGTGCATCGCATCAACTGGCTGTGGATCAACAAGGCGGACCTGGACAAAGTGGGCGGCAAGCCGCCGACGACCTGGCCGGAGTTCTTTGCACTCGCCGACAAGTTTCGCGCCGCGGGTATCACGCCTGTCGCGCATGGCGGTCAACCCTGGCAGGATATGACCATCTGGGAGACCGTCGTGCTGTCGCAGGGCACGGACTTTTATCGCAAGGCACTCATCGATCTCGATCAGAAAACGCTGACCTCGCCGCAGATGGTGCAGGTGTTCGAGACGGTCCAGAAGATCCGCACTTACTTCGACAAGGGCTACCACGGCCGCGACTGGAATCTCGCTACGGCGATGGTGATTTCCGGCTCGGGCGGCATGCAGTTCATGGGCGACTGGGCGAAGGGCGAGTTCACCAACGCGAACAAAAAGGCGGACGTCGACTATGTCTGCGCGGCGGCGCCCGGCACGTCGAATGCCTACACATACACAGCCGATACCTTCGTGTTCTATCAGCAGAACGGCAAGAAGGATGCGACGCCAGGACAGATTGCACTTGCCAAAACGATCATGTCCGTTGATTTTCAGCAGCAGTTCAGCCTCTACAAGGGTTCCATTCCAGTCAGGCTGGATGTACCCATGGACAAGTTCGATAGCTGCGCCAAAAAATCACGCGCAGACGAGCAGGCGACGATTCAATCCGGCGGGTTCCTGCCTTCGTTGGCTTTCGGTGAACTTCAGTCGCCCGTCACAGCGGGTGCCATTAGCGACGTCGTGACGAATTTCATGAACTCGAATGAGGACGCGAAAGAGGGTGTACGCAAGCTTGCCGCTGCTGCAAAGGTCAAGTGAAGATGCGATTGGACCATCACATGACACGCGACTCCACCCATGAGAAAGGGCAAAAATGAATCCCATAGCAAAGCGTAAATGGCCACGTTCAGGGCTTGAGACAACCATGATGGGATTCGGCGCGGCGCCGATCGGCAACATCTTCAGGCCGATCAGCGAGGAGGATTCGGCTACCCTGATCAAGGCGGCGTGGGACGCGGGCGTACGCTACTTCGATACCGCCCCGATGTATGGTCATGGTTTGAGCGAGGCGCGGTGCGGACAGGGGCTGCGCTGGTATCCGCGCGACCAGTACGTGCTGTCCACCAAGGTAGGGCGCATTCTGAAGCCGCGCAGGCGCGCCGAAATCAACTTTGAACCGTGGGTCGACGGGCTGCCGTTTGAACTCGTCTTCGACTATAGCTACGACGGCACGATGCGCTCGATCGAGGACAGTCTGCAGCGTCTCGCGCTGGAGCACATCGATATCGCGTTGATCCACGACATCGATGTGTTCACGCACGGAGCGCGTCAGCCCGAGATGTTCGAGGCTGCGATGGCAGGTGCGTCGAAAGCACTGTTGAAGCTGCGTGACGAAGGCATCGTGAAGACGGTGGGGCTCGGCGTCAACGAGTGGCAGGTCGCGCACGAAGCCATCCGCAGGCAGGATTTCGACTGCCTGCTGCTGGCCGGCCGCTACACGCTGCTCGAGCAGGACGCGCTGGACGGTTTTCTGCCGCTTTGCGAAGCGAAGCAGGTGTCGGTTATTCTGGGCGGCGGCTACAACAGCGGCATTCTCGCGACGGGTGCGGTGCCCGGCGCGAAATACAACTACGCCCCGGCGCCGGAATCGATTCTGGAACGCGTGCGCAAGATGGAGCAGGTGTGCCGGGATTATTCTGTGCCGCTCAAGGCCGCCGCACTGCAATTCGTCCTCGCGCATCCCGCGATTCCCACCAGCATTCCGGGTGTGCGCACGGTGGCACAACTCGAAGACAATCTTCAAACCTTCCGCACCGAGATCCCCGCGGAGTTCTGGGTCGAACTGAAGCGCCGCCAGCTGATTCGCGAGGATGCGCCGACGCCTCGATAGCATTCGTGCCAGAAGGACCGGCTCGTCTTCCCGGCCGGTTCTATCATTGACGTGCACGGATTTGCGCTATCTGGCTTTTACAGATCCAGTACAGCCGTTGCGGAGTCGTTTATCCTTATACGCAGTTCAAATATTCTCAGCCTTCCGTCTGCGGAGCAGCGCGCACATGAAAAAGCGAGCGTCCAGGCAAGCGCCAAACACGGTCGAACCGACTGGCCCGCATGTGTTCAGTTTCGCTGCGAATGGCGATGGCTTTCTGCTCGACGGCAAACCGTTTCAGATCCGAAGCGGTGAATTGCACCCGGCGCGTATTCCCGTCGACTACTGGCGGCATCGCATCCAGATGGCGAAGGCAATGGGGATGAACACCATTGCGTTGTACGTGATGTGGAATTATCACGAACCAACCGAGGGTACGTTCGACTTTCATACGGACAATCGCGACATCGAGGCATTCATCCGTCTTTGCCAGGCGGAGAGCATGTGGGTGCTATTCAGGCCAGGTCCTTATGTGTGCGCGGAATGGGATCTCGGCGGCATTCCGTGCTGGCTGCTGAGGTATCCGGCTATCCGGCTGCGCACGGATCGCGCTAACGATCCGCGCTACATGCACGCCGTCGAGCGCTACATCGCCGAACTCTTGCCACGCGTCAAGCCCTTGATGGCTGAAAACGGCGGTCCGATTCTGATGATCCAGATCGAGAATGAGTTTGGATCATTCGACAGCAATCAAGCCTATCTGGAGGAGATCAGGGAGATCTGGATTCGCGGCGGGATCGATGGGCCGTTCTATACGGAAGATGGTCTCGTTCAATTGCAGCAGAGCCGGTCGTATGTCGCCGGCGGCGCGATAGCCTTGAGCAACGGCAACGCGGCGCAGATCGAAGCCGTGCGCAAGGCGTTTCCGTCCGTGCCTGCGATGGCGGGAGAGGTGTATCCAGGTTGGCTCACGCATTGGGGCGAGCGTGCTTTTCAAGGCACCTCAGTCGATCTTTGCGCGACGCTCGATGAATTGATGCGCAAGAACCTGTCGTTCAATCTCTATGTCATTCACGGCGGGACGAGTTTTGGCTTTTATGCGGGCGCGAACGTGGATGCCGACTCGGGCGAGTATCAGCCCGACATCACGAGCTATGACTATGCCGCGCCTGTCAGCGAGCAAGGTGTGGCCACACAACGCTATATGCAGTACCGCAGCATCATTGCCGGATATCTGTCGACACCTCTGCCGCCAGTGCCTTTGCCAATCGATACGCTTACAGCGAAGGACGCAAACGGTACTCGCCGGTTGATGCCGCAACGCTATGCGTCCATTTGGGACAATCTTCCTGCCGCACTTCCTTCGGCGCAAACAACGCATCCGCAGCCATTCGAAATGTACGGGCAGGGGTTTGGCTTCGTGCTGTATCGGAAGAGACTTGGGCGCTATGAAAACGGTTCGCTGGATATAGCCAATGTTCACGACTACGCGACCGTGTTCATCGGCGACCAATATGCGGGCGGCGTGTCGCGCGCACGTATGCCGGAAGAGCGCGCATTGCCGCTGAACGTGGTGCATCGCAAGCGCTTGGCGCTGCCTGGTGCCTCGTCGGTTCAGGATGATGCGCAAGTGCTGGAGATCCTTGTCGAAGGCATGGGACGCGTGAATTACGGGCATTCGATGATCGACCGAAAGGGCATTGTCGACCCCGTTGTTCTGCATCATGCGTCGGGCGCACGCGAGGTTCTGACAGGCTGGGAAGTCGTGCTGCTGCCAATGGATGAATCGTTTGTCGAGAACTTGCGACCGCTTTGTTCAAATCCCGATAAAGCCGGACTCTTCTTCATTGCGACACTGTCAATCGACGCTACTGGCGACGTCTATTTCGACATGAGCGAATGGACCAAAGGCATCGTCTGGGTCAATGGGCATAACCTCGGTCGCTACTGGAATATCGGCCCGCAGAGAAGGCTCTATTGCCCGGCTCCGTGGCTCGAGCCCGGAGACAATACGGTGTTGATCTTCGATCAACATCAATTGGAAGCCAGGGCGGTCGGCCTGGCATCGACGCTTTCATAGGCCGCCAGACAATACTGGCGACAATTCAATCGTCAGAACCTGAAACGG
Organism: Paraburkholderia caribensis; assembly: GCF_002902945.1. NCBI lineage: Bacteria > Pseudomonadati > Pseudomonadota > Betaproteobacteria > Burkholderiales > Burkholderiaceae > Paraburkholderia > Paraburkholderia caribensis. Next base: position 600,298 of record NZ_CP026103.1, read on the forward strand.
ATCGAGGCGAATTGCTTGCGGGCGGTCTGCGTCCCATAGCGCCGGCAGGTTCGTATCGCCGTCGACAAACGGAAAGCGTGCGCGGAACGGACCTTCAATGCCACCCGGCAGTTCGAGATGCGCTCTTAGATCGAGCGTGAAACCGTTCGCGTGATCATCCGGATTGCGCAGTGTGACGATTGCTTTCGATGGCGCCCACGCGGCCCATCCGTAGATTTCAAGCTGATCCGGCGCGCCGCCGATCCAGTGGCTATCGCCCAGCACGTCGGCATGAGCGCGCGCCCAGCGAGCCGCCTGCGCGAGCACGTCCCAGTCGTGCTCACCGAGCAAGGACGGCGTGACGTACAGTTCCTGCAATTGTGTGCCGCTGCCGAAGTACGATTGCACTTCATGCGCAAACGCATGACTGGGATCGGAATTGAGGCGCGCATTCTCCTGCGCGTAGATGATGCCGTGAAGCATCAGCGAATTGAGTGGGAACAGCGGACTTCGACACACGACATTGCGATACGTTTGCGCATCGCGATACGTGATCCAGCGCTCCCGGTCGCTGCCCGTGCCGGCGAACCCATAGTCCGCGCCGTCGCGCCAGATCGAATCGACATGGCGCAGCCAGAACGGCGACGCTTGCGTGCCTGTCGACAGATTGACGAACACATCATGCTTGACGCCACGCATCGCTTCGATGAGTTCGACGGCCGCGTCCCAATCGCTGTTGAAGCGGCTGCCGGGCACGACCCTGTTCGCGTTTCCCGTGCCGTCGAGCTTGAAGTGATTGACGCCATGCCGGGCGAGCAGGTCCATCGCGACATCGTGGAAGCGGCGATAGTACCTTGGGCCCGAGAGCGCGAAGCCGTCGCCGATGGTCTCGTATCCGGCGGCCTGGCCGCGCGTCACGCGTTCCGTCCGCGGCGGTCCGTAGCCGCCCCATGGCGACAGCCAGACGCCCGGGGCGGCGCCATATCGCGCAGCGGCGTGTTTCAAAGGCTGGAAGCCGTCGGGAAACGCAGGGCTGAATGACCAGTTGCCGCTATAGTCGTCCCAGCCATCGTCGAACAGGAATGAGTCGAGTTGCACGCCGCGCTTTTCGTGCAATTCATGACCGACTGCGTGGATGCGCTCGATGGCCTGAGCCTGCGTGTATGTCGTCAGAAAGCCGATGTCGTACCATGAGTTGTAGTGCAGAAACGGACAGTAAGGACGCGCCCGTTCGCGCTCGACATAGACTGCGAAATCGCGCCGCAACTGGCCTTCGCGGAACACCCCGGCAACAGCCGAGTAAGCGAGTGTTTTTCCTTTTTCGAGCGGCAGTGCACGACTAACGCTGAAGCGGGCGACGCCGTCGCGCACTTCGCTTTCGGACATCGGAAGCTCGAAGCCCAGATAGAGATTGCCGTCGACAACCGGCACGGCTGCGAGGTCGCCGGCCTTTCTTGCGTTCGGCGCTCGCGCTTGCAGCAGCGAAATCGACGCGATGGATTCGTCCTGCAAGAGCGCCGTTATCGACAGATGCTGACGAAGATAGCGCGAGCCCTCGCGCTGCTCGACACTCCATTCGACACGCAAACGTCGCTCGCTATCGCCGAGTGTGGCAATCACGCGTTTGCCAGCACCACGCCCGGCTTTGCGTAGTGCATCGGGATTGGCAGGCAGTGCTTCCTCGCGCAACGGCGCGACCAGCCGCAAACTGGCTGCGTCGAGCGTGCGCCCATCGGCAAAGATGAGAGCGAACGGTGCGTCAATAGCCAGCGTGCGGCCGTGCGCGCGATCCGCCACGCAAACGCCGCACAGAGAACGGTCGGCAATCGTCCAGTGCAGCGCAATCGCGCCGTTGCCGAACGCGTAGTGACCGTCGTGCGCCTGAAAAACGGGCGAACCCGCGTGCATGACGCGCCCCGTCCGTTACTTCACGGTCTGGAGTACCTCGAAGCCCTCGAACTCCGGATGACCGAGATAGAGCGCGCGCGACTCGCTTCCTGCGTTCCGGTGCGCGGCGCGAAACGCCTCGGACTGCGTCCACGCCTCGAACGCCGGTCGATCCGCCCACACGGTGTGACTCGAATACAGCACGTGGTCGTCGCGTTGCGGTCCCTTCAGCAGATGAAACTCGACAAAACCGGGCACGTCCTTCAGATGCGTGTCCCGCGTCGTCCACACTTCCTCGAAGGCGCTTTCCGAACCCAACGCCACCTTGAACCGGTTCATTGCAATGAACATGACTGTCGCTCCCGAATGACTGCGATGTCGCGAAGTTGCGAATGCTTCGAAAGTCTACCGACGAAGTATACGCACAAGATCGCCAACGCGTGCATCGGGAGCGAACCCGGCTACCGCCCGCGCGCCCACTGCGCGAACCCCGCGCATACGACCAGCAGGGAGCCGGTGACGAAGAACACGGAATGCATGCCGAAATGGACGGCAATCTGTCCGCCGATCACGGGGCCGATCACCTGTCCGCTGAACTGCGCGGATTGCAGATAGCCGAGCATCTGACCCGTCTTGCTCTCGTCGACGGCGTGACGCGCGAGCTTCGCAATGGCGGGCAACAGCCCCGCGAGCGACATGCCCATCAGCGCGCGCAGCGCAGCGAGTTGCCACCATTGATGAACGAACGCTTGCGGCAGCATCACCAGGCCCGTGACGATCAGGCAACCGATGATCACATTCCACCCGCCGATCCGGTCCGCGAGCGCGCCGAGCCGCGCTGCCGTCAGCATACTGCCGAACGCGGAGCAGGCCATCACGACACCCGCAATGCGCGCCAGTTGATCCGGCCCGACGCCGAGGCTGCCGACGTACACGGTAATCACCGGTTCGATCGACATGTTGGCGAGCAGCACCATCATCGCCGTGGCGAGCAATGCGCCGATTGCCGCATAGTGAGTGCGCGCGGAGGGCGCGGCTGTCGTGCCGCTGGTGGCTTTGCGCTTCGAATCGGTGGCGGGGCGGAAGTCTTCCTTGACGACGAAGATCGTCAGCAGCGCCGCCACCGCGATCACCGCGCCGCCCGCGAAGAACGTGCCGCGGATGCCGATCCAGCCCGGCAGCAAACCGCCGATCAACGGCCCGACCAGTGCGCCCGCGAGCGCGCCCGTCGACAGCAGCCCGAGGGCCCAGCCGGCGCGTTCGCGCGGCGCCTGCGTGCCGACCATGACCGTCGAGGCCGACGCATACCCGCCCACCAGACCCGCGATCAGACGCAGCCCGACGAGCTCGTACACATTGTGCGCAATGCCGATCAGCGACATCACCACGGCCATGCCGACGGCGGCGCGAATCAGCATCGGCTTGCGGCCATAGCGGTCGGCGAGGCGCCCCCACAGCGGCGCGGTGACGGCGGTGCCGAGGAACGTCGCGCCGAACGCGACGCCCGACCACTGGATCACATCGGCCTGCGACTCGACGCCGAGCTGCTTCACATAGAGCGGCAGAAACGGCAGCAGCATGCTGAGGCTGACGAGTGTCGTAAACGAGCCGAACACGCAGACGAACAGATTGCGCATCCAGTGCTGCTGATTGCGCTCCGTGTAGCCAGGTGAGGCGACTTCCGGCGCGGTGCGCATCGCAACGGCGGTCGTGGGCTGGTTCATGCTGTGATTCCTTTGTTCAGGTATGGCAGGAAAGGCTCAACCGTTCTCCGGGCTTCCGCGAAGCGCGGCGAACAGGTCCACGGACAGCGCAAGCGCAAGCGCCGCCGCGCCGATCGCGAACAACATCCGGTAGTTGCCGCCGTTCTGTGTGAAGAGGAACGACATGCCGTATGCAGCACCTGCCTGCAACACCGCGAAACCGGTCGTGGCCGTGCTCCAGGCGCCTTTTTGCGCGGCAGGGTGATGCGCGAGCAGTTCGTTCACGCGGCCGAGCGCGAGCGGCACGATGCCCGGCACGGCCGCGCCCATCAGCACGCTGGACGCGATCAGCTGCGCGGGACTCGTGCCCGTCAGCGGCAATACGACCGCGACGATCTGTATCACGAATGCGACGCGCAGCGCAGGGCGGAAGCCCGCACGGTCGGCGAGGTGTCCGCTCAATAACGGCCCGGCGATTGCGCCGAGGCCGAACAGTACCCAGTATTGCGCGCCCGTATCGAGCCCCTTGCCGAGTCCGCGCGATACGAAATCGACGAGAAACAGCATGTGGGGAACGAGGCCGATTGCGTTCAGTGCGTACTCCGCATACAGCGCGCGTAACGTGAAGCCGCTGTGTGTTCTGCGCTTCGCGTGATGCGCGGGCGTTGCATGTGCATGGGCATCGTGCTTCGGCCAGCCGTTCCATGCTGCGACGGTCAACAGCAGCGCGATGGCTGCGAGACCGAGCCACGTTTGCTTGACGCCTTGAAGCAGCAACAGCGGAACGAGCGTCCCGGATGCCGCAATGCCGAGGCCGATGCCTGCGAAAATCGCGCCGCTCACGAGGCCGCGGCGCGATGGCGGCACATGCGCGAGCACAGTCGGCGCGGCCAGCACCATGAGCGCGCCGCCCGAAAGACCCGACGCGAAGCGCCACACGAAGAACCACGCAAACGACAACGGAAAGGCGCAGGCGACGAAGGCAATCGTGGCCAGCAGCATCATCGCGCGCAATACGTGCGTTGTACTCGCGCGCTTCGCGAGATAGCCGCCGAGCAGCGCGCCCGCCAGATAGCCGCCCAGGTTTGCAGCGCCAAGATACGCGGCTGTCGATGCCGCAAACCAGTGCGCGTCGATGATGGCGGGAAGAAGCGGCGTGTAGGCGAAGCGCGCGAGGCCGATCCCGACCAGACTTGCGCTCGCGCCCGCCACCGTGCCACGCGTGATGTTGAAGACGGGTGGCTTCGTGATCCGGATAGCTGTGTCCTGCATTCTTATCTCCGTGCTGCTGTCGCTACTGCTGGCTGCGACTCCTCGACTAAAACGTTGATTTTAAAAAATACTACGGCATCCAAAATAATAAATATCGAGGCATGTCATACGGTCAATCTCCGATCTTTCAGGAACCGACGTTACTGCCGCCGTCGACGTGCAGTATCTCGCCCGTCACGAAGCCCGCCGACTCCAGATAAAGCACGGCTTCCGCAATATCCGTCACTTCACCGAGGTGCCCGATTGGATGAAAACGTGCGAGTGCTTCGTGCCGTTCGCGCGGGTGCATCGGCGTTTTGATCACGCCTGGCGCGACTGCATTCACGCGGATGCCGAGCGGTGCGTACTCGATTGCCAGCGATCGCGTCACGGCATTCAGCCCGCCTTTGGTCAACGCGGCCATTGCCGCGGGCAGTCCGGCGCGCGGCCGGTCGACGAGGCTTGCCGTGATGTTCACCACATGGCCGCTGCGTTTCTTTTTCATCTCCGTCAGCACGCGCTGCGTGATATGAAAGAAGCCGTTGACGTTGGTCGCCATGACGGCGTCGTAGTCTTCGGGCGTGTAGGCGTCGAAGGGCTTCGCGATGAAAATGCCGGCGTTGTTGACCAGCGTGTCGATCCGGCCAAAGCGCTCCAGCGCGATGGCGACGATCTGCTGTGCGGTCTGCGCGTCGGCGATGTTGCCTGGCACGGCGGCAATGTCTGGATCGTCGCCGGGCTGGATCGAGCGCGACGTCGCGACGACGCGGAAATTGCGGTCGCGGTACGCTTTGACCAACCCCGCGCCAATGCCCTGCGACGCGCCCGTCACGATCACCACTTTCTGTTCGGCACCCATGCACCTGCTCCTTTATCCCGTTGGGCCGCGCGGCCCGATGTCGATGGAGCAAGTCTAGATTGAGTCGAACGCAGAGAGAATCCACGTCTGGCGGCAGACATTCTTCCGCCGGGCGGTTCAATGGGTGTCGGTGATACGCTGTAACTGCTTGAAATGCCGGCGCAAACGCGGCGTGGCGAAATCGACGAAGGCGCGCACTTTCGGCACCGACAGGCGGCCGTGCGGCGTCAGAAGATGAACGGGCAAGGGCGCGTGCTCGCTGTCGCGCAACACGATGCGCAGTTGGCCGTCCTTCACCTGCTGCGCGATGTGATACGAGAACATGCGTGTGACGCCGCGTCCTTCGACGGCGGACGCCACGGCGGCGTCGATACTGTTGACGATCAGGCGCGGTGCGAAATGAACGACTTGCGCGATGGTGGAGCCTTCGGCGGGTGGAAAGCTCCACGAGTCGACGCCGAAGTGGGTCATCGAAATGATCTGATGCTGTTCGAGGTCCGCGGGCTCGCGAATCTGCGGGTGCTTTGCCAGATAACGCGGCGACGCCGTGACGACGCGCCGCACTTCGCCCACGGGAATCGCGATCAGCGTCGAATCGGGCAGATGCGCGATGCGCAACGCGACGTCGATGCCTTCGTCAACGAGACTGACGGGGCGGTCGAGCATGTGCAGGCGCACGGATACGGCGGGGTATTCGTCGATGAAGTCGTCGAGGATCGAGCGCAGCATGTCCTGGCCTGCCGCGACGGGCGCAGTGATGTTCAGCAGGCCGCGCGGCGCGGAACGCTCGCCCGCGACCAGCAGGTCGGCTTCTTCCAGATCGGTCAGGATGCGCCGGCACGCCGCCGCATAGCGTTCGCCCGCCTCGCTGAGCTTGATCGTGCGGGTGGTGCGATGCAGGAGCGGCGAGCCCACGTGCGCTTCGAGAAAGGCAATGGCGCGACTCACCGCGGCGGGCGAACGGCCGAGCCGGCGGCTTGCGCCAGCCAGACTGCCTTCGTCCAGCGTCGCGACGAACACCTTCATTGCGTCGATGCGGTCCATGATGAATTGCCCGGGAAATCGCCGGCGAGGCGACGTTGCCCGGAAGTGTACAGCGGCGCGTCTGTTCTGGCCCTTCAGAGGCCGCGCGATGCGTCTACTGGCGCTGCGCGGTGACGAGCCAGCGGCGCAGAGTGGCCGCGTCCTGGAAGTGCGCCTGTGCGTTGGGATCGCCGAGCAGCACGATCAGCACGGGATGGCCGCGCACCATCGTGACGATGATCAGGCAGTGCCCGGCTTCGTTGGTAAAGCCGGTTTTCTGCAATCCGACTTGCCACGATGCGCGATGCACGAGCGGGTCCGTGTTCCGGTACATCAACGGGCCGTCGCCGCCCAGCACCAGCTTCTGATGAGCCGTCGAATACTGCCGGATGACCGGGTAGCGATACGCGGCGCGCACGAGGCGCGTGAGATCGCGGGCCGTCGATACGTTGTGCGGCGACAGGCCCGTCGGATCGACGAAATGACTGCGCGTCATATGCAGACGCTGGGCCGTGTGGTTCATCGCGCGCACGAAGCCGGGCCGCCCGCCCGGATAGTCGCGGCTCAATGCAAACGCCGCGCGGTTTTCCGAGGACATCAGCGCAATATGCAGCAGCGTGCTGCGCAACAGCAGCGAATGAACGGGCAGGCGCGAGCGCGACCATTTCAACCGGTCGACGTCGGCATCGGTGATGCGCAGCGGTTTGATCATCGGGCGCTTCGCGTCGAGCGCGACCATCGCCGTCAGCAGCTTGGTCAGCGAGGCGATGGGCCGGCGTTCGTCGGCATGTTTCGCGTAGAGCGTGCGGCCCGTCGTCATATCGATGACGATGGCGGCGCGTGCCTGCACGGCGGGTTTGAAGGCGGCGCGCTTCGCGTGCGCAATCGCGGGCACCATGCTCGCGATCAGCAAAAGCATGAGGAACAGATGAAGTTTCAGCACGTCGGTCGGGGGTTGGTTGCGAATGAATGGATGCGCTCGCTCAAAGCAGCGCGGCGAGACGGTCGGCTTCCTTCGCGAACTGCGCGCGTTCGGTCGCATCCAGCGGATCGTTGCCGGGAAGCGCGACCGTCAACGGGTCCTTCGGCACGGAATCGACGTGCACCTCGTAGTGCAGATGCGGACCCGTTGCCCAGCCCGTCGAGCCGACATAACCGATCACCTGGCCGGGATGCACCTGCGCGCCCCGATGCAGGCCTTTCGCGAAGCGCGACAGGTGCGCGAACACCGTCTGATACGGCGGCGGATTGCGCAACACGACCACCTTCCCATATCCCGTCTGCCGTCCGATGAACGCGACCGTGCCACGCGCCGTCGCATGCACGGGCGTGCCGGCGGGCGCGGCGAGATCGACGCCGTCGTGGCTTTGCCAGCGGTGCGTCACGGGGTCGAGCCGACGCAGCGAGAAATCCGACGACACGCGCTCATAGGCGAGCGGATAGCGCGTGAACGCAGGCGCCGTGCTTGCGCCATCCTTTGTGTAGTAGAACGGCTTGCCGTCCAGCTTGCGATACAGAAACAGATCGTGCGAGGTGGTCGCCGTTGCGATGCGCACGGCGAGCGGTGTGCCTGTCGAAGACGCGGGTCCGGGTTGTTCGCCTTCCGGCGGATCGACGATGAGGCTGATCGTGTTGCCGGGCTTCAGATCGCGACGAAAGTCGATCTCGCCGGAGAATGCACGCGCGAGCAGGGCGGTGGTGTGGCCATCGAGACCAAGACGCTGCGCCGCTTCCGCAAAGCTGCTCTTGACGGTCGCCGATCTGACGACGGGTTGCGGCGCGGCCTCGACAGCAGAGGCCGCTGATGCAGGCTGCGCACGATGCGTCGTATCGGCGGCCGGGCGGTTCAGCGATGCCGATTGCGCGTCGGGCGTGTCGTCCAGATCAGCGGCATGCTTCGCGCGATCCGGTGAAAAGATCAACGCTGCGCAAACGGAGCTGAGCGCGCACGCCAGAATGACTTTGCCACTACGCGCCGACGGCGCAACGAATGCGGGTAAGGGCATGATCGAAAAAGCAGAGCGAGGGGTACGGCGAGGGCGATTGCGCGAAGCGGAGCATGCATGCGCGATCGCGCTGACAGACGCGTTGCGTCCAGGTGAGGAGAAGAAGCGGGTGTTGCCGTTATTCGAGCTGCAAGCAGAGCGCAGTAAAAATGACGGCAAACCTGAAGGGCATTTCAAGCGGCATGTAAAAAGTGCGGCGAGGCGGCCTTGCAGTGACAGGCGACGGAGCGGACACCATAGCGGCCGACACTTAAACGAATCTTAAAGGGGCCGTTGACGAACATCAAAACTGCGCGCGATCAGGCTTCGCCCTGTTCGTCTTCGCCGATCACGACAACATGCGCGGACTCGAAACGATAGCGCGGCACGTCGAGATTCTGCGGCGCGGGTTTGTCCTTGAACACGCGGCCAGCGAGGTCATACGTCGAGCCGTGACATGGGCAAAGAAATCCGCCAGGCCAGTCGTCGGGAAGACTCGTTTGCGGGCCCGGCTGAAAACGCGGGCTTGGCGTGCAGCCGAGATGCGTGCATACGCCGACCACCACGAGCAGATTGCCATGCTCCGTGCGCGAGCGAAGCTCGTTGTTGCAGTAGGGCGGCAACGGCATCGAGAAGGGCCGTGTCGTGTGCGGGTCGGCGACGAGCGGATCGGCAGCGCGCACGTCGGCGAGCATGGCTTCGGTGCGATTGACGATGAACACGGGCTTGCCGCGCCATGCCGCCGTCAGCATGTCGCCGGGCTGCAAGCGGCTGATGTCGACGGACACGGGCGCGCCCGCCGCCAGCGCCGAGGCCGATGGTCTGAACGATTCGACGAACGGCGTGGCGACGGCTACGCCCGCCATGCCGCCCGCCACCGATGTCGCGATCATCCATCGGCGGCGCGCTTCGTCGACGGGCGCGTCCGCGTCGGCGCTCATGAGGTGCTCCCTTCGGCGGGCGTCGGCCATACGAACATTGCGCGGACGTGGCCCGACGATTTGACGTCGACGACGCGCTGCTGGGTCTTGCCGTCGTGGCTCGCAGTGACCGTGTAGCGCCCATCCGGAAGCGATGCGAGCATGAATGGTCCGTCCGAAGTCGCATTCAGGAGTGTCTTGCCATTCATGTCGGCGATATGAACGGGAACGTCGGCGAGGTACTCGTTTCCGTGACGCGTCGCGCCTGTGAATTCGAGTGTGAGCGGATAGGTGTGCATGACCTCCTTCAGCGCAGCCGATTGATCGCTGCCGACGCCACCCGAAAGATACGCGACCGCGCCCTGCTGATGAAGCGGCGGCAGATTCGCGGGCGCCGCAAAAGCGACACTGGTTGCGGATTGCGCGAACACGAGCGCGACAGCAACGAGACCTGCCTTGGTGAATGTGTTCATGACGGTTCTCCATCTTGAAGATCAAAGCCGTTCATTGCAGATGCTTTGGAACGGACAGCGTGGAACGCGTGATGCCCGGAGACGTTCAACGAACGTATCGTCTTCGTCCAGGCCGGTGAGTGCCGGACCGGAAGCATTGCGAACGCAACCTTGCCCGTCGATAGACCGGTCGGGTGCGCGCAGACGAAGCGCGCAAACGCGTGTGCACAACGCGACATCGCAAGGGTTTGAGATTCAAGGCATTCACGATGCAACCTCAAAGTCTTCGTGTCTGCAATGTAGGCGGCGCGAATTAAAAGAGAATTAAAGCGCGTGCACTAGCCCATCAGTTCGGAAATCTCGATCAGGTTTAGCTGTGACAGCCTGGTCTGCCGCCTCGATCTGCCGCATGCGGCGTTCGAGTTCGAAGATATCGGCGGACGACGAGAGATACGCATCGCGGCGGTGGTGCTCGGCGCGGTCCAGCAGTTCTTCTGTGCGGTCCAACAGTTCGAAGATGATGCGGATGAAGTATGCGAACATGGGTGCTCCTGTTGCGTCGGTTCTCGCACAACCCTGTGCCGAGCGTGCCATTTCGCAGAAGTCCTTATCGGGCGGTCTTGCGCGTTATCCAGATGCCGCCGGAGGAGGCGAAAGTGTTCGGATAGAACCCACTTTCGCCCGGCAACAGTTTGCTTTCACGTGCTTCCATGCGGATAACGGTTTCGCGGAGGCGGCCGTATTCGACGGCACGCCTTGATGCGTGCAGAAAGCCGGTTCATGAACATTCGAGGCAAGGAGAATCCGATTGATGCCGCTGGAAAGACTCGAAGGCTTCGACGACCACGTCGCTTCGCTACTGCAGCAATGGAACGCGCCCGCTGTCGGCGTCGCTGTCGTCGTCGGCGACACACCTGTGCTGACGCGCGGATACGGCTTTCGCGACTATGACAAGCGCTTGCCGTTCGATGCGTCGACGCTCTTTCCCATCGCGTCGAACACGAAGCTGTTCGTCGCGCTGGCGGCGGGCATGCTCGTCGACGAAGGCAAGCTCACCTTCGACAAGCCGCTTTGCCAGCATCTACCGGAACTGCGGTTTCATGACGATATCCAGCGCGTGATCGCGTGTTTCGCATGGCATCCGCGCCGGGCTCGACCTTCGAGTTCACCGAGCGCGACGGACAGTTCGTCTCGCTCGATCAGATGACAGGGGCAGGGCGTTTCATTTTTCGCAAGGTGTAACGCGTATATGGACGAGCGTCCCGCTTCCGCTGACAAGCCGGCATCCGGCCCGTCCCGCGTCGGCACCCTGCGGCAGATACCCGGCGGCGTCTGGGTGTTGGGTTGCGTGAGCCTGTTGATGGACATCTCATCGGAGATCGTTCACAGCCTGCTGCCGATGTTTATGTTGGCGGGCCTCGGCGCAAGTGCAACGACGATCGGCTTGATCGAAGGCATCGCCGAGGCCACTGCGCCCATCGTCAAGGTCTTCTCCGGTGCGCTCAGCGATTACCTCGGCAATCGCAAATGGCTCGCTGTCGCGGGTTATGGACTCGGCGCGCTGAGCAAGCCCTTGTTCGCGATAGCGCCGACCCTCGGTCTCGTCGTGACGGCGCGCGTGATCGACCGGATCGGTAAGGGCATTCGCGGCGCGCCGCGCGATGCGCTGGTCGCCGATATCACGCCGCCGCCGCTACGCGGGGCCGCGTTCGGCTTGCGGCAGTCGCTCGATACAGTGGGCGCTGTTCTCGGGCCGTTGCTCGCGGCCGCGATCATGCTGACCTGGGCGAACGACTTCCGGCTTGCGTTCTGGCTGGCCGTCATTCCTGGCGCGCTGGCCGTCGCGTTGCTGGCGGCCGGCATCAACGAACCCGCGCGCCAGGCCGGCGCGAAGCGTGTCAATCCGATCCGGCGCGACAGCATGCGCCAACTGGATGACGCGTACTGGTGGATCGTCGCAATCGGGGCCGCGTTCGCACTCGCGCGCTTCAGCGAGGCGTTTCTCGTGCTGCGTGCGCTGGACAGCGGCGTGCCCGTCGCGCTGGTGCCGCTCGTGATGGTCGCGATGAACGTCGTGTATTCGCTCTCGGCCTATCCGTTCGGCAAGCTCGCGGATTCGACGAGTCATGTCAGGCTGCTGGTTGGCGGGCTGGTGATACTTGGCGTGTCCGATGTCGTGCTTGCGTATGCCGTTCACTGGAGCCTCCTGCTCGCGGGCGTCGCGCTGTGGGGCCTGCATATGGGCATGACACAAGGGCTGCTCGCGACGATGGTGTCGCACAGCGCGCCCGCGCATTTGCGCGGCACGGCGTTCGGTCTGTTCAATCTCGCGAGCGGACTGGTGACGCTGATTTCCAGTGTGATCGCGGGCGCTTTGTGGGACACGATAGGCGCGGCTGCGACGTTCCATGCGGGCGCCGTGTTTTGCGTGGTCACGATCGTCCTGCTGCTCGCACGTCCCGCACGACGCATCGAGGCCCGCAGCTAAACGGCGCGCGAGAAAGGGGCTTGCGTCGCCTCGCCGTGAAATATGTTGGCCAACCCCGCGCGGCAAACGACAGGTTGTCTGCATGAAAGATTCGCGGACGCAATGGCAACCGGACTGTCAGTAAAAGTTATTACCGCGTCAGCGATAAACGAGGTTTTACCGATTACCCCTTTCATGAAGCTATAAAGCTTGCATAATTATTCGTAACATTAAAATTAGAGAGGTTCTCTTTGTAATGCCGGTTAATGGAAATGGAAGAAGTATGAATTGATTAAAAAATGTCAATATATATCAATAGGTTGTAGTGTTGTTGAGCGGTATTTCCGCACCGCAATTCCGCATCGTTCTTAAACGGAAATTAACTGAAGAAACCTAAAGCAATATTTAGAGCCGTCGTAAACCCCGTCGAGTGGCGGCGCGAAGTACCGGATAGACCGCATTGCCGCTCATGTCGATCTTTCCAGAACCGAAAGGGGTTGAAATGCTTAACATCAATACGAACATCATGTCGCTGACGGCGCAGAACAACCTGGAGGGTTCGCAAAACGCGCTCTCGCAGGCCATCAACCGTCTGTCGTCCGGCAAGCGCATCAACACGGCCGCTGACGACGCAGCGGGTCTCGCGATCGCGACGTCGCAAACGGCATCGATCAATGCGTTGACGCAGGGGGCCGCAAACGCGAACAACGGCATTTCGATGGTGCAGACCACGAACGGCGCGCTGCAATCGATCGTCGACAACCTGCAGCGCATCCGTCAGTTGGCCGTGGAAGCGGGCGACGGCTCGCTCGACTCGAACGCGCTCGCCAATCTGCAAGCAGAAGTGTCGACGCGTCTGACGGAAATCACGCGCGTTGCACAACAGACTACGTTCAACGGTCAGGCCGTGCTGAACGGTGTCGGCTCGGTCAACTTCCAGATCGGCGCGTTCAACGGCCAGCAGATCACCGCGGACTTCGGCACGCAAAGCTGGGACGCGAACTCGCTGGGCATCAGCGGCTTGAGCGTGGCGACGGCTTCGGGCGCGCAAGCGGCCATGAGTTCGATCGATAACGTGCTGACGAGCGTCAACACCTTCCAGGCGACCCTCGGCGCGACGCAGAACACGTTCCAGGCCGCCATTTCGACGACGCAAACGGAAGCGACCAATATGAGCGCCGCCGAATCGCAGATCACCGACGCGGACTTCGCAACGGAAACAGCGAACCTGTCGAAGGCCCAGGTGTTGCAGCAAGCTGGTATCTCGGTACTCGCGCAAGCGAACTCGATGCCGCAGCAGGTGCTGAAACTTCTGCAGTAACGGCAGCGTGCATCCTGTGCTGGGCGAGCAGGATGCACGGTGTCCGCCTGGCAGATCGTCTCTGCGTTCGCCACGGCATGCCTCATCCGCCTAAGGTCTCGAAGGTTCGAGCGACGGATAAAGACGTACGAGCATTGCGTCGAAGGCGTCTCGACAAGAATCGCGAAGACGTGCTCGCGCTCGCGATCAGAACACGAACTGTCCCTCTGCGGCAAACGTGGAGAGCGGATTGCGCGGACTCGGCGTTTCGCGCTTTTGCAGTCCTTCAGGCAGTGAAGACTTGTCGCCGGGGCGGCCGATCGCGATCGCCGCTTCGACGGCATAGTCGTCGGGAACAGCCAGTTCGGCACGGATGCGCTCGCGGTCGATGCCGGCAAGACCATGAGCCTTCCATCCGGACAAACTGGCCTGCAGCGCGAAATAGCCCCATGCTGCGCCCGTATCGAATGAATGGGACGCCAGCGCGACCTCGTCGGTTGCGCCCGGCGGCGTGAATGTCCGTTTCGACAGCACGATCAGAATGGCGGCGGCATGTTGCGCCCAGCCCCGGTTGAACTCGTTGAGAAAGCCGAGAAAGCGGGTCCAGTGCTCCGTATCGCGCCGTGCATAGACAAAGCGCCACGGCTGCGAGTTGTACGAAGAAGGCGCCCAGCGTGCCGCTTCGAGGAAGGTCAGCAGCGACGCTTCCGGAAGCGTGTCTTGCGCGAAGGCGCGCGGCGACCAGCGCTCCAGAAATTGTCTGTCGATGGGATGCTCGGCCGTACGTGAATTGGATGAAGTCATGATGGTGATGTGTCGCGTTTGCTGATCGGAGTTTCGTGCGTGAATCGGGATATTCCGGATCACGACGTTAAGTGGCTATACGTGCGGATCCAAACAATGTTTGCGCATATCGAAAGCATCAATCGTCGATACGCAACGCGCACAGCGCGAAGCGAAGCGCATCGTAGCAACGTCAATTTGCATATATTCAATCGTCGTTTGGAAGACGCGATGGGCGTCGCTAGCATGCAGGAACTTCTGACTTCCTGTTCGACATCCATCATGTCTACCGTCGCTATTCCAACCACTGCGCTGGACTCGTCCGTTGCGCACGACACCACGCGCCCAGCCGTCATCCGGTCCGCGCAGGATGTCTCCCGTATCGTCAATGCAGGCGCGGTGAAGGGCAGCAATGCGCGCATCGTCATCGCGATTGCACTAGGCGGGGTGTTTCTCGATGCCTATGATCTGACCTCGCTTGCGTACGGCATCAAGGACATCGCGAAACAGTTCGCACTGTCGCCCGTGCAAGTGGGCTTCGTATCGTCGGCGATTACGTTCGGCGCGATTCTCGGCGCGTTGTTCGGCGGCTATCTGACGGATCGGATCGGCCGCTATCGGGTGTTCATGGCCGACATGCTGTTCTTCGTCGTCGCCGCGATTGCGGCCGGTCTCGCGCCAAACGCATGGGTGCTCGGCGGCGCGCGCTTCCTGATGGGATTCGGTGTCGGACTCGATCTGCCCGTTGCGATGGCGTTTCTGGCCGAATTCTCGCGTGTGGCGGGCAAGGGCAACAAGGCGGCAAGCGTCGCGGCGTGGTGCCCCGCGTGGTATGCCGCGACGAGTACATGCTATCTGCTGATTCTCGGTTTGTACGCGATCCTGCCCGAGCACCAGCTCGGCTGGCTGTGGCGGCTGACGCTCGCATTCGGTGCGGTGCCCGCGATCGTCATCATTCTGGTGCGCAGCCGCTATATCAGCGAATCGCCTGTGTGGGCAGCGAACCAGGGCGACCTGGAAGGCGCTGCGCGCAGCCTGAAGCGTTCGTATGGCGTCGATGCCGTCGTCGAACGGACCACGGCGCCCGTCGCACAACCGCGCCGCGCTTCGTGGCGCAACTACGGCGTGCTGTTCAACGCCACCTACCGCCGACGCACGATACTCGCGGCCGTGATCGGCAGTGCGTCGTCGTTCGGTTACAACGCGATCATCTTTGGCTTGCCTGTCATCATCACGAGCTTTTTCGCGCAGGGACCGCTGACGACAATCGTCGCATCGCTCGCGCTCAATCTGTTGTTCGCGTTCGTGGGCGGGCTGATCGGCGTGCGAACCGCACCGACGGTCGGCGCGTGGAAAATGACCGTGCTCGGTCACTCGCTGCAATTCGCGTCGTTGATCGGACTCGCGCTGATCGGTCGTCCGGGCGGCACGGCGCTGGTGGTGGCGGCGATTCTGCTATTGGGCGGTTATCTGTTCGGGCAAGGATTCGGGCCCGGGTCGCATTCGATGACCTACGCGTCGCTCAGCTACCCGACTTCACTGCGCGGTATCGGCGTGGGGTTCAATCAGACGCTCGTGCGCACGGCATCGACGATCTCGCTGTTTCTGTTCCCGGTGCTGGCGGGCGCGCTCGGCACGAAGGTGTTCTGGGTCATCGCCATTGCTCCGCTGACGTCGCTGCTGGTGCTGCTCGCGATCCGCTGGGAACCGTCTGGTTACGATATCGACGGCGAGGACTATGCAAGCCTGCCGACCGTGACAGGGCGGGCGGACGCCTGAGGGCCGGTTCATCCATCGGCGGTGCGTTGCAAAGCATTGCACAAATGCTTGTTTGTGCAATGCGCCGCCACTGACTAGATTCGATGAATATGCCATGAGCAGGAGGATGCATCATGTCGATGAACCTCGCATCGTTTTATCGTCAGGCCATATTTCATCCGTTCCAGGCTGTCCGTCATCGGTTGCAGGCGCGCTCCGCCTACGCCGCCGAAGCACGCACGGGCCCGCAGCCGGAGCACTCGCCGCGCGATGCGGGAGAACGCCTCGAGCGTATCGCCGTCTATGCGCGTGCGGGCTACTTCAATATGGGCTACACGTTCGAGATGTTTCATGTGATCGGCGAAATAGCGCCGGACTAGTTGAGCCGCGCGCTTGCATGGAGCGTAAGCAATGAGCGATATCGTCGTCGAACAGCCAGCCGTTGTCGAAGCCGCGTTGAACTATCTCGTCGCGACGGGAGAAAAGCCCGCCACGTATGCGTATGAGCCGCCTGCAGGCGAGCCGCAGCGCAGCGGCGTGTATCGAACGCAGCGCGTGAGCATCGTCAATGCGCGCGTGTCGCCGCCGCCGGGTGGCCTGTCGCTGGACCGCAATGGCTTCGAGCTGCGGCAGCACGCGAGCGCGCTCAGCGACTTCTCGGACCCTGCCGCGATCGAACGGGTTTACTACCCTGAGGCCGAAGCACTGCTCAAACGCTGGACGGGCGCGAAGCGCGCCGTCATCTTCGATCACACGCTTCGCGACGGCCAGGCGGCGCGAGCGAGCGGTGTACGCGAACCTGTCAAATTCATTCACAACGATCAGACATTCGTCTCGGGTCCGCGCCGCGTGCGCGATCATCTGCCGCCGCATGAAGCGCAAGCATTGCTGAAAGGCAGGGTGGCGATCGTCAACCTGTGGCGTCCTGTCGGATCTACGGTCGAGTCGTCGCCGCTCGCATTGTGCGATGCGCGCAGTATCGCGCTGACCGATCTCGTGCCGTCGGATCTGATCTATCCGGACAAGGTCGGCGAGACGTATGCATTCGTTTTCAATCCGCGGCACCGCTGGTACTACTTTCCGTTGATGACGCCGGAGGAGGTCCTGCTGCTGAAAATCTACGATTCCGCGGGCGACGATATCGCACGGCTGACGGCGCATACCGCATTCGACGATCCGTCGTCGCCGCCCGATGCCAGGGCGCGCCGCAGTATCGAACTGCGCTCGTTGCTGTTCTTCTGAGCTTGCGCGAGCACCCAGACGACGTCGATCATCCGTCGCTAACCTCGTTCACGACCTGCAGCGTGTGGACGTCGACGACGCCACCCCGCAAAACAAAACCACCACGATCGCTTAAGCTTCGTCTGGCGCGTCGGTGTGTTCGTTCCGTTCGAGTGCCTGCCGCGTCGCATAAGGAGGTGTCCATGACGCATGGCAATGCTCAGCCTGCCGAAAGCAGTTTTTTCCCCGGCTTCGCAAGACTCGACGTTGATACGGATGACGTGTCGTTCAGTGGCGTGACAGGCGGCTCCGGCCCGCCCGTCGTGCTGTTGCATGGCTATCCGCAAACCCACATCGCGTGGCGAAAAATTGCGCCGAGGCTCGCGCAATCCCACACGGTCATCGTGCCCGACTTGCCGGGATACGGCGACAGCCGCACGCGAAATGACCAGCCGCGATGGACCAAACGGCGCGTTGCACAAGCGCTCGTTGGCTTGATGGATCGTCTGGGGCATGAACGGTTCGCCGTGGCCGGGCATGACCGTGGCGCGCGCGTCGGATACCGGCTGGCGCTGGATCACGCCGCGCGCGTAGCCGCCTACGCTTCGCTGACGGTCATCCCCACGCTGGACGCGTTTGCGGATGTGGATAGAACCTTCGCGCTGAATGCGTGGCACTGGTTCTTTCTCGCGCAACCTTTCGATCTTCCGGAGCGCATGCTCGACGCGGACCCCGACGCGTTCATCGATGCGGCACTGTCGAAGATGGCAGGCGGACTCGACGCGATCGACCCGCTAGCACTCGATGCCTATCGCGCCGCGTTTCGCAAGCCCGAAGTGCGTCATGCCATCTGCGAGGACTATCGTGCCGCGACGGCAGAGGACCTTCAGTACGACACCGCCGATTTCGCGGCAGGGAAGAAGCTCGCATGCCCAGTACTGGTGCTGTGGAGCGAGCGGGAGCAGAGAGCACGAAAGACGCTGCCCATCGACGTGTGGTCGAAATGGGCCGCGCGCGTGACGGGACAGGCGCTGCCAGGCGGTCATCTGCTGCCCGAGGACGCGCCGGACGAGGTGCTGTCAGCGCTAGTGCCGTTTCTTGCCGAAGCATGGTAGCTATCTGACATGTGCTGGGGGCCATGCGTCCTGGCCGCTGCGATAGCCGGAAGCGCCCGTCGTCGTGCATTGCGCGGTTCAGGATGCGGGTCCGCCCGACACGATCAGATCGGCGTTGACGCGATACCGTCCAGCAGCGTATCTCGCAGTGCGTCCATCGCGGGATCGCGGAGATTTCGGGGCCGTGGCGCGGCGACGTGAATCTCGCGCGCGATGTGGCTTGGCCCGTCATTGCCCGGCGGCGACAGCAATAGAACACGATCGGACAGAAGAAGCGCTTCGTCCAGATCGTGCGTGACGAGCAGGATGGTCGTTTCGTGCGAGTGCGCGAGCGCAAGCAGGACACGCTGAAGCCGCGAGCGCGTGATGGCGTCGACGGCGCTGAACGGTTCGTCGAGCAACAGCAGGTCTGGTTCCCCGAAAAGTCCGCGCGCGAGGGCGACACGCTGGGCCATGCCGCCCGACAGCTGTTTCGGCAACGCGTCGCGCACACCCGACAGACCCACTTCCGCCAGTAAGGTATCGACGCGCGGATCGTGTCCCTGCCGAGGGCCGGCGGCGAACGCGACATTGTCGGCCACACTGAGCCAGGGCAGCAGCCGTGGCTCCTGAAAGATCATGCCGATCCTGTCGGATGGGCCGCGCTGCGAATGCTGGTCCAGCAGCACAGTACCTTCCGAGTGTCTGTCGAGGCCTGCAATGGCCCGCAGCAGCGTGCTTTTTCCACATCCGCTCGGGCCGACCAGACTGACGATCTCGCCGCGTGCCAGTTCGAACGACACCTGTTCGAATACCGTGCGCGGCCCGAAGCGCCGCGCGAGGCCGCGCACTTGCAGCAAGGGGACGGAATGCGGGCTCATGGCGCGTCTCCCGAGACGTGGCGCGCATCGCGCCAGGACAACACGCGCGTTTCGATCAGCTTGAACGCGCCGTCGCTCAGTTTGCCGAGCAACGCCAGCAGCAGGATGGCGCCGAAAACGAGATCGGGTCTGCCCGTCTCGCGGCCGTCGCTGAGCAGATAGCCGAGGCCGCGCGTTGCGGCGATCAGTTCGGCGGCGACCATGAACATCCACGCAAGGCTCAGTCCCGTGCGCAGTCCCGTGAAGATCTGCGGCATCGACGCGGGCAGCAGAATGCGCGTGAACATTGCACGCGGCGTCAGCCGGTTGAGTTCGCCGAATTCGATCAGCTTGCGGTCGACACCGTGAATGCCGGCGACCACGCTGAGTTGCACGGGAAAGAACGCGCCAATCGCGATGAGCGTGATCTTGGGCGCTTCGTCGATGCCCATCCACAGCAGCAGGATCGGCACCCATGCGAGCGAAGGAATCGCGCGCAGTGCCTGAAACGCAGGGTCGAGCAACGCATCGACGCGGCGGCTCAGTCCCATCGCCGCGCCGATCAGCAACGCGAGCGCCGAGCCGAGTGCGAAGCCCGCATACACCCGCGCGACGCTTGCGCCGATGTGTCGTGCCACGCGTGCGCCGCCGAGATCCCACAGCGTTTGCGCGATCGTGCTGGGAGCCGGGACGAGATGCATCGGCAGCACGGACGCGCGCACCAGCGCTTCGATCAACGCGAGAAAGACCACGGGCAACAAATACCCTGCGTAGCGCCATAAGCGCATGGCGTCGCGGGGCTGTTTGCGCAATGTACGTTCGCTTGCGGCCCGCGCGTGTGAATCGCGCGTGTCGAGCGCGAGTGTCGGTTCAGTGGCGGCCATGATTCAAGCCTGCGCCAGTGCAGGTTGCTCGCATGAGTGGAGTTGCGGGCGAATCATTTTGCGCCATTGCTCGCGATGACAGGCTGCGCGATTTTCGGATCGATCAGCGCGTCGATGACCTGATTGAGATCGGTGCCGCTTTTCACCAGCTGTTCATCGACGAGAATCGGCGCCGCTGCCTTGAGCGCAGTGATCTGTTGCACGCCGGGCTGCGGATGGCTGAAGTCGTTGCGGCTCAGTTGCAGCTTCGCGACCGCGAGCGAAACCTTCGATTCCTCCGAGACGATCTTCGCCGTGTCGTCGGGATGCGCGGCAATCCACTCGCGTGCTTTTTCATAAACCTTCAACACGCGGGCCAGTTGCTCCGGATGCTCGCGGATGAAGTCCTCGCGTGCATTGAGCAGGCCCCACGTGTTGAAATCGACATTGCGATAAAGCAGGCGCGCGCCATCGTCGATCTGCGCGGCGGCCATGTGCGGATCGAGCCCCGCCCACGCATCGACCTGGCTGTTCGCGAGCGCCGTGCGGCCGTCCGGATGCTGCAGATTCACGATTTCCACGTCGTCGCGCGAGAAGCCCACGGTGTGCAGCGCGCGCAAGGTGAAGAGGAAAGGATCGGTGCCCTTGGTGGCGGCAATCTTCTTGCCTTTGAGATCGGCGAGACTCTTGATGGGCGAATCCTTGCGCACGACGAGGGCCGTCCATTCAGGCCGGGAAAACAATACACCGCACGGATCGGATTGCCGTTTGCCTTGCCGAGCACGGCGGCGAGACCCGCTGTCGAGCCGATATCGACCGCGCCGCTATTCAGATACTCGAGTGCGCGGTTGCTTCCCAGGCTCAGTACCCACTTGACCTGCGTATGATCGGCGGCGAACTCCTGTTCCAGCCAGCCATTGCGTTTGATGACGAGGCTTTCCGGCGAGTAATACGCGTAGTCGAGCTTCAGTTCGGCGAGCGGCGCGGCCTGCGTGCTCCCGAAATAGCACAGCGCCAGCGCGGCGGCCGCCGTCGTCATGATGTTGCGCAGAACGTGTGCGCGGCGCGCGCGTGCGAAGAATGCAAAGCCCCGAACCGATGCCATCGATTGTCCTTATGGTCACGTGTGATTTGAGCTTCAATGTAACGAAGCCGATCGCATCTGCGAACCAATTAAAGTTCAGAATCAAAGCAGTCCTGGCGCTATTGCAGAAGCGGATTTCTGTTTTAGCAGACAATGTGGTGCATCATTCGCAGTGGCGGTTCGGGTGTTAAGAAGAAATTCGCATAAGCATTCAAGCACTCGTTGGTAGGTCTTGTCGTCGTGGCTTTCTTAAACTTGCCCGTTATCTTCTCGACTCTGCATACCATGTCAGCACACGTTGAATCCAATCCCGCTTCGCCGCTCCAGGCCGCGCAGGCGCTTGCGCAGCAACTTGCCGCGAGCGCAGTCGAACGCGATGAAAGGGGCGGCACGCCCAAGGCCGAGCGCGACGCGATCCGGGCGAGCGGCCTGCTGTCGCTGTCGATTCCCCAGCAATACGGCGGAACGGGCGCAAGCTGGGCGCAGACGCTCGATGTCGTCAGGACCTTCGCGCGAGTCGACAGTTCGATTGCGCATGTGTTCGGATTCCATCATCTGCTGCTCGCCACCGTGCGGCTGTTCGGACGGCCGGATCAATGGGAGCCGTGGTTCGAGCAGACCGCGCAGAAGGACTGGTTCTGGGGCAACACGCTGAACCCGTTGGATACGCGCACCGTGGTGCAACGCGTCGACGACGCCTACGAATTCTCCGGCAAGAAGAGCTTTTGCTCAGGGGCACTGGATTCCGACATGCTGGTCGCGTCGGGGCTGGACGCCGTCAGCCGAAAACTACTGATCGCGGCAATACCCACTTCCCGTTCGGGCATCACGTTGAATCACGACTGGAACAGCTTCGGGCAGCGGCAAACGGATAGCGGCAGCGCGCTCTTCGAGCATGTGCGCGTGGCAGAAAGCGAGCTGCTGCTGGAGCCTGGCCCATTGAGCACGCCGTTCGCGTGTCTGCGTCCGTTGTTGGCGCAATTGATTTTCACGCAAATGTTCCTCGGCATCGGCGAGGGCGTGTTTGCGGAGATGAAGCACTACACACGGAACGAATCGCGCCCCTGGTTCAAGTCGCCGGCGGAGCAGGCCAGCAAGGACCCCCATACGCTGCGCCACTACGGCGAGTTCTGGGTCGGGCTGGAAAGCGTCCGTTTGCTCGCCGGGCGCGCGGTGCAACTGTTCGACGAGGCCTGGGCGCGCGGCGCGGAACTCGACGAGACAACGCGCGGACACGTCGCCGTTGCAATCGCGACGGCCAAAGTTGCCGCCACGCGCATCGGTCTCGATCTGAGCACCCGCCTGTTCGAGGTGGCGGGTGCGCGCGCCACGCACGGCGCGCTGCGGCTCGACCGGTTCTGGCGCAATCTGCGCACGCAAACGCTGCACGATCCCGTCGACTACAAATTGCAGGAACTGGGCGAGTGGGCAGTCAACGACGAACTGCCCACGCCATCGTTCTATTCCTGAAGTGTCGATGCTGCCGTCCGTGTTCGAAAACCGGAACCTGTCATAAGCAATGTCAAATTCGATAGTAGGCCAGGCTCGCCTGGGCTGATCCAATACAGGATTGGCCCTGTCCGCAGCGAGCCGCGACGGTTGCGTCGCGAGCGTAGGGCTTTACCCGTTCGTATGAGCCACCATGTCTACAGTCGACTCCTCCCTGGCCGCAACGCAATTGCCGCAGCGGCCGGACCCCGCGCGCGTGAAGCGCATCGCCGACGATTCCGGGGCGCTCGCAGCCGCCCATGCGCTAGCGGCTCTCTTCGCACGCGGTGCGGCTGAGCGCGATCGCCAGCGCATTCTGCCTTGGGCCGAACTCGATCTTTGGTCCGAAAGCGGACTGGGTGCGATCACGGTGCCGGCTCAATACGGCGGCGCAGACGTATCGTTCGCGACGCTGGCCGAAGTGTTCGTGATTCTTTGCAGCGCAGATCCTGCGTTGGGCCAGATTCCGCAGAATCATTTCGGCGTGTTGGGTGTGTTGCGTGAAATCGGTACGCCGGCGCAGAAAGCGCGCCTGTATGGCGAAGTGCTGACGGGTCATCGGCTCGGCAATGCGGGCCCCGAACGGCGCTCGGCCGCTGCGTCCACGGTGTTGCAGGGCACGACGCGGCTGCGCGCGACAGCAGACGGGCTGCGTCTCGACGGCAAGCGTTTCTATTCCACCGGCGCGCTGTTCGCTCACCGTGTGCCCGCGCGTGCGACCGACGATGCAGGACATGCCGTCCAGGTCTGGGTGCCGCGCGACGCGCCGGGTCTCACGGTGATCGACGACTGGAGTTCGTTTGGTCAACGCACGACGGCGAGCGGCACGGTGATCTTCGACAACGTAGCCGTCGATCCGCAGGATGTGCTGCCGATCTGGCAGCTCGCCGACCGTCCCGGCCTGTTCGGGCCGACGTCGCAGCTGATCCAGGCAGCCATCGATCAGGGCATTGCCGAGGCAGCGGTAGCCGATGCCCTTGCCTTCGTGCGCGAGCGTGCGCGGCCGTGGATCGATTCGGGTCTGGAGCGCGCGACGGACGATCCCTACATCATCGCCGACGTCGGCCGCCTGCAGATCGAATTGCACGCCGCACGCGAGGTGTTGCTGGAGGCAGGCCATACGCTCGATGCCGTCGCTGCCGCGCCCATCGATGCCGAGGCCAGCGCGCGGGCGTCCGTTGCGGTCGCGGAGGCCAAGGTGCTGACCACACGCATTGCCCTCGAAGCAAGCGAGAAGCTGTTCGAGCTGGCGGGTTCGGCCTCGACTCGTGCCGTCCATCAACTCGATCGTCATTGGCGCAATGCGCGCACACATACGCTGCACGACCCGGTGCGCTGGAAACTGCATCTGCTGGGCAACTATCACCTGAATCATGTGCTGCCTGCGCGGCATTCGTGGAACTGAAGCATGAGCCTCGATATTTCTGAAGAGACGCGCGATACCACGCGCACGGGTCGGGTGATGCCCGACCGCATTGCCGACGACGCGCACGCGCTGCGTATCGCAAAGCAACTCGCTGAGGCGTTCGCCCCCGATGCAGCGTTACGCGATCGCGAGCGGCGGTTGCCGTGGGCCGAGCTTGACGCGTTCGTGGCGAGCGGGCTGTGGGGCATCACCGTGCCGCGCGACTTCGGCGGCGCGGGCGTGAGCAGCGGGACGCTCGCGGAAGTGACCGCGACGATTTCCGCGGCAGACGGCTCGCTCGGCCAGATTCCGCAAAATCATTACTACGCGCTCGAAGTGCTGCGCGTCGGCGGCAGCAGCGAACAGCAGCGCTTTTTCTACGATCGCGTACTGGCTGGCGAGCGCTTCGGCAACGCGCTCGCCGAAACCGGCCACAAGGACTTCAAACGCCGCACGCGGCTGGCGCGCACGGCGGCCGGATGGCATATCGACGGCCGCAAGTTCTATTGCACGGGTGCACTGTACGCGCACTGGATTCCCACGCTGGTGATCACGGAGGAGAAAGGGCGCGACATCACGTGGCTCGCTTTCGTGCCGCGCGACGCCGACGGCGTCGAGGTGATCGACGACTGGGATGGCTTTGGTCAGCGCGTCACGGGCAGCGGGTCGGTGCAGTTCAATCACGTGCGTGTCGAGCCGGAATGGGTCGTTCCGTTTCAGGCATCGTTCGAGCGTCCGACGACGATCGGACCGCTCGCGCAGATCATTCACGCAGCGATCGATCTCGGCCAGGCGCGCGGCGCGTTCCAGGCCGCATTGCAGTTCGTGCGGGAGCATTCCCGACCGTGGATCGACGCAAAGATTGCGCGCGCCGCCGACGACCCGCTGACCATCGCGCAGTTCGGCGACCTCGCAGTGCGCCTGCGCGCGGCGCAGGCATTGCTGCGCCGCGCGGCACGCTTTGTCGATGCCGCGCAGGCCGGGCCGACGGAGCGCTCGGTGGCGCAGGCATCGGTTGCCGTCGCGGAGGCGCGTGCGCTCACCACGACCGTATCGCTGGATGCGGGCTCGCGTCTGTTCGAACTCGCCGGTACTTCCGCGACGCTCGATGGTCTGGGGCTCGACCGTTTCTGGCGCAATGCCCGCACGCATACGCTGCACGATCCGGTGCGCTGGAAGTATCACGCGGTAGGCAACTACTATCTCAACGACACGCTGCCGCCCCGGCATGGAGCCTTGTAATGGCGAGGAAACAGATTCTGCTCAACGCGTTCAATATGAATTGCGTGGGTCATATCAACCATGGGTTGTGGACGCATCCGCGCGACCGGTCGACCGACTATCGCCTGTTGCCGTACTGGACCGATCTCGCTCGCACGCTGGAGCGCGGATTGTTCGATGGTCTGTTTCTGGCCGACATCGTCGGTGTGTACGACATTTATCAGCGCAACGTCGACGTGACCTTGCGCGAGTCGATCCAGTTGCCCGTCAACGATCCCTTGCTGCTTGTTTCGGCGATGGCTGCCGTGACGGAGCACCTGGGCTTCGGGGTGACCGTCAATCTCACTTATGAACAGCCGTATCTGCTCGCACGCCGTTTCTCGACGCTCGATCATCTGACACAAGGGCGCATCGGCTGGAATATCGTCACGGGGTATCTCGACAGCGCGGCGCGCGCGATGGGGCTGAGCGAGCAGCTTCCGCACGACGAACGCTACGAGCGCGCGGACGAATATCTCGAAGTGCTCTACAAGCTGTGGGAAGGCAGTTGGGAAGCGGATGCCGTGCGGCGCGACAAGGGCGCGCGGGTGTATGCCGATTCCGCGAAGGTGCATAAGGTTCGGCATGCGGGGCGATACTACGACGTCGAAGGCTACCATCTTGCGGAGCCGTCGCCGCAACGCACGCCTGTGCTCTTTCAGGCAGGGAGTTCCGGGCGTGGTCAACGTTTTGCAGCGCGTCATGCCGAATGTGTGTTTATTTCGCCGCCGAACCGGAATGCTGCGCGAGAAACGGTGAAGGCGCTGCGAGAGCAGCTTGTGCTTGCCGGGCGCCGGCCGGACGACGTTAAGGTGTTTGCCGGAGCGGCCGTTGTTGCGGGCACTACTGAGCGTGAAGCACGTGAGAAGTATGCGGACTATTTGCGATATGCGAGCCGTGAAGCGGGGCTTGCGCATTTTGCTGCCAGTACTGGCATTGACTATGCGCAATACGATCTTGACGAGCCTGTCGATTATGCGCCTGGCAATGCCATCGAGTCCGCGACGCGGACGGCGAAGCAGCATGGGTGGACGCGGCGGAAGTTGCTCGAGATGTTCGAGTTGGGCGGCAGGTATCCGGCGATTGTGGGCAGTGCGGCGCAGGTCGCGGATGAGTTGCAGGGCTGGATCGAGGAGACGGGGATTGATGGCTTCAATCTGAGCCGGACGGTTGTGCCGGAAAGCTATGAGGACTTTATTGATCTCGTTGTGCCTGAGTTGCAGAGCCGGGGTCTTTATAAGACTGCGTATGGGGATGGGTCGTTGCGGAACAGGCTGTTCGGGGAGGGGGATTGTTTGCCTGCGCGGCATGCGGGGGCGGGGTTTAGGAGGGGGGCGGCGTAGTCGTTGCCGTTTGGTGTTTTTTTTTTGGCCTTTTCGGCCTTTGCGCTGGCATCTGCGGTTTGCTTTTGCTTTTGCTTTCGCTGGCATCCGCGAATTGTTAGCGTGCTCCACGCGTCGCCCCTGTGCGGGGCGGCACCTACTTTTCTTTGCCGCCGCAAAGAAAAGTAGGCAAAAGAAAGCGGCTCACACCGCCAATTCTTGACGTTTGTCCACGGGCCCCCAACGTCCCCACACTTCACACACCAGTGGCCCTGGTTGGTGCCCGTTGCCAACGCTTCGAACAGGTGCCTCACCCGCTTCGATTACCCGTACTCGGGCAAACGGCGGCGAATGGTATGGGCCGCCCAGGTGGCAAACTGTGTGTAGGTTGTCGCGTCGTATGGCTTGGCGCTCTTACAGGGTGGGAGGCGTGCGCTATCGGTCCGGAGTGGTGCGCGTATGGCGCGAAAGCCGACACACAGTTTGCCACCTGGGCGGCGGTAGACTGTCTGGCTCGGCGTGCTGAAACGCAGGTGTGTGAAGCGGGTGAGGCGCTCATTCAGAGCGTTGGCAACGAGCGTGGGTCACGTGATTGCCGTGTGAAGCGTAAGACCCTTTGGGGGCCCTCAGGCAAGAACATGGGCTGGCGGTGTGAGCCGCTTTCTTTTGCCTACTTTTCTTTGCGGCGGCAAAGAAAAGTAGGTGCCGCCCCGCACAGGGGCGACGCGTGAAGCTAGCTAACAAATCGCGGATGCCAGCGAAAACCAAACCAAACCAAACCAAACCGCCCCCGGCGCCGCCGGACAATCCCTTTCAGCACCTCATGCACCCGCGAACATTTCGCGATGAAACCCCGCTTCGACGGCTTGCCCACAATCCCTCACTACATCCTCGATCATTCGCGTCAATCTCGCCTTATCAGCCAGATAGAGATCCGAGTTCATCCGGTTTGCCAACAGCATCCACACGAACAGAGCTTCGTTCGCGGCAGCGGCAAAGAATACCCGTTCGGCTGCTTCATTTCGTGACCGTTTCCGTTTAGCGGCTTTCACGTGATTGGCAATCCGCTTTTCCATCACCAGTGTCAGCACTTCGTAGTCCAGCGTGTCTGCACTCATACCCGTTCCCGTCTCCTGTCTCACGATCGCCGCAATGATAGGGGCGAATCAGGTCACGACTTGACAGTGCGTCTCAGTTTGCCCGCAAGCATTGGAACGGGAGTACAGCAGGACCTCACCAGCCGCAATGGCGCGCCTATGCGCTTCGAAGCGCTGAGCTATCGCGGCGACGCGTTCCAGTAGTAGTTGAGTATCGAGCGGGCGAAGCGGCAGGTCGATCCGGATTGCCGGCTACAGATCATGACCCGCAACAGCGAATGCGCTGTTATCCTGAACACGACGCATCCGAGGCGCAAACGCATTCACGCGTCGATATGCAGATCAATGGAATGTGGGCATACAGCGAGGGAGCACAGCATGGACATGGGAAAGCCCATCATCACGCCGGAAGAATTCGTGGACGAGATCAACCGTCGCCTGCCAGATCACGACTGCTATACGCAGGGCTTGCAGATGTTTCTCATACCGCGAGGTGCGATGGCCGACGAGGCCATTGGAATCGACTGGGAGCCGCGAAACGCACGTAACGGCGTCATCGCAGTCAGCGAGGTGCACAGAGAGGTTGCCAGCGAGTTTTCTGTCAGCAAGCACCTCGGGCGTCGACATTAGGGAGCGTCGCCCGGCTCCACATGTATGCAGTGAATCTCCCTGCTCAGGAGATCGTGTACCTGTTTTGCGGGCCACCCGTATAAACCGTTCTCGCGATCTCCAGGATTCTTTCGCGGTTGCGGTCGAATGCGGCAAGCAACGAGGATTCGTCAGAATCCTTGTTGGGGCTCAGTCTGGCGAGCACTCCGTCATCGACCTGGAAGGCTATCTCGCGAGCTTTGTCATATCCCCAGAAACACACGCAGTGTCTCGACGCGTCGTGGATCCGGGTCGGATTGGGAAAGTGGATGACCACGCCGGCTTTTGTCATTTATTCACCGTTGCAGACATACCGCCACTTGCTTGCGTTGACATCGAGGCGGGCATCCATTTCAAGACGCTTCTGCGCGCGTTCGCTTTCCGCCTTCCGTTGCACGGAGACACGCGCCGCCTGCTGGCTGGCGTAGTCGCTTTGCTTTGAAGGAGGAGCCGGATGCACCTTGGTTTGCTTTTGCATATAGATTCCAGAAAGTAGTTGCAGAATGTTTTTGAAGCTGCGGCATAAATGGGTTTTACTGCATTGGGCGCTTCATGCCCTCCGCCTCGATTGCGGCATTGCGTTGTTCGCTCGCTTCAACGGGTTCCATCGACTCGTCGAGTGACCCAAGCGCCCGTTCTGTGGCAGACCTGGTTTCAGTGAATGCGGCATCGGATGCTTCGTCTTCCTCGACGGGAGGTGCCAGCATGTCGTTGAGCATCGCGTCCAGTTCGGGTGTGTTCCAGGGCGCGCTGCGTTGTTTTCTCTTTCTTATGTAATGCCGCACTTCCGCGTCCTGTTCTGCGGTCAACGGCAGGCCGCGGAACGTATTTTGAGGCGTGGCTTCGAACATGCGAGCCTCCTTCGTTCACGATGCTTCGAGTGTAATCCTATTGTTCGATCAGCGCGAACGATTGCTGACCTGTCTGCGTGTTTCTTCTCTGCGATTCCAGATTGTCGGTGCCGATCGCGCAATCTATACCGATTTCTACGCAAGGAGCGCGATTTACCGATTCTGTTCGTACATGCGTAATTTCACCGTGGGTGGCGTGACCTACGACGAAACAGATCGCGACAGCCACGATAAATGCGCACAGAATGGGTGATAACGTGGCCGCATCCGCGGCCAGTAGAGTAACGGGAGAATGATGATGGCAAAGAGTCAACTGCGCAGTAATCGCGAGGCAAAGAAGCCTAAGCAGCCGAAAAAGCCGTCTCCTGCTGGGAATCTTTCCACCTGGAAGGCTGCGCCCAAGGCAACCCCGCGAGACGAAGGCGCGAACAGGAAATAGCGGGCCGCCTGCGGCTTGCGTTAAAAAGCCGGTCGCAGGGAGCAGACAAGACAGATATTGGGGGAGGCATTATATTCTCGCGTGTTCGCGGTTGCCTGCACCTCATTCATATCATGATTCAATTTATCATCCTGACTTCGCGATGCAATTCCGCTATGTCGCGAAGGCGCGGCTGACATGCGGCCGAAACGACTATTCCTCGCTGCACTTGCAGCCTGCACAGTCTGGACTTGCGTTCATGCGCAAAGCAACGCGTCCGGCCCGTTCGTCACGCCCTCGGGCACACTGCAATTCTCGCGTACAGACCGCGATTTCGTGGGAATGCTCGATCGAGTCATTTTCGATCGCTTCGGCGCGACCACGCTGACCCATTTCGATGACGTTGACAACGCCCGTCAGACTGTCACGCGTTCGCTCGTGCAGACCGATGCTGGCCCGGTGCTGTACGACTTTCGCCATCAACCGCCACTCGTGCAGCGTTCGGATAAGCGCATGACGGTCAAGCGCGTGTTCTGGCAACGCGACGAAGTCGTGATGCAGAGTTCCCAAGGCTGGTTCCGGTTCAAAAGCGGTGTGTTGACGAAGCTTCAGTCGTCTACGACCACTTACCATTGATCGCCGGAGTACGTAACGGTGTTGCGTCCACCGTCTTGGCTTCGGGTCTTCTCTATTAAAATGCGATGCGGGAATAAAGGGCGGCCCATAACCAGAATAGACGGGTAGAGCATGCCATCACCCAATGCGGGATCATCGTCATTTACTGGCGGTACATTTCGAACCGGGACTGAAATACACCGCCGTGGCTAATGATTCCCCTGGCGCTGTTAGCCACGGAGTTGTTGCCTCTGCCGCTCGACTATATTGCTGATGTATTCTTCCCAGCTCAGCAGATAGGCGGACCGGGTTTGGGTTCGTACGGCATCGTCTCTGCCTTGATTCTCGGTTGCCTGATCGCACCTCTGGCTGAAACGGCATTCAACCAGTGGGGATGCATCACGCTGCTTCGCAAGAAATTCGGTGTCAGCCCCTGGACGGCTATCGTGTTGTCGGCAGCGTTCTTTGCTTCATTGCATTTCTATAGCTGGAAATACGTGCTCACGACGTTTCCCATTGGTGTCGTGCTGGGCTATGTATTCGTCGTTGAACAAATGCGTCGAGGCTGGGCCTTCTGGACGGTTGCGTTGATTCATTCGCTGCGAAATGCCATTTCTATCGCGCTGATCCACTATTTGCCGTGATGGAATAACCCGCCACACGCGGGGGCAATCGCGAGGCGGCTGAACAGCGTCGGCTCGGTCATCCGCATCGCTTGAAAGCGGCGCTTGAGCGCGTCGCTGGTCGTTGCGTTCAGCGGTAGCACGGCGTACCCGATGCCCACGCTAACGAGGTCGAGAATCGACGTGACAGTATCGACCTCCAGTTCGATCCGCAAACGCACGCCTCGCTCCGCGGCTGCCGCTTCTTTAGACCGGACACGGGGCAAAACGGACGAAACGCGACGGACGGTCTGTTCTCGCGCAATGCCTATGTCGGCCTGACGGGCGCATTCGGCACGGTGAAGCTCGGCGAGCAGACCAACCCTACCTATATCAAGCAGCAGTTCGTCAATCCGTTTGGTTCGTCCGTGGTGTTTTCGCCGTTGATCGTGCAGTCGTACACGGCGAGCTACAACAACAGTTATGACAGCCTCACGGGCACGATGATCTATGGCATGAGCGGTACCACGGGACATCAGGGGCGAGACGCTGGCGTCCCCGGCACGTTCGCGAGCAGTGGCCCCACCAACCTTCACCGAACGACGCAACCGACGGTGCGCTACACTGGTTATCCAGACATTCAGTGTGCACTTGCACAGCTCGGATCCCATGAATTCCCGCTCCAGCGCGATCTTCACCGCGCTTGCCGCCGCAGCGCTCTTTGGCGCGGCGACGCCGCTCGCCAAGGCCCTGCTCGGGTCAATGTCACCCTTCCTGGTTGCAGGGCTGTTCTATCTCGGCAGCGGCATTGGGCTCGGTATCGGCATCATCGTCCGGCGGCTGCGAACGTCCACCACACAAGGCACGCGTCACGGGATCAGCCGGGCTGAGCTGCCATGGCTGCTCGGTGCCATTGCTGCTGGCGGCGTCGCTGGCCCTGCGCTGCTGATGCTCGGGCTGTCGGGCACACCGGCGGCGACCAGTTCATTGCTGCTGAATCTCGAGGGCGTGCTGACGGCCGTGATCGCATGGGTCGTGTTTCGCGAGAACGTCGACGTCCAGGTATTCCTTGGCATGGTGGCGATCGTCGCCGGCGGCGTGATGCTGTCGTGGCAACCGGCCGGGGCAGGCATTCCCGGTGGCGCGCTGTTGATCGTCGCAGCGTGTCTGTGCTGGGCAATCGACAACAATCTCACGCGCAAGGTTTCGACCAACGATGCGATGGTGATCGCGTGTCTGAAAGGGCTGATTGCCGGACCGGTGAACCTCGCGATCGCGTTCGCGACGGGCGCCTCGCTGCCTGCTGCAGGTATGGTCGGCGCCGCCATGACGACGGGACTTGCCGGGTATGGCGTAAGTCTTGTGCTGTTCGTGATTGCGCTACGTCACCTTGGAACGGCGCGCACCGGCGCGTATTTTTCCGTCGCGCCGCTTTTCGGCGTGGCCCTCTCGCTCGTCATTTGGCCCGAACTGCCGCATCTGTCGTTCTGGATCGCCGCGGCCTTGATGGCGCTGGGTATCTGGCTGCACGTGCGCGAGCGGCACGAACATCAACACACGCACGAGCGGCTGGCGCATACGCATCGGCATCGTCATGACGAACACCACCAGCACGAACACGACTTTGTCTATGCGGGTGATGAGCCACACACGCATCCCCATGTGCACCTGCCCATTACCCACTCGCACGCACATTTCCCCGACGTTCACCATCGACATTCGCACTAGTGCGCAGAACATCGTGACATGACACGGCTTTCACGGTAAATCAGGGCGCAGGCCCGAAACGCTGACGATAACGCACTGATCTGGCTCGCTGTCGTGCTACCCTTGGCCGAAGCCCGGCCCGTTCTTGTGATAGTGGCCACCCCGGCAACGACTGGCAATGGTGCATGCAGAATCTACCCGAAACAGACCCGCCGCTTGCCGGCTGGTCGGAACTGATTCTCAACGTCGACGACAATGATGCCGCGCGGCTTGTGAAAACGCGTGTGCTGCGTCGTGCGGGCTTCGACGTGCTCGAGGCGTCGACGGGTGAACAGGCGCTGAAGCTTGTCACATCGCGCAAACCCGCCGTGGTCCTGCTCGACGTGCTGCTGCCCGACAGTGATGGCGTGCATGTGTGCAAGCGGATCAAACAGAATCCTTCGACGCGGTCGGTACTGGTCCTGCAAACCTCCGCGGTCCTGTTGAGCGCCTCGGACCGGATTCGCGCCCTGGACAGCGGGGCCGACAGCTATCTGACGGAGCCGGTCGAAGCGCCTGAGCTTGTCGCCAATGTCCGCGCGCTGCTGCGTTTGTGGCGCGCCGAGCGCGCCCTTCGTGAGGCGGACGCGCGCAAGTCCCAGTTCCTCGCGACACTCGCTCACGAATTGCGCAACCCGCTCGCCCCGATGCGCAACGCCCTGGAACTGATGGAGCCGAGATTCCAGACCAGCCCTGCCGCGACGCGCGCAGCGTGGCAAACGGTAGGGCGGCAGGTGGAACACCTGTCGCGCCTCGTAGACGATTTACTCGATGTTTCGCGTCTGGCGCATGGAAGGCTCACAATCGATCGCGGCTCCGTCAATGTCGGTCTGGCCATCGCTGCGGCAGTCGAGGCCAACCGGCCCGATATCGACGCGAGGCGGCAACGGGTTTCGATACATCTGGAGAATGAGGCCTGCGCTGTTTTTGGTGACGACGTGCGGGTCGTCCAGATGCTCGACAACCTCGTGTCCAATGCGACGAAGTACGCACCTGACGAAAGCGATATTGAAATCGACGTCGGGCAGTCGCAAGGCATGGTGTCGATCAGGGTGCGTAATCAGGGCGTCGGCATCCTGCCGGAAGAACAGGAAGCGATCTTCGAGCCGTTCATCCAGTCGCGGCGAAGCATTGCCGCGTCGCAGGGCGGTCTGGGGATAGGCCTGTCGCTGGTGCGTGCGCTTGCCGCGCTACATGGCGGAACGGTGACGGTCCGATCGAAGGGCGCGGGGACGGGGGCTGATTTTGTGCTGCGTCTGCCCGAATTCATCGGGCCGGCGTCGCTCTCTTCGCCACGGGCCGAGGGCGCATTGGTGAACAAGGGCGGCGCTCGAAGCATCCTGATAGTGGACGACAAACTGGACGACGCCACGTCGCTTGCTGCGTTGCTCGAATCGCACGGGCACGGGGTGCATATCGCCCGCTCCGGTAACGCCGCGTTGATCCTCAATGGGCAGATTGCACTCGATGTCGCGATCATCGACCTGGGCATTGCCCCTCCGGACGGTTATCAGGTTGCACGGACTATCCGTGCACACCCGATTAGCGGAGGTGCCGTGCTCATTGCCGTTTCAGAACCGGGACAAGCCCGCGACGGGCATGCGTGGCGGGCGGCCGGCTTCGATCATCATCTCGTCAAACCGGTTGCGATTTCGGACCTGTTGCGGATTGTCGACGGGGGTTGAGCGGGGATGCGCCACTGACGGGACCGCGGCGAACGCGCAGCAGGTTCAGGCCGTTGTACGAACACTCATACGGCCGCGCGCGGCACGGCCAGCGTCACGCCTGCCAGATTGCCAATGGAATCGTAGATTGCTTTCACGACCGCGTTGTAGATCATTTCGATTTCAACTTCGACGATCTGCACAAAAGTATTCACGAAACCTCTCGCCATCTGATCGAGTCCATCGAGATAGAACATCTTCTCTGCGGCCGTGAAAGCATTGGCCTCGATCATGCCCGCGACCAGTGCGGACTGCTGCGCGAGAGCCTGCAACTGTGCTTGTGAAAACCCGGCGATCAACGTGATGTCACTACCCGTGACCGTTTTGACCGTCGAGGAAATGCCTTGCACGAACGTGCCGGCTGCCTGCGTGAGATCCAGTGCCATGGCGACTCCTTGAACGTAATGATTTCAACGTTGCAAGAAGTTCTCATAAAAGAGAGCTTCTGAAACGAAGTACTGTGTATAGCCTTTGTTCGCCGCGACTTCTCCATTATTCAATCCGTGTGCGCAGTCGGTATCTCTGAGCAAGGCCATGGCCCGTGATACCTGTTTTAGCGCCATCGCGCTGGCAGGGACGTACTGCCGGGTGTCCGCCTTGGCCGTCGGCGCGGGCATCGTGATGTCAGGCGCGCGCTTGATCTTGCGTGCATCGGCACATTCGGCGGCTGCGAGGCTCAACGCCTCGTCGCGCCTCATGGGCGGCGCAGGGTTCGATGCGAGCCATTGCCCGAGCGCCTGCTCGACTTTGTCCCGGATCGCGCTATCGGGGACCGGGCGGCTTTGCGACTCCAATGCAAGTGCATCGACGGCGCCGATGATCCTGTTGTATTCGTCGACGCGCTGCGGGAACGTCGCTTTGTCGACGCCCATCCCGGTTGTTGCGTAGAGTTGCATGATGTCGTTGTTGACGGCGCGCATCCCGTTGACCAGTGCCGGGTCATAGGCCGGTGCCAACTGGATCGTGCAAGCCGCGACGGCCAGGGTCAAGGCAAGCGCGATCGAAGTCGTCCAGCGCAATAGGGGAGACCAGCGGAATATGAAGGACATCGGATGCCCCCTCGACAAGCAGGTAAGTAGACCGTGTGCGACTGCCCCGGCATTCCAGTTCGATCGCCTGCGCTTTCAGGCGAGGAGAGTGCGTGCGGAGGCGGTGCGTATGCGAAGACGCCTGTTCATAAGAGATGAAGTGCCTAAAGAACAGATCGAACTCATCCTTTATCAGTAGATAATTGACCTGCCATTTCCTTTGCTTTTATTAAAGCGTCGGAAATTTCAGGTTAGGACGTCTATCCGGATTTTTCGAGTGAGGGGTGACCGCCAGCTGCGAAGTTGTGTGCGGTAAAGAACATTCAGCAAACCACTCATGGCATGGCGCAAGAAGGACGACACGGCTGAGCGATGCGTTGCACCGCTGCGTAAGGTCAAAAGTCCCAATCCGGTTCGTCACAGGCGGGCAGAACCTCGAGTAATTCTCTGATTAGCGCTTGCATGTTGTATGCGCCTGAGACCATCGGCACAAACCAGTCGCGATAGCGCATGATCTGGCGCCGCGTCGAGAACACTTCGAACGACGTCGAGCCAGCTAACGATACCAGTGTGCGGGCCGCTTCAAGCGCCTTGCTTGTGAGCGAGTCTCCGCAATAAGCGGGTGGCAGGTCATCGATGTACTTCCCGATCAGATACAGTTCCATCAGATTGCCATAGGCCCACGCGCGATTGCTCCCGTCGCCGTGATCCGCATCGTTGAGCGATTGCATGTGAGCGCTCAACCAGATCGACGTCATATCCTGCCCGGGCTGATCGAGTGGCCTTGGCAGGCGGCCGAGACATTGCAGAAGAAGTGTCAGCGAAAGAAATTGAACCAGTTGCGAAGGGCTTTTGCGCTGCTTCAGGTAGCTCGACCAATAGTGGTTTCTCGATGTTTCGAGCTTGCTGATCAGCAACATGCCATCGTTCGAGTTGGGATCGAATTTGCCTTGTTGCGTCGAGTGGTAAATCATCTGTGCTTCGCGCTTTTCGGTACTCGCGAGGAGTTCGAGGATGCGCGCCTGCTGTTCCGGATGCTCGCCCATCGTCACGATCAGGCGGGCCTTGGCCTCGGTCACCCGCTCCTGCGCTCTGGCTAGCGTATCGCGGTGCGCGAGGTTTTCGACGCGGGCCACCGTGGCCGGAAGTTGCGGCTCCTGGCATGGATGAGCGCCCATTGCGCGGTCGGCCATGTTCAGCGCGATCAAGGCGCTGGCCATGGCCTGCTGGATGCGTGCATCCACCAGCTGTGCGTCGAAATTGGGTGGCAAGGATGCGTACGTGACGATACTCGCCCAGTCGTGCTTGTCCTTGAAGTACGAATGCAGCCGCCTGCGCATGCCCACAACCAGCTTGCGCGGGTCTTCTCCCCACAGCAGGCCTTCGTACATGTCCTTCACGAACACCACCGAGCCGCCGAACGACAGCGGATACTGGCTTGCGATCACGAGCGGGACGCCCGCTTCGTGCAGCGCGTGGGCGATGCTTGCGCCAACCCCCGTCACCGAGCCGACGTTGCCGGCGTTACAGCTGGCGAGCGTCACGACGGCGGGCCGCGTGAAGCGGCCCGGCTGGCCATGACGCGGCGTGCGCAGGATGGTCGCCAGACGATCGCCCGAAATCGCTTCGACGCCGTCAGCATGCCGGTCAGCATGAAACGCGAGACCGAAGCGGCTGTCATAGGGCGTGTTCGTTTGCACGCCGTGCGCGAGAATGTGCACATGCGTATAGTCGTTTTTCGCGCAGGCATCTTCGAGGCTCTCGGCGGATGCGTTCGGCAATACCGACAGCCGGTCACCAATGATCTTCAGGCGCTGCTCGTCGTCGTAGTCGTCCGAGAGCGCGAGCCACGGCGCCAGCGCCTCGCGCAACGCAAGCAGATGCGCTTCGGCAGGCACCGTTTCCAGGTCGGGCGGCGACGCGAAGGCGAACAGAATGCGTGGTTTGCGCGGCCAGCGAACGTATTCCTGCGCAACCCGCCGTGTCTCGCGTGTAATGCAGACCGGCTGCTGGGTTTGCAGTGAAAGCGCTTGCCCTTCGCCGGGGAAGCCATTGGGAGCGGTCGCCAGTTCGAAGGGAAGCAAGGCGAGTTCCGACGCGGAAATGATCAGCCGCAGATGCGTGACCTGCTCGGCAGTGTCGCCGTCGCTTGTGCCCGTTCTTTGCCGGTTGAGATCGGCGGTCAGGCCGGGAATCTCGCCAAGCAGCCGGCCCAGCACACGGGCGGTATCCGCCATCTGGAATTCACGGGCTTCGGGCCCGAGCTGATAGCTCAATGCGCGCAGCCGGTAAAGCATCTGGTTGTGTTCGAACGGGACGTGGAAGGTGACGGCGCTATGGTTTTCGCACAGCGCGATGTATTCGGTAAGGGGCGACAGCAACTGATTATGAGGCGGCCCGTGACGGAGTAATTCGAGTGTGATTTTGCGCATCATCGAATCTCCATGCGGCTTGCCGCCAGGTCCGCGTCGAGTGCTGTTTGACCGTCGACGGTTTTGACGTGGCGAAGCTCCGCCTTGACACTGTCCGGGGCATCCCGCCATACCACCACGACGGTGCAGGACTTGATGACCAGGTCCTCTGCGTTGTCGAGATCAGCCATGGTGCCGCGCCTGAGCGCCGCGAAGACTTGCGCGAACCGTTGCGGGTCGGCACGGACCTCGGCCTTGATGCGAATCAACCGCGCCCATGTACCGCTGTTGAAATAGCAGCCGCGTCCGTTTCTGCGACGCATTGCGCGTTCCAGATGGGTATGACCGGCCACGATGACATCGATGTCGGGCGATACTTCGGCATCGAGCTGCTGCGCGGTGTCGTCGCGCTCGCCAATCTCGAAGCTGCGATCGCGGTCGAGGTTTTCGAGCGCCTCGCGCAAGACTTCGCTGGGCGATTCCTTTCGAGACCATTTGACGAGTGCGCCGAACGCGTCGAGTTGCAGACCCTCGACGCCTGCAACGAGGTCGTTGGCGGTGACGCCGCGGCGCGCCCGATCATCGGCCATCAGCAACAGTTCGTGTGCCTGATGCGCGGCCTGCCGCGACCTCGCGGCCATGGCGATGGGCGCGCGCGCGGTATCGAAAGCGGCGGGCGCCGCTGCGTCTTCCGGTTGGGGCACACCCAGCATGCCGTCGGGTTTGCGCACACCGGCCCATACGCGTGTCAATGCGACGGCCGCCAGTTTCTTTGCCCGGTCGAGCTCGCCGACCAGTTGCGGCGCGCATGCCGCGAGCGTGGGCGCCACGGCCGCCTGCTCCGGCTTGAGCAGATCGACGAACGGAAACTCGCGCTTCACGGGATTCATCACGTCGATCACCATCTTGCTGCCGGCATTCGGAATCCACGGTTCAACCGCCCGGCCGATCTGCACGTCGCGCGCTATCTCGCGAATCCTTTCGAAGTTCGCCGGATTCCAGCGATCGACTTCGTTGCCATGCAGACAGAGAACCGAACGCCCACCGACGCTGCACAGCACACCGCTGCCGTCGAAAACCAGATACAGGCGCGAATGCGCGCCGGACAGCGCCGACTGTTCTCCCGTCAGAATCTGCACGAGGCGCTCGCGTACCCAAGGCAAGGCCAGTTCGAGATCGTGATTGCCGAGATTGACGATCAGCCGCCGCCGCTCCTTGCCGAGAAAATAGGGAAAGGCCTTGAAGACGGCACGAAAGGTGTCGTCGTTAGCGATCCGTTCGAGCTTATGAATGGCGCCGTGCGGGTCGAAATAGGTCGCGTTTTCTTCGGCGAGAAAATCGACGAAATCTCCGTTGATGACGAGCGCCACTTCATCGTCGGGATCCTGATCGGCAAGCAGCCGGATGAGTCCCGCCAGTTCTTCGGTGGAGCCGAAAATCTGGAATCCCGGCGGCCCACCAAGGTGCAGATCGGAAATGACGTAGAGCCTGTCGACGTGGTGGATCGGCTGCACGGCAGTCTTCTCCATGATCGCATCCCGGTTGCGGGGCAAGCGGATTTCGCACGGCGCGGCCGGGGGAGCTGGCGGCAGGCCGCATGTAACGTAGACGATCAGGCGTAGTCGTATTCAAATGATCGCGCTGATATACACCGCTCACGTGCTCTCATAACATAGTCGAGGCATGGCCCTTTTGCCGAGCTTTCTCAAGCGGGAAAAAGGCATTACTACGGCGTTCAAATCAGTTGATCTGCGTGATGTACGGGTGGAATGTTTTAAGAGAATGATGTCGTGTGCGCCTGAAGTTTGCCGCTTTCAGAAAATGCGTCAGGCGTCTCGTTCTGCAGATAGGCGGCACTGTGCGTTACCGCACATAGTGGGGTGAGAAGAATGCCTTGGGCTAGCCCACTGAAGAGCATCGAAACAGGCCCGCACGCATTCGCAGCTTCATTGCGAAAGCCCGGTGAGCGTGTTGATGAAGAACTCCGCAATGGATAAAAGCGCGTATCCGAAGGTTCTTTGCGGACATGTGTTGCCGCTCTGAAGAAGATCCCATAGAAATACATCATAAAGAAACCGCGCCATGACGACGCAGGCGTTTCGGCCGAACTGGATGAGCCGACGCTTGACGCGCTGGAGGCCGCCATGCCCTGATTCATCATTGCAGGCTCCGCGCGAAGCAACGAAGCCACGAAGCCCGCAATGCGTTCACCGTGCCGCTGAGCTTAGTGGTCGCCACTCGTGCGTCCAATCGCATCGAGTTCGGCGAGCACGGCGTCGCTCAGGCGCAGCTGCGCGGCCTGCATGTTTTCGCGCAGATGCGCGACCTTCGACGTACCGGGGATCAGCAGAATATTCGGCGACCGATGCAAGAGCCACGCGAGCGCGACCTGCATCGGCGTCGCGTTTAGCGTATGCGCGAGATCCGACAATGCCGACGATTGGATCGGCGTAAAGCCGCCAAGCGGAAAGAACGGCACATACGCGATGCCTTGCGCGGCCAGTTGATCGACGAGCGCATCATCTTCGCGCTGTACGAGGTTGTAGTGATTCTGCACGCAGACGATCGGCACGATGCGCTGCGCTTGCGCAATCTGCGTGGCCGTTACGTTGCTCAGGCCGATGTGCTTCACCAGCCCTTCGCGCTGCAATTGCGCAAGTGCGACGACCTGTTCCTCGATCGATCCTTCCGCCGGGCTGTGGATGTTTCCCATGACGCGAATATTCACGATATCGAGCGCATCGAGGCCGAGGTTGCGAAGATTGTCGTGCACGCCGCGCCGCAGGTCGTCCGGCTCTCGCGCGGGAAGCCATGAACCGTCGTCGCCGCGAACGGCACCCAGCTTGGTGACGATAGTCAGGTCGTCGGGATAAGGGTGCAGCGCCTCGCGGATGATCTGATTGGTGACGTGCGGCCCGTAGAAGTCGCTGGTGTCGATGTGATTGACGCCGCAAGCGACGGCCTCGCGCAACACGGCGAGGCACGCATCGCGGTCCTTCGGCGGGCCGAACACACCGGGACCCGCCAGTTGCATCGCGCCGTAGCCCATGCGGCGAACGGGA
Source organism: Paraburkholderia caribensis (assembly GCF_002902945.1). NCBI lineage: Bacteria > Pseudomonadati > Pseudomonadota > Betaproteobacteria > Burkholderiales > Burkholderiaceae > Paraburkholderia > Paraburkholderia caribensis. The sequence goes on from NZ_CP026103.1 coordinate 641,464, forward strand.
CGGCCGGCTAGCGGGAAGGTATCGGTGGAATTGAGGTTCGGCATTGCGCGCTCCCGGGTTGTCGATGAGCCGCAGTGTGCGCGGATTGCGCTGTTGAATAAACCCATCTAAAGTGTACGGGCTGTTGAATATCTTGAACAATGGCCCATCATGGAACTGAACGACCTTGCCGCCTTCGTGTCGGTGGCGCGCGCGGGCGGTTTTCGCGACGCGGCGCGCATGAGCGGCGTCTCCGCGTCGAGTTTGAGCATCGCCGTGCGCCGCCTCGAAACGAAGCTCGGCTTGCGGCTGCTCAACCGCACCACACGCAGCGTCGCGCCGACGGAAGCGGGCCAGCGGCTGATCGAAAAGCTCACGCCGCTGTTCAGCGAAATGGAAGCGGCGCTCGACGTCCTCAACGTGTTCCGCGACAAGCCGAGCGGCACGCTCAAGCTCAACGTGCCGTCCAGCGCCGCGCGCATCGTGCTGCCGTCCGTCATCGCGCCGTTCCTGAAGGCGTATCCCGACATTCGCGTCGAGGTCGTGGTCGAAGACGGCTTTGCCGATGTGCTGTCGATCGGTTGCGATGCGGGCATTCGCTACGAAGAGCGGCTCGAGCAGGACATGATCGCGATCCCCATCGGCCCGCGCGTGCAGCGTTTCGCGACGGCCGCGACGCCCGAATACCTCGATGCGCATGGCAGACCCGAGCATCCACGTGACCTGCTCGATCATGCGTGCCTGCGCGGCCAGTTCGCGGGCGGCGCGATGCCGACGTGGGATTTCGAGCGCAACGGCGAAGTGGTGCGGCTCGATCCGTCGGGACCGCTGGTGGTCAGGCCGGGTGCGGCCATCGAGCTTGCCGTCAGCGCCGCCCTGGCAGGTGTCGGCGTGATCCATCTGTTCGAAGGGATGCTGCGGCCGCATCTGGACAGCGGCGCGCTGGAGCCGATTCTCGAACCGTGGTGGCAGCCGTTTTCCGGGCCGTTTCTCTACTATCCGGGGCGGCGTCACCTGCCTGCGCCCTTGCGCGCGTTCGTCGATTTCCTCAAGACGCAGGGTCCGGCGAATGCGTCGACTGCGCGCTGAAGCTAAAGTGTCCCTTTCGGACCGCTCGCGGCCCAACCTTTTATCCGTCATCCCAATTCGCATTCACCGAGATTCCAGGCCATGAAAAAGCTGCTGAACGATCCGTCGCATGTGGTGCGCGAGATGCTCGAAGGTCTCGCGATGCTCGCGCCCGACACCGCGTTGCTGCGCGACGCGAACGTCGTCGTGCGGCGCGATCTGCCCGCGCCGCATGCACGGCGTGTCGCGGTCATTTCCGGCGGCGGCAGCGGACACGAGCCTGCGCACGCGGGCTATGTCGGCGAAGGCATGCTGGCGGCCGCCGTGTGCGGCGAGGTGTTCACGTCGCCGTCGACGGATGCCGTGCTTGCTTCGATTCGCGCGTCGGCGGGACCGAACGGAGCGCTGCTGGTCGTCAAGAACTACACGGGCGACCGCCTGAATTTCGGCCTCGCCGCCGAACTGGCGCGCGCCGAAGGGATTCCCGTCGAAGTCGTCGTAGTGGCCGACGATGTGTCGCTGCGCAATACCGTCGAGCGCGGGCGGCGGCGCGGCATTGCGGGGACGGTGTTCGTGCACAAGATCGCGGGTGCGGCGGCTGCGGCGGGGAAGACACTCGCGGAAGTGGCGGCGATGGCGCGCAGTGCGGCCGACGCGATCGGCACCATGGGCGTCGCGCTCGACGGCTGCACGCTGCCTGCGACGCAACAGTCGAGCTTCAGTCTCGCGGACGACGAGATCGAGCTGGGCCTCGGCATCCACGGCGAGAAGGGCGTGCAACGCACCCGGCCGATGCCGGCCGATCAGCTGACCGACACGTTGCTCACCGCGATCACCGACGACCTGCAACTGGCGAGCGGCGAGCGTGTTGCACTGCTGGTCAATGGTCTGGGCGCGACCACGCCGATGGAACTGGCCGTCGTCGCGCGCGCGGCGATCAATGGTCTGCGTCAACGCGGAGTGCGTATCGAGCGCGCATGGTGCGGCACGCTGCTGTCTGCGCTGAACATGCCGGGCTGTTCGATCTCGGTGATGCGCGTGGACGACGCGCGCCTTGCGCTACTGGACGCGCCGACCAAGGTCGCGACATGGCCGGGCGAGGGACGCGTGAATGTCGACGGCGCGACGGGTATCGCAGCAGGCGCAAGTGAGGACGCCGTTGCATCGAACGCGCCTGCCGCGCAACGCACGCGGTTGCAGCTTGCGTTCGACGCCGCTGCGCGCGCCTTGATCGACGGCGAAGCGCGTCTGACCGAGCTCGACTCGAAAGCGGGCGACGGCGATCTCGGTTCCAGCATGAAACGCGCGGGCGAAGCCGTGCTGGCGATGCCCGCCACGGCATGGGCATCGGCGGCCGATGCGCTCGCCGATCTCGCCGTCACGCTGCGTCGTGCGATTGCGGGCAGTTCCGGGCCGTTCTACGCGACCGCGTTGCTGCGTGCATCGCGCCGTCTCGGCGAGAGCACTGCACCCGCCGTGTCCGAATGGGCCGCTGCGTTCGATCTGGCCGTCAAGGCGATCTCCGAGCTAGGCGGCGCGCAACCCGGCGAGCGCACGATGCTCGATGCGCTGCGTCCCGCCGCGGATGCGTTCACGCAAGCGACGGGTCGCGGCGAGCCGCTCGCTGCCGCATGGACCGCAACGGTCGATGCGGCGGAGAAGGGCGCGGCATCGACGGCTGCGATGATGCCGCGCGTCGGGCGCGCGAGCTATCTCGGCGAGCGTGCCGTGGGCGAACCCGACGGCGGCGCGGTGGCGGTGGTGACCTGGCTGCGCGCGTTGACGCCGTTCGTGCGCTAGTCCTTCATGCCTTAGCTGCCGATGGCTTTCGCCCGTTTGGCAGCGAAGTCCCACAACTGCGCCTGATTCGTTTCGACGCGCGCGGGCAGCAGGCCATTCTTGTAGAACGCATCGGCAATGATCTGCTGCTCGCTGTAGTTCTGCACGGCAACGGCTCGCACCTGATAACTGCGCCGTGCATTCGCGCGTTCGATCGTGCTCGCGTCGAGGCCCCATATTGGCGCGAGCGTTCTGGCTGCGTCGTCGGGATGCGCGCGCAGCCATTCGCCCGCTTCCTTCAGTTGATCGAACACGACCTGGACCACTTCGGGATGGGCATCGGCGAACGTGCTCGACGCGAGGTAATAGCGCTGATACGAAGCGAGGCCGTCGCCGTTCGCAAGAATGCGCACATCGGCGTTCCTGTCGACGGATGCGACATACGGGTCCCACGTAATCCATGCATCCACGCTGCCGCGCTCGAATGCTGCGCGGCCATCGGCGGGCGTGAGGTAGCTGATCTTGACGTCGCTCGCCGTGAGGCCTGCCTTGTGCAATGCCGCCAGCAGAAGATAGTGGCTGCCCGCCGCCTTCGTCACCGCGATACGCTTGCCCTTCAGGTCGGCGAGCGCGTGCAACGGACTATCCTTCTTGACGATGATCGCTTGCGCGCCGGGCGAAGGCGCCTCCTGCGCGACGTACACGAAGCGCGCATGCGCGGCCTGCGCGAAGATCGGCACGGTGTCGGCCACATCGGCGCTGAAATCGACGGCATCGACATTGAGTGCTTCCGTCAACGGCAGGCCGCTCGTGAACTCGTTCCACGAGACGCGCACGTTGAGCGGCGCGAGTGCTTTTTCGAGCGAGCCGCGTGCCTTGAGCAGCGTGATGAGCGTCGACGATTTCTGATAACCGATACGCAACGAAACAGGCGCGCCATTGGCGTTGGACGTTTGCGCGAAGCTCTGCGCCGATGTGAGCGCGGATGTGAGCGCAAACAGGGAAGCAAGCGCGATGCGGGCAAGAGCCCGTCGTGTGATAGACGCCATACGTGTATTCCGTTTTCTATGTTGAATCGGGCGAAGCAATGGATCGGTTCGCCATCGTAGCAACGGAACCGGCGCTTCCTAAGCGAATGTTTCAGCTATTGATTGCACGCTTTCCGATAAGCATAGACGTGGTGATCGTCACGTTCGACACGTCGTTCAAAAGATGCAAAACATAAATATTGCTAAGAGATAAACATATATAAATAGAATAATTCTCACGGTGGTCCTTCGTCGCTACGCTTGCCTGCATATCGACTGCGAGGGCCTATGAGCGCTTCTGTTTCAACGTCTTTTTCCGCGCGGCGGCGCGTGCTTCGCGCGCTTGCGGCGGCGCCTGCCGTCGCTGCGTTTTCCGCGTCAGCCGCGCGCGGCGCGCAAGCGGCCGAGGCGGCATCCACCACGATCGTGCTCGGCGATCAGGCCGGCGGCACGCGTGCGCTCGCGGAAGCCGCGAAAGTACTCGACGGCACGCCGTACGCGTTTCGCTGGGCCAACTTCCAGGGCGCAGCGCCGCTTTTCGAGGCGCAGCGCGCGGGCGCCGTCGATCTCGCGCCCGCCGGCGACCTGCCCGTGCTCGCGGCCGCTGTCGGCGATCCGACCTTGAAGATCGTCGCAACGCGGGTTGGCTCGGGCGCGCAACTCGGCATCCTCGTCGCACAGGATTCGAAGATCCGAACGGTCGCGGACCTGAAGGGCCGCACGGTGTTCGTCTCGTCGGCGCGCGGCAGCATTTCTCAGTTCCAGCTATACGGTGCGCTGGCCGAAGCGGGATTGTCGAAGGACGATGTCTCCGTGCGCTTCATTTTGCCTGTCGATGCATTCGCGGCATTCGCGTCCGGCTCGATCGACGTGTGGGCGACGTTCGATCCGTACTACGGCATCGCGGTGCAACGCGGCGCACGCGTGTTGCGCGACGGAACGGGTATCAATAGCGGCCTTGGTTTCATCACGGCATCCGGCGCGGCGCTGGCCGACACACGCAAGCGCGCCGCCATCGCGGATGTTTTGCAGCGCTATCAGCGCGCAGGCGACTGGGCGGTCGCGAATGCCGACGCCTACGCGCAAATCTATGCAACCCTCACGCGCTCGCCGCTCGACGCCGCGAAGCAGATCACGAAGCGCGCGTCGCTCAAACAGCACTTCGTCTCCGACGCCGACATCGCGGCGCTGCAAAAAGTAGCCGACGCCGCGTATCGCGATGCAATCCTGCCGCGCCGCATCGACGTGCGCGCCATCTCGGATACGACCATCGGTAACGCCTAGCCGAATATTCAAGGAGCGTATCGACATGTCTTCACACACTCAGGCAATCGATCTTGCGGGCCTGCACGCAGACGCTGCCGCTGCGCCGCGCGACCTTCGCGGGCAGATCGTCGCCGCACTGGCGGCCCTCGCGTGGCTGGGCGGCGCGGCCGTCACGCAATGGTGGCCCGCGGCCGACGACTGGCCGTACACGCGCGAACTGCTGATCCTGAAACTCGCGCTGGCGGCGTTGTCGGCGGCGATCGGCGCGCGCGCGTGGCTGAGCCATGGCGCAATCAGGCCGCACGCGGACACCAAGCGTGCAAGCATCGACAGATGGATCGCGGCGGGGCCGTGGCTGCTCGCGCTGGCTATCGGCATTACCGCGTGGGAACTCGTCACGGCGCAGCTCGAATGGCTGCCGCGACCGTTCTTCGCACCGCCTCAGGCGCTGATCGCCGTGTATTTCGACGATCTGCCGAGGCTTGCGTCGAGTGTCGGGCATTCGTTCGTGCTGCTCGCTTACGGCTATGCGCTCGGTGCGCTGGCGGGCTTCACGACAGGCGTGAGCATCGGCTGGTCGCGTGCCGTGGGTTACTGGCTGCACCCCGTGCTGCGCCTGATCGGCCCGTTGCCCGCGACGGCATGGCTGCCGCTCGCGTTCTTCTTCTTTCCATCGAGCTTCAGCGCAAGCGTGTTCCTGATCGCGCTCGCCACCGCGTTTCCCGTTGCAGTGCTCACGTGGTCCGGTGTCGCCGGCGTGAACTCCGCTTACTACGACGTCGCGCGCACGCTCGGCGCACGCGCGTCGTTCCTGATCTTGCGCGTGGCGATTCCCGCCGCACTGCCGTCGGTGTTCGTCGGATTGTTCATGGGACTGGGCGCATCGTTCTCCGTGCTGATCGTCGCCGAGATGATGGGCGTGAAGGCGGGGCTCGGCTGGTATCTGCAATGGGCGCAAGGCTGGGCTGCGTATTCGAACATGTATGCCGCACTGCTCGTGATGGCGCTGATGTGCTCCGGTCTGATCACGCTGCTGTTCAAGGTGCGAGACCGTCTGTTGGCCTGGCAAAAAGGATTGCTCAAATGGTAGCGGCTACTCAAGCGTCGCACGCGCATACGGATGCGCGGCAGGGCGCGCGCATCGACGTGCGCAACGTCAGTCATCGCTTTGCGTTGCGCGGCGAAGCGCTCGCGGTGCTCGACGACATCAGCCTCACGGTCGAGCCCGGCGAATTCGTCGCGCTGCTCGGGCCGAGCGGTTGCGGCAAGTCCACCTTGCTGCGCCTCGTCGCGGGGCTCGATACGCCTGCTCACGGCGCCTTGCATGCGAACGGCGAGCCGATTGCCGGGCCGGACCCGTCGCGCGTCGTGGTGTTTCAGGACCCGACGCTGTTCCCGTGGCGCACCGTGCGCGACAACGTCGGCCTTGGCCCCGAAGCGCAGCGAACGGGACGCGATCGCGCATCACGCGACAGTGCGGTGGCGCGCATCGACGCCGCGCTCGAACTGGTCGGCCTCGACAGATTCGCGGATGCGTTTCCGCATCAGCTATCGGGTGGCATGGCGCAGCGCGCGGCGCTGGCGCGCGCGCTCGTCAACGATCCGCAACTGCTCGTGCTCGACGAGCCGTTTGGCAAGCTCGATTCGCTGACGCGCATCCGCATGCAGGGCGAACTCGTGCGCTTGTGGCAGGCCGCGCGCTTCTCGGTGCTGCTCGTCACGCACGACGTCGAAGAGGCCCTGTACGTGGCGAACCGCGTGATCGTGCTGAGCGAACGGCCCGCGCGCATCGTCGCCGAAGTGCGCAACGACGCGCCGTATCCGCGTCACCGCGACGACCCGAAACTGGTTGCGCTGCGCCGCCAGGTGCTGGCGCAACTCGGCCTCGTTGCGTGACGCTGCCCATCACCACCCTACGCATTGGAAAAACAACGACATGAAGACCGACGACAGGATTGACCCTCCAACCCCCGCCAACGCATCACGCCGCGCATGGCTGCGCAAGACCGCGTGGACGGCGGGCGCTGCCGCGCTGGGCGGCGCATCGTTCCTGCCGGGCATGCGCGCCGTCGCCGACGAGAACCTCAAGCCGCTCAAGCTTTCGTGGAATGCAGGCGCGATCTGCACGGCGCCCGTGCCCGTCGCCGTCAAGCAGGGGTTCTTTCGCAAGCATGGGCTCGATGTCGAACTGATCAACTTCGCCGGTTCGACCGACCAGTTGCTCGAAGCGATTGCGACGGGCAAATCAGACGCGGGCGTGGGCATGGCGCTGCGCTGGATCAAGCCACTGGAGCAGGGCTTCGACGTGAAGCTGACGGCGGGCATCCACGGCGGCTGCATGCGGCTGCTCGCGACCAAAGCATCGGGCATCGTCGATCTGCAGGGGTTGAAAGGGCGCACGGTCGGCGTGAGCGATATGGCGAGCCCCGCGAAGAACTTCTTTGCGATCACGCTCAAGAAGCTCGGCGTCGATCCCGACAACGACGTGCGCTGGCGCCAGTACCCCGCCACGCTGCTCGGCGAGGCGCTGAAAAAAGGCGAAGTGCAGGCCATTGCCGATGGCGATCCGACCATCTGGACGCTGCGCGAGACCGATCATCTGCAGGAAGTGTCGAACAACCTGTGCGGCGAGTACGCGACGCGCGTGTGCTGCGTGCTGGGCGTGCGTGGCTCGCTGATCCGCAAGGACCGCGCAACCGCGCAGGCGCTGACGCAGGCGCTTCTCGAAGCGACCGAATGGACAGCGAACCATCCCGCCGAGGCGGCGACGATTTTCTCGGCGAATGCGCCGGGCGCGGACGTCGCGCAATTGACGGCGATGCTGAAAAGTCACACGGACCATCATCACCCCGTCGGCGATGCGTTCAAGAAAGAGATCGCTTTGTATGCCGACGACCTGAAATCGGTCGGCGTGATCAATGCGGGAACGGATTCGAACCGTTTCGCGACCCGCGTGTTCTCGGACGTGCTCGCCTGAGCAATGGAGTCCGGCTGGCGGCACGCAATGTGCCGTTCGCTTTCAATGCGGTTGCGCGTCGCGGTGTTGACTGCGACGCGCAACTGACTTCAACGCGTTTCGGCCTGCACGCTACCGTGCAAATCCGATAAAACTCCCGCTCGACGAAAGCTCGCGTTACGCGCGCGCGCCATATTGGCGGCCATCGACAGGCGCCGGCTTCAATTCCGCTTTCAGCGCCTGCCGAGTCGCACGTCTCACTGCTGCCACTGGAATAAAGGCCGGCACGGCGTGTTAACGAGAGTTCGTGACCCATCACGCAAGCATCGCGCCCCGCCCGGACAGCCATGCTGTACTGCCTGCAACGAGAGGCGGTGCGAAGCAAGGACCGCTATTCGGGGTGAACTGCGCTGCCAGGCAGGGCGTCGCGGACTTGTGCCGCGCTGCCGTCCCGCGCCTGGAGCGCGATTTGACAAGTCCAATTCTCCCGCTCTCGACATGAACATGGAACGCGTGTCTTTCCTCGGCAAGCAGAATCCCGCACTGACGCTGGCGCTCGCGGGTGGACTGGCGCTGATGGTCTTCCTGATCGATTCGTTCGGTCACTTTGCCACGGCGATCATGGTGTTGTACTCGATTGTCGTGATGCTGGCGGCCACCGTGCTGTCGCGCCGTGGCACGCTGGTCGTCGCGATTGCGTGCATCTGGGCGACGCTGATCGGCTTTCTGATCGGGCATCTCGACGAAGAGTCTTTTTCCGCACTCGCGCGTGCCACGGTGGCCTGTCTGTCGATCATCGCGACGACGGCCCTGACCTTACGCATTCAAGCCGACAGCGCACGTCTCGCGGAGCAGGTGCGCGAGCTGAACGAGACACACGAAGCGCTGAACCGTTCGACCACCGAGCTCGCCCATGCCACGCGCGTCACGATGCTTGGCGAGCTGGCGGCATCGATCGCTCATGAAGTCAGTCAGCCGCTCGCGGCGATCACAACGCACGGCGAAGCGGGCCTGCGCTGGCTGCGGCGCGACATACCGAATCTCGACGAAGCGTGCCACGCGTTCGAAGCGATGGCGAGCAATGCGCGGCGTTCGAGCGAGATCATCCGCCGGATACGCGCGCTGGCCAGCAAGAGCGAACCGACGTTTGCGCCGCTTGGCATCAATAGCCTCGTCGTCGAAACGATCGACTTGCTGGATCGCGAGGTCAAGCGATACGGCGCTGTCGTGAAGATGGACCTGTCGCCGGGCGAGTTGACGGTGAATGGCGACCGCGTGCAATTGCAGCAGGTGCTGATCAATCTGGCCGTCAACGGATTGCAGGCGATGTCGTCGATTCAGGACCGGGCACGCGAACTCCGGTTGCAGACACGTATCGAGGAAGGGCGACGCGTCTCCATTACGGTCGAGGATTCCGGCGTGGGCATTTCACCCGAGGTCGCGGCGAAACTCTTTAGCGCATTCTTTACGACGAAAGCAGAGGGAATGGGACTGGGGTTGTCGATCTGCCGGTCGATTGTCGAAGGACATGGCGGCTCGATCTCGTGCGCGGCACCGTCAGCGCGCGGCGCAAGCATGAAGATCGCGCTTCCTGTGCCTGTCGTTGCCGAGGGGTGAGCCGCGCGAGCTTATGTTGCTTTCGCGTGCTTGTCGCGAGTGAGTTTCTCGTGCACGTCCTGCGTGAGCCGGGCGATCTGTTCGGTGAGGTCGCGAGTCAACTCCGTTAGTTCGGTGTTCTGCCGCAGAAGCGCCTGCATTTGCCCCGTCTGATGCGCAAGCGCCTTGTCGCGCCGTTCGGCCGCGGCCGCCAATGCTTCGCGATGACGCGCGTCCGCATCGGCATGTGCCTTGTCGCGATCGGCCTGACGCGTCTGGGCGAGCAGGATCAACGGCGCGGCATAAGCCGATTGAAGGCTGAATGCGAGATTCAACAGCACGAACGGATACACGTCGAAACGTGTCACGCCGCAGACGTTCAAGCCGATCCATATCGCGACGATCAAGGTCTGCGACAGCAGAAACGTTGGCGTGCCGAAGAAGCGCGCGAACGATTCCGCCTTCAGCGCAAACCAGTCGTTGCCGAACACGGTTGAAAGATGCGCATGGGGAAGCTGAAAGCGCAGATGATCGCGCGGCGGGTCGTCGTGTTCAATGTGATCCGCGGCCATGTCGCTGTGCGGCGTCGAACTCTTGATGTTGCTTTCCATGATGGTGGGAATGAATGCTGGAATTGAATAACGGATACGCGAGGTTTCGCGCATCGAATGTATGCAGACTGTAGAGCTTCGTTGCCGCGCCTGGTTATGCGAACGCACGCTGCGATTCATGTCCGCACGGCGCATGCGTGAGCGGCGCCCGAAGGCATCGAACGCGAATGGTCGTGCGGATACCAAAGTGTCGGGGAGATACACAATGCACGTCGTCCGATAGCCCGGATACTGGATTGGTACGCGATGCACTGGCCGCGATAGGGATCGCGCAGCGCGAAGCGCGTATTTCGCCGTGCTGCTTTCGCCGGATAGACGAAAAGCGCCACGGCTGAATTGGCATCAATCCAGGAGTTCAGGTAATGGCTACGTTTGAATTGAAAGATGGTACCCAGCTTTTCTATAAGGATTGGGGTTCGGGTCAACCGGTGGTGTTCTCGCATGGCTGGCCGCTGAATGCCGACGCGTGGGACGCGCAGATGATGTATCTCGCGGAAAAGGGTTATCGGGTGATTGCGCATGACCGGCGCGGGCATGGCCGTTCGAGCCAGCCTTGGGACGGCAATGACATGAGCCGCTACGCGGACGATCTCGCGGAGCTGATCGAACATCTCGATCTGAAGGATGCGGTGCTGGTCGGCCATTCGACGGGCGGCGGCGAAGTCGCGCGCTATATCGGCCGGCACGGCACGCAACGCGTGCGCAAGGCCGTGCTGATTTCCGCCGTGCCGCCGCTGATGCTGAAAACGCCTGCCAATCCGGGCGGCCTGCCGATCTCGGTATTCGACGACATCCGCAAGGGCGTGATCGACAACCGCTCGCAATTCTTCAAGGATCTGGCCTTGCCGTTCTACGGCTTCAATCGCGAAGGCGCGAAGCCGTCGCAGGGCACCATCGACGCGTTCTGGTATGCAGGCATGCAATGCTCGATCAAGAGCGCGTACGACTGCATCAAGGCCTTCTCGGAAACGGACTTCACGGAAGACCTGAAGAAGATGACCGTGCCGACGCTGGTACTGCAAGGCGACGCGGATCAGATCGTGCCACTGGACGATTCCGGGAAACTTTCGTCGAAGCTGGTTCCGAATGGCAAGCTGAAGATCTACGAAGGCGCGCCGCATGGCATGTGCACGACGCACGCCTCGCTCGTCAACGCTGACCTGCTGCAGTTCATTCAGGAATAACAGCGGTCGTGCGCAAATCCCGCCGGTTATCGTTATACGGGCACCGGCGGGATCTAGCCGTTATCCGCGACGCATGCCATTGCGCAATCGGCACGCCCTTCGAGCGGTTTGCACGGTCGCGCTATGAGAGCGACGCGAACGCCGCGCGCCCGAGATTGCCGAGCACCGTATCGTTCTGTGGCATGTGAATGCGCGCGCACAGTACATCGCGGTAATGGCGTTCGAGCGCATTGTTGCGGCTCAGGCCCGGATTGCTGCTTGCTTCGAGCGCGAATTCGACGGCTTCGATTGCATGCTGGCTCACGAGATATTTGATCGTCGGTGCTTCCGTTGCGCTCACATGCCCGGCCGCGCCCGCGTCGAGCAACACGCGGTTATTGAAGAGCAATGCGTCGATACGTCCTACCGTCTGCTGGAAACTGTCGAGGCTCGATAGCGGCGCGTTCAGGCTCGATGGCACGCGTTGGGCTGCCCAATGGACAAACCAGTCGCGGGCCGCGCGCGCGACGCCGTCGTAGATCGAAGGCAGCAGCACATTCATCCAGAGGCTGGTGACAGGGTCCATGCCGTTTGACGGACCCGGGAATTGCAGATCGACAGCGTGATCGAGCGGCACGCGCACGTTGTCGAAAATGACTTCGTGACTGCCCGTCGCGCGCATGCCGAGATGATTCCACGGTTCGCCGAAGCGGATGCCGGGCGTGTCGCGATGCACGAGCCATGTGCCGACGCGCGGCGATGCTTCATCCGTGCGGGCCCATACGGCGAACCACGTCAGCCCCGGGCTGCCTGTCGAGTAGAGCTTGCGGCCGTTCAGTATCCAGTAATCGCTTTCCTGTTTGCCGACGGTGCCCGGCAGTCCGCCGCGCGACGGCGAACCGAGTTCCGGCTCGACGCGCAGCGAATTGATGAGCGCGCCGCGCTCGACGGCGTCGCGCGCAATGCGTTCCTTGAGTGCGACCGGCCAGTTGGGATTCGCCTGCAAACGCAGATGGTAGAGGCATTGCATCACGACGATCAGCGCTGTCGAAGGCTCGCCGCGCGCAATGGCACGTATCACCTTCAACGTCTGCGCAAGGGTCGCTTCGCGGCCACCGAGCGCGCGCGGCACCGTCAACGCGAGCAGCCCGGCGCGGCGCAGCTTCGCGAGGTTGTCGTGTGGAAAATGCGGCCCCGCGTCGAGCGCGGCGGCGCTGGCGGCGAAATCATCGGTCAACGCGGCGAGCCACGTATCGGCACGCGGACTGTCGAGGTCCGCGAGCGCGTCGAGGGCATCGGCGTCGCGCTCGTTATCGACGAATGCAGTGTCGGGATGGCGGCGTGTCATATCGGACCCGGTGTGTCGATGGAACTGAACAATGCGCGGCGCGAGATCACTGCGCATCCAGCGGAAACTGACGGTCGAAACTCGGCGCGACATCCAGCCGCGTTTTGATGACGTCGGCGCGGTGATAGAGATCGGCGGTCTTTTGCTGCTCGGCGATCACATGGTCGTCGATCGCGATAGGGTGCAGTTGCGCGCGCTGATAGACGGTCTTCAACACTTCGGGCGGCAAGCCTGTCACGCGCGATTGCATCGCGGCAACTTCATCGGGATGCGACAGCGCCCAGCGCTGCCCGGCCGCGACGCGCTTCAGAAAGTCGGCGATCTCCGTGCGCTTGGCCTTGATCGAGTCTTCCGTTGCCGCCTGGAAGCTCAGTCCCGACGAGAGATTCACACCATTCGCGATGCTGCGGTCGTGATCGCGCTGTTCGGCGAGCGCCACGTACGGGTCCCATGTGGACCACGCATCGACGTTGCCCGACGCGAGCGCCGCCTTTGCATCGGCGGGCTGCATGAAGCGTAGCGACACGTCGGAGAGCTTGATGCCCGCGCGTTCCAGCGTTGCGATAGCGAGGTAATGGCCTATCGAGCCACGCGTCGTCGCGATGCGCTTCCCCTTCAGATCGGCGGCGCTTTTGATGGGCGACTGATCGGGGACGATGATCGCAAGGTCGATGGGCTGCGAGCGCGTTACCGCGACGGCGCGCACCTTCGCGCCGGCTGCGTAGGCGAAGATCAACGGCGCGTCGCCGAGTCCGCCGACATCGATTGCACCCGCATTCAGCGCTTCGCCAAGCGGCTGCGCAGCGGGGAAGTTGAACCATTCGATCTTGTACGGCACGTCCTTCAACTGCCCGGATGCTTCGAGAATGCCGCGCGTCTGCAACTGCTGATCGCCAACCTTGAGGGTGGTGTCGGCGTGAGCGGCGAACGGGGCGGCGGATAACGCCACGAGGAGAACACGGGCAATCAGACGGTGCATGATGGATCGTGACCAATGCGAGAGAGGATGAAAAGCCTACGATACGCAGGCGCTTTTTATAAGGCAAACGCATTGTTCTGCTTTGCTAATATGCGAGATCGAAATACGTGTGCGGCCTTGAATGCGATACGTCAATCACGTTAAGCTCGACACATCGTTGATCCAACCTTCATCAAGCGGAAAGCACTCAATGAAACTCGATGAGATCGAGGCCTTTGTCGCTGTCGTGCGCAGCCAGTCGCTGAATCAGGCAGCCAATGCGCTGGCGCTTACGCAGCCCGCCGTAACGCGCCGCATCCAGAACTTCGAAGAAGCGCTCGGCGTGGCCTTGCTCGACCGCAACACAAAGCCTTTAAAGACGACGCCGATGGGGCGCGCCGTCTACGAGCAATGCCGCGCGATCGTGCGTGAAGTCGAAGCGCTCAGACATCTCGTCACCGACGATGCGCCGCTTGCGGGCGTGCTGCGTCTCGGCGTCGCGCAGACGGTCGCCGACGTTGCGATGCTGAAGGCCTTGCATGCGTTGCGTGAAGCACACCCGGAATTGCAGGCCCGTGTATCGACGGGTTGGGGCAATCCGCTGCTGCAAAAGGTCGAAGACGGTGAACTCGACGCGGCCGTCGTGCTGCTGCCTGCTAACCGTGCACTGCCCGAAGCACTGGTGGGCGAGGTGCTCGGTCCATTGAAGCTGGCCGTCGTCGCGCGCAAGGGCAGCATGAAAAAGCGCGCGCATACGCTGGCCGAATGCCAGGCGTATGGCTGGGTGCTGAATCCCGATGGTTGCGGCTTTCGCGCGGGACTGCAACACGCGCTGGCCGCGCAGGGTTACGCGTTGAAGCTGAATCTGGAAACGCTCGGCACCGAGCTTCAACTCGGCCTCGTCGCCGACGGCGTCGGGTTGGGTCTCGTGCCGTTGCCGCTGCTGGATGCAAGCGCGTACGCGGCGCAACTCGACGTGATCCAGCTCAGTGACTTCAAGCCTGAAATCGCGGTGTGGATGGTGCGCTCGCGGGCGCTCGGCAAGATGCAGTCGGCGTTGACGGTGCTGTCGGAAAGCATCGAAAAGAGCTTCAAGGCCGCACGTTTGTCGCGCGCGGCTTGAGATTTCGGACGACTCCCGACAAGTCCCGATCAGATCACGAAGAACCCGTGCGTGCCGTCGCGGTCCAGTTGCGCGACCAAACCGTATTCCCATTCCAGATAGGCGTTCATGGCTTCGCGCGCATTGTCGGTGCCTTCATAGGGGCGCCGGTAACGGTCGATGCGCGGTGAAGCGAGACGGGCATCGCCATGCTCGACAGGGAGGCCCGCGCTGATCCACGCCGACGTGCCGCCATCGAGCACCTGCACCGGCTTGCCCGTCAACGCCGCGACTTCCGGTGCGATATACGGCGCGAGCGCGTTCGTTCCGCAGGTGATCACATAGCGCTTCGCATCGGGCAAGGCGCGCAGATCGTCGAAGGCATTCGACAGGCGCGAGCGCACGATCCAGTTCGCGCCCGGAATATGCGCCTTCACATGATTGGCGCTCGACGTCACATCGAGCACGACCGTACCGCTCGCCGTGTCGGCGAGCAGCGCCGCGAGTTCTTGTGGCGCGAGCGCCGGCGTCGCAGCAGGCTGCGGCTTCGCAGCTTGCCACGGGCCGCTTGCCGTCAGGTCGTCCGGCGATGCGGCGTCTACCACGTACGTGTCGATGTTCATCTGCGCGAGCCACGAAGCCGTCATGTTCGCGCGCACGCCGTCGTCGTCGAACAGCACGACACGTGCGCCGCGCACAGGCGCGAACATGTCCGTCTCCTGCACGAGCTGTCCACCCGGCGCGCCCTGGAAGCCGGGCGCGTGCGCGCGTTCGTATTCGACGGGCGTGCGCACGTCGAAGCGATAGGTGGTGCGCGACGAGTCGGCGGCCCAGCGCGCGGCTTCGTCGAGCGTCGTGCGGCTCACGCCCGCGCGTTGCGCGAGCGCGAGCGCGGCACGCCGCGATGCGTCGATGTCCGCGGCGTCGAGCCCGGTTTGCAGATCGAAACGACGGTCGCTGCCATGTTCGAGTTGCTGGCCCGCGAGCGTCCAGCCGATCGTGCCGTTACGCAGTGCGGCAACGGGATTCGGCAGCCCTGCGTTGACCAGCGATTGCGTGCCGATGATGCTGCGCGTACGCCCCGCGCAATTGACGATCACACGCGTGGTGGGCTTCGGCGCCAGCGCACGTGCGCGCAACACCAGTTCCGCGCCGGGCACGCTGATGCTGCCGGGAATGTTCATCGTCTGATATTCGTCGAAGCGGCGCGCGTCGAGCACGACGACGTCGTCGCCGTTCTTCAGCAGCGCATCGACGGCTTCAGCCGAAAGCGACGGCGTGTGCCGCTGCGCTTCGACGAATTCGCCGAACGCCTTGCTCGGCACGTTGACGTCGCGAAACACTTCGCCGCCTGCGCGTATCCATCCGTCCAATCCGCCCGCGAGCAACGCGACGTTCGTGTAGCCCAGCGCCGTCAAGGTGTCGGCGGCGCGCTCCGCGAAGCCTTCGCCCGCATCGAACAGGACGACAGGCACATCGCGGCGCGGCAGGCGCGTCCACGCGTCGAGTTCGATGCGCGACAACGAGAGATTCGCCGCAAAAAGCGGATGACATTGCGCATGCGGGTCTTCTTCGCGCACATCGAGCAGGGCGATTTCACGCCTGGCGAGCAGCGCTTCGCGCACGTCTTCATAAGTGCGCAGCGGATATGACTTCATGAATGACGACGTTCCTTGCTGAGATCCCACAGGTTCGGGATGGTTTCGTTCGAGTAGCCGGAGATGAAAGGCTTGTTCAGGCCGTCGGGCGCGTAGGTCGAGCGCAGCACTGCGCCGATGTTCGCACCATAGACGTGAATGCTGACGGACACGCGGTCATCATACGCATTGCGCACCCGGTGAATATCGCCGATGCGCGGCGAGACCGCTTCGACAGCGCCTTTTTCAAGGCGAATTTCGTCGCCTGCCTGGCGCAGTGTGCCGTCGCTGTCGCGCGTAAAGGGCGCGGCGAGTTCCGCGCCGCGCAGCACGCCGATCAAGCCCCACACCGTGTGGTCGTGGATCGGCGTCTGCTGTCCGGGACCCCAGACAAAACTGACGACGCTGAAGCGCTGTTGCACGTCGGCATACAGCAGGTATTGCTGATAACGCTCGGGGGAAGGTTGCGCAAAAGCCTCTGGCAGCCAGTCGTCGGCGTCGATCAGCTCGCGCAAGGCATCCCCGCCACGTTCGAGCAATTCGGGTTCAGCGGTATTGGCATCGCCGAGCGCCGCGATCGCGCCGACGAAATGACGCAGTTTGTGAATCGCCATCAGTCGAGCAGCTCCCGTTCTTCTTCGACGAGCCCTTCGTACAAGCTCTCGAACGAGTGCAGCGCGCCGCCGGGACGGCCGACCTGCTGATGCGTCAACGCGGCCATGTCGTGCGGGATGGGCTGCGGCGTGCCGGCCGCTTCGGCGAGCAGTTGCGCGTGGCATGCGTTGTCGAGCGCGATGTACCACCATGCCGCCGCCTCCACACTCGGTCCGACCGTCAGTATGCCGTGGTTCTTCAGGATCACCGCCTTGTGCTGGCCAAGCGCGTCGGCGATGCGCGCGCCTTCGCCGGTATCGAGCACGACGCCTTTGAAGTCGTCGAACAGCGCGTGATCCTCGTAGAACGAGCACGAGTCCTGCGTCAACGGATCGAGCTTGCGTCCCAGCGTGGACCATGCTTTGCCATACAGCGAATGCGTGTGCGCAGCGGCGACGACGTCGGGCCGCGCTTCATGGATCGCGGCGTGAATCGCGAATGCCGCCTGATTCACGGGACCGTCGCCGACGACGATCTCGCCATGACGGTTGACGAGCAACAGGTCCGACACGCGGATGCGGCCGAAATGCTTGCCGAGCGGGTTGACCCAGAAGTGGTCGGTCCATTCGGGATCGCGCGCGGTGATATGACCCGCGAGACCTTGTGCGAAGCCATACCGCGCGAACAGGCGGAATGCGCCTGCAAGACGCTCCTGCCGGTGGCGGCGTTCTTGCGCGAGCGTGCGCTGCGGCGCGGCGTCGTCGTCGAACCAGAACTTGCGCACGGGTGTCTGGCGAAGCGCGAGCGAGGGCGTATCGTGAAGTAGGGTACTCATGTTCCGATGGGCTCCCGTCGTCACGCGGCGCGGCGGATGCGCGCGGTCAACTCGCGCGTCGCCGGAATCAGCTCGCGCCCGTAGTCGATGGCATCTTCGAGCGGATCGAATCCGCGAACCAGGAAGGTCGTCACGCCCAACTCGTAATACTCGGAGAGCGTTTGCGCGACCTGTGCCGGCGTGCCGACCAACGCCGTGGAATTCGAGCGTCCGCCGATTTCCTTGGCGACGGCCGTCCACAGCCGGTCGTCGGCGCGCACGCCGTCTCCCGACGCGGCCAGCAGGCGCTTGGCGCCTTCGCTCTGCTGCGGGCCGCCGCGCGAAAAGCCCTGTTCGACGCGCAAACGCCGTGTTTCTTCGAGAATGTGCTCGGCGCGTTCCCACGCGGCCTGTTCCGTCGACGCGAGAATCGGGCGGAACGACACCGAGAAGCGCACGTTGCGGCCATGCCTGCCGGCTTCGGCACGCACGCGCGCGATCAGTTCGGCGACCTGCTGTTTCGATTCGCCCCACAAGGCGTAGACGTCGGCGTGCTTGCCCGCAACGGCGAGCGCAGCCTCCGAAGCACCGCCGAAATAGATCGGCACATGCGGCGTCTGCTTCGGCTTCACATCCGAGAAAGCCTTTTCAAAGCGATAAAAGCGGCCTTCATGATCGAACGGCTGGTTTTCAGTCCAGACGCGCCGCAGGATCTGCAGATATTCGTCGGTGCGCGCATAGCGTTCGTCATGCGTGAGGTAGTCGCCGTCGCGGCGTTGGTCCTCGTCGCTGCCGCCGGAGATGAAGTGCACGGCGAGACGTCCGCCGGAGAAATGATCGAGCGTGGCCAGTTGACGCGCGGCCAGCGTCGGCGCGACGAAGCCCGGGCGGTGCGCGAGCATGAAGTGCACGCGTGAGGTGACGCTCGCAGCATACGCAATCGTGATGGTCGCGTCGGGGCTCGTCGAACTGTGCGGCACGAGTATGCGATCGAAGCCCGCGTTCTCGTGGGCCTGCGCAAAGGCGCGCACGTAGTCGGTATCGATTGCGGGGCCTTGCGGCAGATGCGTTTCCGATACCTTGCGCTGTTGGATCATGCCGATGAATTCGACGCTCACGTTGGCTCCTTGCCGGATGTTCCGCTTCGACGGACGATTAGATGTGAAAGCAGACGCGCTCAGCGTCTGCAGGTCGAAATCAGGCTATCACTGCGTTATGCAGAATTTAAATAGTAAATTCAGATAAAGATATCGAGTGCGCATGTTAGATATGGACCGGCCTGCTTGGATCAGCGTGTGGACGGCAGGCGTTCCAGAAACGCCCACGGGAAAATGCCGCGTTCGTGGCGGTCGCTGAACAGCAGTTGGACGCCGTATCCGGCGGGGCGAACGTCCAGCAGTGCGATGTCGTCCGGCACGACGGGTGCGCCGCCGTGCAGGCGCAGGCGCTTGCATTCGGCGCAAGGGCAAAGCTGCCGCAACACGCGATGCGCGACGCACTGCGTCGCGCCGTCGGGCCAATGCAGCGTCAACGTGTGCGCTGCGTGGTCGATCTCGATGTGGCGAGGCGTTTTCATCGCGTGGTCTGCGCGATCTGTTGCAAGGCGATCCGCACGGCCTTGCGGACTTCGGGATCGGCGTCGTCGTGTGCGTGTTCCAGCGCGGCGAGTGTCGATGGATCGCGCAGTTCGCCGAGCGCGAGCGCCGCTTCCTTGCGCAAGTTGCTGATGGCGTGCGACAGCAGCGCGACGAGCGGTTGTGCGGCGGCGCGGTCGCCCAGTTGACCCAGGGCCCGCGCCGCGCGCAGACGCACTTGCCAGTAGGCGTCGTCCAGCGCGGCGATCAGCGCGTCGCGAGCGGCTTGCGCACGCAGCTTGCCTAGCGTCGTGGCGGCTTCTTCGCGCACTTGCCACGCCGGATCGGCGAGCGTGTGCAGCAGCGCGTCGGCTGTCGCGGCATCGTCCGCTGGCGCAAAGCCCAATGCGCCGACGGCCGTGCGGCGGATCTCCGCGCTGGCGTCACGCGTCGCGGCCCGCGCGAGCGGCGCGAGTGCGCGCGTATCCTTGAGCCAGCCGAGCACACCGACGGCTTCGATGCGTACGCTCGAGTCGTCGTGATCGAGCGCGCGCACTGCGGCTGAGAACGCGTCGGCATAACGCAGTTCGCGCAAGGCGCGCAACACGGCCGCCTTCACGAACGGCTCGGGATGCTCGACCCACGCGCACAGCACTTCGCCGGAAGCCGCGTCCTTCAACGCCGACAGACTCGACGCAGCCGCTGCGCGCACATCGTGCTGCGCGTCGGTCAGCGCCTCGCACAACGCCGCGACGATCTCCCGTTGCTCCCACGCGCCGAGCACGCGTGCGGCTTCGCTGCGCACGTCGGCGGATTCGTCGTGCTTCAGCGCGGCAACGATGGGTTGCAGCGCGTCGGGGTCTTCGAGGTCGGCGAGTTCGAGCAGCGCGATGCGCCGCACGACGGCATCGGCATCCGCGAGACGCGGCAGCAATGCTGCCGCTTCCGGCGCGAGTGTTTGGGGATCGTAGGTCAGAATGGTCGGGTCGGTCATGGACGATCAAAGTGTGAGGTTGCGCGGCGTCATGCCGTCTCGCGCAGCAGTGCAAGGCATTGGCGCTTGATATCGATGAAGGCGGGGTCGAGCGTCGTGTCGTCGCGGCGCGGGCGCGGCAAGGGCACGGGGATGTCCGCCACCACGCGAGCCGGGCGCTGCGACAGCATCAGGATGCGGTCGGCGAGAAACAGCGCTTCTTCGATGTCGTGCGTGACGAACACGACAGTGGTGCGCACCTTCGCCCAGATATCGAGCAGCAGTGTCTGCATCATGCGGCGAGTTTGCGCGTCGAGCGCGCCGAATGGCTCGTCCATCAGCAGCACGCGCGGCCGGTTGATCAGCACGCGTGCGATCTCGACGCGCTGCTGCATGCCGCCCGACAGCTGCGCCGGATAGTGCGCGTCGAATCCGCCCAGTCCGACGAGTTCGAGCAGTTCGGTTGCCTGCCTGCGCCGCTCGCTCGCGCCGAGTCCCTTCATCTTGAGACCGAAAGCGACGTTGTCGATCACGCGCTTCCACGGAAACAGCGTGTGCTGCTGAAACACCAGGCCGCGCTCGGGATGCGGACGGTCGACCGCTTCATCGTCGACGGCAATCGTGCCGTGCGTCGCGGCGATATGGCCCGCTATCGCGCCGAGCAAGGTCGACTTGCCGCAACCCGAAGGGCCGAGCACGCAGACGAACTGACCGGGCGCGATATCGACGTCGAGGCCGTCGAGCGTGGCGATGCGCGCGTGCGGCGGACCGACTTCGACGGCAAGCTGGCGCACGCTGATGCTGGCCGCCGTGGTGGCGGCTTCAAGGCCGGCGCTGCTCATCGGCGGTTCTCCTGCAATCGGTACCACGGCGTGAGCGCGATGCCCAGCCGTTTGACGAGCACGCTGCTGCCCATGCCGAGTGCGCCGATGAGCGCCATGCCGACGACGATATCCGGGTAGTTCTGCAAGGTGTACGACTCCCACGTGAAGTATCCGATGCCATACTGGCCCGCGATCATCTCTGCGGTGACGAGACAGAACCACGCGGTTCCCATGCCGATCGCGAGGCCCGTAAAAATCGCGGGCGCGGCGCCGGGCAGGATGACTTCCGTGTACAGCGCGAGCGGCTTTGTGCCGAGGCTGCGCGCCGTCGCAACGAGGCGTGGATCGACGCCTTCCACGCCATGCACGGTATTGAGCAGGATCGGAAACAGCGCGCCGATGAAGGTGATGAACATCATGCTGAGTTCCGACGAGGGAAACATCAGGATCGCGAGCGGTATCCACGCGACGGCGGGAATGGGCCGCAGCACTTCGAGCGCGGGCAGCGCCGTATCTTCGACGGCACGGTAGCGTCCGATCGCGAGGCCCAGGCCGACGCCGACCACCGTTGCTGCACAGAAGCCCGCCAGCACGCGCCAGATGCTTGCGGCCAGATGCATCGGCAGCTTGGGCGAATGCAGCAGCGACCATAGCGCGGGCAGCGCATCGGAAGGGGCGGGTACGTTGGCGAACGTGATGAAGCCCGCCGACAGCCTGAAGTGCACGGCCAGTTGCCAGAGCGCGACGCACACCGCGAGCGATGTGGCGCGCCACGCGCGACGCCTGGTCGCTGGTGTGAAGAGAGGCGCGCGTCGGCGTGTCTGTTCGCGTCTGTCGCGGAGTTCAAAAGTGGCGGCCATGGACGGGTTCCCGATGTGACGTGACGATCCAACGCGCTCAGCGCGACGCGACGGCTTGCGCCGCGCCCGTTTTCGCGGCGGCAAAATCGACGACGGCGCCCGACACCTGTTGCGCGTACTGGTCGGCGCCGGCTTTCAGCAGGAACGCGGTGATCGCGCCATGCGCGTCCTTCACGTACCACGCCTGGTTTGCGAACAGCTTGAGGCCGCTGGCGTGATCGTGAACGAACACGGCACGCGCCTTGCCGCCCGACTGCTCGATCTTGCCGAGTGCCGCGAACGCTTCATCCGCCGTTGCGTAATTGCGGACCTTCGCTTCGCTGTCGAGCCACACCTGGGCGACGTCGTTGAAGTTGCGAATCGGCTTGCCGGTGACGGCGTCGTTGGCGACGAGGGGTTGCTTCGCGTAGTTCTTCAACGCGGCATCGTAGTCCAGTCCGGATTCCTTGAACGCCTGACGGATATAGCGATCGTCGATGAACGTGTTCACGTCCAGATCGACGTCCGTCTTCTTCAGCAGCTTGAGCGTTTCGATTGCGGTCGCAGTGGCCTGGCGATACTCCGGCTTCCAGGTGAGGTCGCGGGTCTGGAGGCCGAGCGGACCGTGATACAGATAATCGACGGGGGCTTCGATGCCCGTCGTTTTCTGGATCAGCAGGCTGTATTTCTCGGGGTCTTGCGCAATCAGACGGTTCGCCTCGATGGCGGCGCGCAGGTACGCGACGACCACTTCGGGGTACTTCTGCGCGTAGGCTGCATCGACGAGCGCGCCGTGGTACGTGGGCACATGGCTTTGCGCGCCGTCGTAAATCTTGCGCGCGATGCCGCGATAGGGAAACAGATCCGCGAACGGCACGAAGTCGGCATGCGCGTCGATCTTGTTTGCCTTCAATGCGCTGCCTGCTACCTCCGGCGCCTGCGTGATGATGTTCACGTCGGTGTCGGGATTCCAGCCTTGTGCCTTGATCGCGCGCAGCAGCATGCCGTGGGACGTCGATGCGAACGGCACGGAAATCGTTTTGCCCTTGAGATCGGCGATCGAACGGATCGTCGAATTCTCGGGCACGACGATGCCGTTGCCGCTGCCGTCCACGCTGCCCGACAACACGGTAATGAACACGCTCTTGCGGCCCGCCTTCTGGAACGCCGCGCCGTTCAGCGAGCCCGGAAAATCCGCCATCACGCCGAAGTCGAGCTTGCCTGCGACCATCTCGTTGGTGATCGGCGCGCCGGACGTGAAGTCCTTCCATTGCACGTCGTAGGTCACGTCCTTGTATTTGCCCGTATGCGGCAGATATTTGTCGAGCAGATTGAGTTCGCGGATCAGCAGGCCGCCTGTCGCGCAGTTGATCGTCGTGTCCTGCGTGCCGATGGCGACGCGGATCGTTTCGGCATGCGCCGAACCCGCCGTGAAGGCGAAGACGAGGGAAGCAACGGAAAGGAAGTGAGGTAGCGCGTAGCGGATGGTCATGATGTCGGCTCTTTCGTTGGTATCCATGCAAAGACAGTGAGTGCTGCGGGCTCGCGTCGTCTCGCTAGCGCAGCAGATAGGGAATATCGACTTTCACGGCGCCTGTCGGGCAATCCTGTTCGCACGGCATGCAGTACCAGCATTCGTCGAACTGCATATAGGCCTTGCCCTTGCTGAGGTCGATGGCGAGCAGATCGAGCGGGCAGACATCGACGCATACCGTGCAGCCTTTGTCGGCGATGCATTTGCTTTCGTCGATCGTGACGGGTGCCGCGCTTCGATGAAGAATGTCGTGTGGAATGAAGGACATCGCGGGTGCTCCCGTCAGGCGGTCACATCGGCGAGCGCCTGGGCGTTCGCGCGCGGATCGGGTTTGTCGTCGTGAATGCGCAGGTTGCTGTACGAGCCGCGTTCGCGTTCGTCGAGCGGCACGATGTACGGTTCGACAGCGCGCTTCTCGCTGGTCATGCGGCCAGAGGCATCCTTGCGCAAATGGGTGTGGCAGAACCATTCGGCGTCGTTGCGCTGCGGATAGTCGACGCGATGGTGATACAGACCCCAGCGGCTTTCGGTCCGGTACAGCGACGCGCGCGCGGCCATCTCGGCGCAATCGCGGATCGCGCGCACTTCGGCCGCGCGCATCAGTTCATGTGGATGCGTGGCTTTGATCGACGCGATGTCGTCAGCGATTTCCTCGAAGCGCTGCAGGCCGATTTCCATCTTGCGCGTCACCTTGGGCGGCTGAAGATAGTCGTTGACCATGCGGCGCAGCTTGTATTCGACCTGCGAAGGCGCAAGCCCATGTTCGCGTTCGAGCGGTGCATAGACGCGCGCGCGTTCGGCATCGATCTGTTGCTGATCGAGCGGCGCATGTTCGCGGCCCGCAACGAACGCGGCTGCGCTCTGACCTGCAAACCAGCCATACGTGAACGCGCCGAGCATATAGTTGTGCGGCACGGCGGCCATGTCACCGGCAGCGTAAAGACCGCCTACCGTGGTCTCCGCGCGCTCGTTGACGTACACGCCCGACGCGCTGTGTCCGCTGCACAAGCCGATCTCGGAGATATGCATCTCCACCATCTGCTGGCGGTAATCGGTGCCGCGTCCGGCGTGAAAGCGCCCGCGGCTCGGACGTTCGTTCGTATGCAGAATCTGTTCGATGGTCTGGATGGTTTCTTCGGCGAGGTGATCGAGCTTGAGAAACACCGGGCCGTTGCCGCTCTGGAGTTCCTGATAGAACTCCCACATCATCTGTCCGCTCCAGTAATCGCATTCGATAAAGCGTTCGCCTTTGCCGTTGGCCGTGAAGCCGCCCAGCGGCCCCGTTACGTAGGCACAGGCAGGACCGTTATAGTCCTTGATCAGCGGGTTGATCTGGAAGCATTCGAGATTCGCGAGCGCCGCGCCCGCGTGATAGGCCATGGCGTAGCCGTCGCCCGCGTTGGTCGGATTCTCGTACGTGCCCATCAGGTAGCCGGAGGCGGGCAAGCCGAGGCGGCCCGCCGCGCCGCACGACAGAATCACCGCTTTCGCGCGAACCACGTAGAACGCCGCCGTGCGGCAATCGAAGCCCATGACGCCGTTCACATTGCCGTGCGCATCGGTCAGCAGACGCGTTGCAACGATGCGATTCGTGATCGCGATGCGCGCGCGTTTCAGTTGCCGGTACAGCACTTTCTTGATGTCGTGTCCTTCGGGCATGGGCAGAACATACGAGCCCATGTGGTGCACTTTCTTGACGGCATAATCGCCCGTGCCGTCTTTTTCGAACTTCACGCCCCAACGGTCGAGTTCTTCGATCGTTTTGAAACTGTGCCTGGCGTATGCGTAGACGGCGGCCTGATCGACGATGCCGTCGTTGGCGATGGTGATTTCGCGCGTGTATTGCTCGGGCGTCGCGTGGCCGGGAATGACGGCATTGTTCAGCCCGTCCATCCCCATCGAGATCGCGCCGCTGCGTTTGACGTTGGCTTTCTCGAGCAGCAGGACCTTCAGGTCGGGATTGGCTTCCTTCGCCTTGACAGCGGCCATCGGTCCCGCCGTTCCGCCGCCGACTACGACGATGTCGTATTCGAGTACATGGGTGTTCATCGTGCTTTCCTCGTTGCTTTGTGCTTCGCGCTTTTGCCCGCTTTTTCCCGGTCGATGCGCAAGCGGTACTGAAACGCATCGCCGCGAAAGTACAGATGTTCGTAGTCGATCGGCGTGCCTGCCGCGTCGTGCGTGAGACGGTCGATGCGCAGCACCGGGCTGCCTTCCTCGACACGCAGCGCGTCGACGATTTCGTCGTCGGCGAGGATCGCGTCGATGGCGACATCCGCGTGGCCTAGCGGCACGCCGCAGTCGTTTTCGAGGATCAGGAAGATATCGCGCGTAACGAGGTCGGCATTCGCCAGACGCGTGCCGAGCGCTTCGGGAAGCCACGTCAGTTCGAGCGACACGGGCTCGCGGTTGAGCAGCCGCACGCGATGAATTTCCGTGACGGGCGCGCCTTCTTCGAGTCCGAGGCGCGCGGCCACGTTGCGATTGGCCTCGACGACGCGAAAGCTGCGCAACTGGTTGACGATTTCGTAGCCCATCGATGACATCGCTTCTGCAAAGCCCTGCAGGGAACTCACGTTCTGAAACGCCTTTGGTTTCGATACGAACGTGCCTTTGCCGTGCAGCTTGAACAACAGGCCTTCTTTTTGCAGGTCGCCGAGTGCCTGGCGTACGGTGATGCGGCTGACGCCGTACATTGCGCAGAGTTCATGCTCGGACGGCATCTGCGAATGCGGCGCGTAGGTGCCGTCGAGAATCTGCACGCGCAGCGCATCTTTGATCTGCGCGTAGAGCGGCACGGAGGTGACAGGGGCGAGGGGGCTTGCCGGTTTCGACATGGCTCAACTTGTTATGACAAGATGAGTGGGAGTCTAGTGAACGTAAACTGGCGGCCAAACCAACTATTTCTGCTATCTATTCGAGCAAATGGCGGGAATGGATCGAGGAGCGGTGGTGTGGTTGTTCTGGGCTTTGCGGTGGCGTCTGGGATTTGGTTCTTGCTTTGCGCTGGCATTCGCGGTTTGCTTTTGCTTTTGCTTTTGCTTTTGCTTTTGCTTTTGCTTTTGCTTTTGCTTTCGCTTTCGCTTTCGCTTTCGCTGGCATCCGCGAATTGTTAGCGTGTTTCAAGCGTCGCCCCTGTGCGGGGCGGCACCTACTTTTCTTTGCCGCCGCAAAGAAAAGTAGGCAAAAGAAAGCGGCTCACACCGCCAGTGCTTGACGTTTACCCACGGGCCCCCAACGTCCCCACACTTCACACACCAGTGGCCCTGGTTGGTGCCCGTTGCCAACGCTTCGAACAGGTGCCTCACCCGCTTCAATTACCCGCACTCGTGCAAGCGCCAGCGAATGGTATGGGCCGCCCAGGTGGCAAACTGTGTGTAGGTTGTCGCGTCGTATGGCTTGGCGCTCTTACAGGGTGGGAGGCGTGCGCTATCGGTCCGGAGTGGTGCGCGTATGGCGCGAAAGCCGACACACAGTTTGCCACCTGGGCGGCGGTGGACTGTCCGGCTCGGCGTGCTGAAACGCAGGTGTGTGAAGCGGGTGAGGCGCTCATTCAGAGCGTTGGCAACGAACGTGGGTCATGTGGTTGCCGTGTGAAGCGTAAGAACCTTTGGGGGCCCTCAGGCAGAAAAAAGAGCTGGCGGTGTGAGCCGCTTTCTTTTGCCTACTTTTCTTTGCGGCGGCAAAGAAAAGTAGGTGCCGCCCCGCACAGGGGCGACGCCTGAAGCGCGCTAACAATTCGCGGATGCCAGCAAAAGCAAAAGCAAAAGCAAAAGCAAAAGCAAAAGCAAAAGCAAAAGCAAAAGCAAAAGCAAAAGCAAAAGCAAAACAAATCGCGGATGCCCGCGCAAAGACCGGAACAACCAAACCGCTACGCGCCGCGAACGCAAAATCCCAGCTGCCAACGAAAAGGCCAAAACCCCAACAGCGTCGCAGACAAAAAACGTTACTGCGCTCCAAGCTTCTTGATAAGCCCATCGAGCTGCTCAAGCTCGTCTTCATTCAGATCGGTGAGGGGCGCCCGCACAGGCCCGGCATCATGTCCAACAAGCTTGGCCCCAGCCTTAACGATACTCACCGCATACCCTTGCCGACGGTTCCGAATCGCCAGATAAGGCAAAAAGAACTCATCAAGCAGCTTGCCAGTAGTGACATGATCATCCGCAGCAATCGCGCGATAAAACTCCATCGCCGTCTTAGGAATGAAATTGAACACCGCCGAAGAATAAACAGGCACCCCAAGCGCCTTATACGCCGCCGCGTAGACTTCAGCCGTCGGCAGACCGCCAAGATAAGAGAACCGGTCGCCCATGCGCCGGCGAATGGTCACCATGCTTTCGATATCGCCCACGCCATCCTTGAACCCGATCAGGTTCGGGCACTTGTCGGCAAGACGCTCCAACGAATCCGCCCCGAGCTTCGAATTCGCGCGGTTATAAACGATCACGCCCATGTTCTTCACCGCCTTGCACACCTGCTCGACGTGCGCCGCAATGCCTTC
This sequence comes from Paraburkholderia caribensis, assembly GCF_002902945.1. Lineage (NCBI taxonomy): Bacteria > Pseudomonadati > Pseudomonadota > Betaproteobacteria > Burkholderiales > Burkholderiaceae > Paraburkholderia > Paraburkholderia caribensis. The sequence goes on from NZ_CP026103.1 coordinate 669,608, forward strand.
CTGCGACGCTTCCGTCAGATAGTGCGGCATCAGCAGCACGCCCTGCGCACCATTGCGCTCGGCTTCCTGCGCATATTCGATCGCGACACGCGTCGGGCCGCCCGCGCCCGCCAGAATCGGCACCTTGCCCTTGCAGGTCTCCGTCGCAGTACGAATCACATTCGAATACTCCGACTTCGTCAGCGAGAAGAACTCCCCCGTGCCGCCCGCAGCGAAGAGCGCAGTCGCGCCATACGGCGCAAGCCATTCCAGGCGCGCGGCATACGTGTCGGGGCGGAAGTCGCCGTTGCTGTCGAAGTCGGTGACGGGGAACGACAGAAGGCCTTCGGATACGATCGCTTTGAGTTCTTGTGGCGTGGTCATGTTTGAGTTCGCTTGGGTGTGTCAGTCAGTGTTGAAGTATCGGCGGCTACGCAGGCCGCGTCGTTCTGGAATGGTTTCAGGCCGTGAAAAAATCAACGCACGAGGCAAGGCCGCTTGTTGTCGAACTTCCAGTTCGGAATCAGGTACTGCATTGCGACACCATCGTCGCGTGCGCCGAGTCCATGCTGCTGATACAGCGCATGTGCCTTCTCGAGCGCGTCCATGTCGAGTTCGACGCCAAGGCCCGGCTTCGCCGGCACCTTCACCTTGCCGCCGGCGATCTGCAATGGATCGCGTGTCAGATACTGGCCGTCCTGCCAGATCCAGTGCGTGTCGATCGCAGTGATCTTGCCCGGCGCAGCCGCCGCGACATGCGTGAACATCGCGAGCGAAATGTCGAAGTGATTGTTCGAATGCGAGCCCCACGTGAGGCCCCAGTCGTTGCACATCTGCGCAACGCGCACCGAGCCCTGC